>CAURQE010000008.1:0-126290 GCA_963527315.1 uncultured Campylobacter sp.
GCGTGCGTTACGGTTTAAAAACCTTTTAAGAATACGTGCGATTATATCAAAAAAAACATATAATTTAATTAATCGGCTATTTAAACTAGCATTTATGGCTTTTGCCGCTTAAATTTAGCTTTAATTTAGCTATTTTTAAATATAATCCAAGCTTCAATTCACACACACCAGTCCTAAAATTTGGTTGCGTTTGTTAAAAGCAAATGTTAATGGGTGTGGAGGAGAAACCTAAATTTCGGGGAAACCCACAAGGAGGAAACTCATGGTAACAATGAGAGATTTGCTAGAGTGCGGCGTTCATTTCGGACACCAAACGCGCAGATGGAATCCGAAGATGAAAAAATTCATTTTCGGCGAGAGAAAAGGTATCTATATTATAGATCTACAAAAGACTATCCGCTACTTTCGCTACACTTATAACGTCGTTCGCGACGCGGCTGCAGAGGGCAAGACTATACTTTTCGTAGGTACTAAAAAGCAAGCCGGCGCAACTTTAAAAGAGTATGCCGAAAAATGCGGCATGCCGTACGTAAATCACCGCTGGCTAGGCGGTATGATGACGAACTTCGGCACTATCCGCCAATCTATCCGCAAACTCGAAGTAATCGAGGCTATGGAAGAAGACGGCTCTATAAATTTACTAACTAAAAAAGAAGCGCTAATGCTTCGCCGCAAAAAAGAGAAGCTTCTAGCGTCTCTAGGTGGTATCAGAAACCTAAAAACCGTGCCTGATATGATTTTCGTCATCGACACCGTAAAAGAAAAAATCGCCGTACAAGAGGCTAACCGCCTAAAAATCCCTGTCGTAGCTCCGATCGACACAAACTGCGATCCTGACGTTATCGACTTCCCGATCCCTGGCAACGACGACGCGATCCGCTCGGTTCAGCTTTTCTGCCAAGAGATGGCTGAGGCTATCATCGAGGGACGCTCTCAGCTTGAAAAAGACGGCGGCGAGCTAGAAGAAGGCAAAGAGGCCGTAAGCCAAGCCGAAAAAGACGCAGTCGTAAACGAAGCTGTTAACGAAGACTTCTCCGAGGACTTCAGCGAGGACGAAGAGTAATGGAAATCAGCGCACAAATGGTAAAAGAGCTCCGCGAATCAACCGGAGCCGGAATGATGGACTGCAAAAAGGCGCTAGCCGAAGCTAACGGCGACATGGAAAAAGCCGTTGATATATTGCGCGAAAAAGGTCTAGGTCAAGCCGCTAAAAAGGCTGACCGCCTAGCTAGCGAGGGTCTTGTGAGCGTTGTCGTTTGCGATCACTGCAAAACCGCAACTATCAGCGAGATAAACTCTGAGACCGACTTTGTCGCTAAAAACGCTCAGTTTCAAAATTTGACAAAAGACACTACGGCTCACATCCAAACAAATTTGATAAAAGACATCGAGAGCCTAAACGCAAGCGTTATCAACGGCGTTAAATTTGAGGATTATTTTAAAACCCAGATCGCTACTATCGGCGAAAATTTGGTCGTTCGCCGCTTTGAGACTATAAAAGCGGACGACAAAGGTGTAGTAAACGGCTACGTTCACTCAAACGGCCGCGTAGGGGTACTAATCGGCCTAGCTTGCCAAAGCGCAGAAATCGCAAGCAAAGCGGCTGAATTTGCAAGAAATTTGTGCATGCATGCAGCCGCTATGAAACCAAGCGTAATAAGCTATAAAGACCTTGACAAAGAGTTCGTCGAGAAGGAATTTATCGCACTTCGCGCCGAGCTTGAAAAAGACAACGAAGAGCTAAAACGCTTAGGCAAGCCGCTTCACCATATCCCTGAGTATGCAAGCCGCTGCCAAATAGGCGATGCCGAGCTTGCTAAAGCTACGAAAGCTATCGAAGAAGAGCTAAAGGCTGAAGGCAAACCTGAGAAAATTTGGGATAAGATCATCCCCGGTAAGATCGAGAGATTTTACGCGGACAACACCGTTTTAGATCAGCGCCTTACTCTGCTTGGACAGTTTTACGTAATGGACGATAAAAAAACTATCGAGCAAGTCGTTGAAGAAAAAGGCAAAGAGCTAGGCGGCAAGATCGAGATCGTAAAATACGTTCGCTTTGAGCTTGGCGAAGGCTTAGAGAAGAAAAATGAAGACTTTGCGGCCGAGGTTGCGGCTCAAATAGGCTAATTTTATGGAAATCTTAAAGGGCGTAAATCTAGGCTTTGCGTATGATTATACGCTCTTTGAGGATGTAAATTTAAGCGTCAATGCCGGCGGCAGCTGCGCTATAACGGGCGTCAGCGGTTGCGGCAAATCAACCATACTCCACATACTTTCTACTCTTTTACGACCCAAAAACGGCGAAGTTATCTACGGCAGCAAGTCGCTTTACGATCTATCAGCAAATGAGCTTTTGCGCATTCGCAGATTTGATTTCGGTATCATTTTTCAGGCGCATTATCTTTTTAAAGGCTTTAGCGCACACGAAAATATCGAGCTAGCTTCCGTTTTATCCGCTCAAAAAATCGACGATGAAATTTTGTCAAATTTAAAGATAGACGGCGTAATGAATCAAAAAGTAGGCGAGCTAAGCGGCGGGCAGCAGCAGCGCGTCTCAATCGCTAGAGTGCTTTGCAAAAAGCCGCGCGTGATATTTGCCGACGAGCCGACGGGAAATCTGGACAAACAGACCGCAAACGAAGTGATGCAAACGCTGTTTAACTATATCAAAGCAAACGATGCGGCGCTGGTTTTGGTCACTCACGACAACGAACTTGCGGCAAAATGCGACGAGGTTTACCGCCTTGAGGACAAAAAGCTTTCTTTAACTTCGCGTTAATTTACTTAATTTTTTGATATCTCTGCAAAATAGCCTGTATGCTATTTTGCTAAATTTAGCCTTTGGCGATATTGCCAGGTAGAGTAGATAGCTTGATTATTTAGTAAAATTTCGGCCTAATTTTTTTGATTAAGTCGCGGCGGTTGCGGCGCTATATTTGCAGTAATGCCGGCAGGAACAGCCCCGGCTTTTGCGCGTAGCTTTAACCGCTTAAATTTAACGAAAAGGCCGGCTTTGCCTTAGCTTGTTTTGACTGTTTTATCGTTTTATTTTTGCGGTAAAGTCGGCCATCAAATTTAGCCTAGTAGTGGCGTTTGGATTTTAAAAATAGATCATTTTGCTAACGCTAAACGTGCCACAAGTCTATGTTTTATCCGTGCAGCGTCTTTGACGAGTTTAAGTCCTAAATTTAGTAAAACGCAAAACCGCTTTGACCTTGGAGGCTAAAATAGCGGCGCGTCTAACCGTAAATACGCGTAGATTTTTATAATATAAAATCATAAATTTGCGCCGTTTTCGTCGCCGAATTTTGCCTTGCGCGGTTACATAATCGAAAACTCCGTTTGAGGCAAGGCGGCGTTTTATAAAGCTAGGAATCAAGCCCCTATTTAATAGCAAATGCCGCGCATAGACATATGGCCGCGAGATTTGGTTAAGCTAAAGGGAACATAAATAAGGCATTAACGGCGTAACGCAAAAACTAAAAATAACGCGATAAAAATAAGGTTAAATTTCACGAATTATTTTTGCGATAAGCAAGCTAAATTTAACCCCGAATAAAAGTAAATTCTACTAAAATAGCCATAAATCTCATATGAAAATCGGTTGGTTGGCCGCGCTATGTTTTAGAAGCGCGAGCTAAATTTATTTAGATAAAAACCAAGCCGAATGCGAAAATTTAAATCAAAAACGAAAGAGTCAGGTGGAACTAGTCGAGTTTTTCGCGCCCGAGCGCGTCATCACCTTTATGCTACTGTTTGCGCGTATCGGCGGGCTGATGCTATTTTTCCCGTTTTACGGACACGAGCAGATCCCTATGAGCGTCAAGACCGCGTTTTCGTTTTTACTCACGCTATTTTTGCTTCCGCTTGCTAGCATTAAAAACGGCGAAATTTACTATCTAGCCGTCGAGATCGTTAGCGAGGCGGCGCTGGGTGTTTGCGCGGGGTTGCTGCTTCACATCGTTTTTGCTAGTTTGCAGCTAGCAGGCGAGCAGATATCGATGATCATGGGCTTTTCGATGGCTACGGTGCTAGATCCGCAGACGGGTATCAGTTCGCCCGTGATCTCAAATATCATAAATTTCCTTGCGCTTATGACTTTTTTGGCATTTGACGGGCATCATTTGATCTTGCTTTTTATCTCAAATTCTCTTACGCACGTTCCGCTGGGCGGCTTTTACCCGAGTCCCGATATCGTGCAGTACGCCTCAAAGTCCATGATAAATTTATTTACTTTTGGATTCATCATTTCTTTCCCGATTTTGGCGCTTTCGCTGCTTTCTGATTTGATTTTTGGCATGCTGATGAAGACGATGCCGCAGTTTAACCTGCTAGTCGTGGGCTATCCGATCAAGATCACGATCGGCTTTGCCGTGCTGATCGCGATACTAGCGGGCATGATGGAGCTTTTTAGGCAGCTGGTGCTTCGCGTTATCAACGACCTTCCTTCGCTATTTTTCTAAAACTAAGCTTGAAGTAATGGAAAATATCTTAAAATACGCTCTTTAGGTTTATAAAAGGAGACTTCGTGAAAATCGTCATCATAAACGAAAATCCGGCCGTATCGCGCCTTGCTACCTTAGCGCTTGATAAAATCGGTCTTGAATACGCTCAGATCGGCAACGCCGGCGAGCTTGACGGCCCTTGCGACGTGCTTATCGTAGATAGCGACTCGGACGCTAAGGATACGAACCTAAAACAATTTGCAAACAAAATTTTATATCTTTCTTCTAAAAATGCCCCGACTTTCGAAGGTGCCGACAGGATACTGCCAAAGCCGTTTTTGCCTACCGAATTTATCGCTATCGTCGAAGATCTGGCCAACAAGAGCAAAGAGGCCGCTAGCGAGGCTAAGGCCGAGGCTCAAGACGATGAAGTGTCGGTAAAGGGATTTGAGTTTATGGATGATTTGGGCGATGAAATATTTAAAGAAGAGCCTGCTCCTATCGATGCCGACGAGTTTGATTTAGAGGGTATTTTGGACGACGATCCGGTTTTATCCGGCGACGAAGCAGCCGGTTTTGAGGAGTCCGGCGATACGGTTAAATCTACGGACGATGCGAGCCAAGAGCCTGAGAGCAAGGCGGATGAGCTAAATTTCGACGAATCGGAGGCAGATAACGATAAATTTGAAGATATAAACGAGCAAGAAGCGCTAGGTGAACTCGATGATTTTGAAATAGCCGTAAAAGAAGAGGATTTTAGCGGGCTTGATTTGGATGACGAGTCCGCAGAAGAGATAGCCGAGCAAAACGAGTCTCAAGAGGCTAAATTTGAGGCATTTGGCGACAGCATAGAAGATATAAAGAACCAAATCGACGAGATAGACGCCATGGACGAAGAGGCATTTGAGGCTACTAGCGGCGAGCCTCCGGCTAAAGACGCCGAGGATGCGGACGAGAGATTTGTAGAACTAGACGCCAAGCCTAACGATATCGGTTTTAAAAACTCTAAGGAGCCGGGCGTAGAGCTTGCGTCAGAGGACGATAAAGAGTCGCAAATGTCCATAAGCGAGGAAACAGCGCAAGAGTATCCAAAAGACACCGCTACGGACGATGAGATAAAATTTGAAGAAAACAAAGAGCAAGAGATAAAAGACGATATTTTAGACGATGCGGACTTTTTGGTCGATGATACGGACGGCGAAGCGCTTGACGTAAAAAACGAAGAGCCTAAAAATGATGAAAATTTAACCCAAGAAATTCTAGATGGCGAGGTTACGGGCGAGGATTTTGCGGCGGACGAACAAGCGCAAGCGCTAACGTCTGGCGATCAAGCTGGACCAAATGAAGACAAAGAGGCTCAAAACGAGCCTGCCGGTACCGTCGAATTTGATGTAGAGAAATACAGCCAAATCGAGCAAATTAGCGAAAAAGATATGGCTTTAGCGTTAAATGAGAGCGGATATGACGTAAGCGAAGTAGCGGAGCCGCAAGATAAAAGCGTAAAAATAGATGAAATAAAGGCTCAAATTTCAGATGCGGTGACTAAAAATTTGGAAGCTTCCTTACAAAACGGCGAGCTACGAGAAGCCCTAAAAAACCTCAATATTAAAATCAGTATTAGCTTTGAGGAAAAGTAGTTGAAAGGGCAAATTTTAATCGTCTCAGGCCCAAGCGGCAGCGGTAAGAGTACGCTTCTAAGCCGTCTTTTAAAAGAGGAGAAGGATTTATATTTTTCTATCTCGACTACGACTAGAGCGCCTAGACAGGGCGAAGCGCACGGCGTTAATTACTATTTTACGGATGAAAAAGAGTTTAAAAAGGGCATCGACGAGGGCGAGTTTTTAGAATGGGCATGCGTGCATAATAACTACTACGGCACTTCGCTAAAGCCGGTTTTAAGGGCGTTAGATGCCGGTAAAATAGCTATTTTTGATATCGACGTGCAAGGATTTAATATCGCAAAATCAAAGCTCGGCGGGCTAATCACTTCCGTTTTTATCACTACGGCAAACAAAAGCGAGCTAAATTTTAGGCTCTCAAACCGCGGTACAGACTCTGCTCAAACTATCCAAAAACGCCTAGAAAACGCGGTCGGCGAGATGGAGCATATTTTGGAGTATGATTATTTTTTAGTAAACGACGACTTGCAAAGCTGCTACGAAAATTTACGCTCGATTTTACGCTCGATGCGCTTAAGGACGTTAAGCTTAAACGTCGAAGAGATTATTAAAAACTGGAATAATTGATAAATTTATGATAATATCACGAAAATCAAAGGAGAAAAAATGGGTCCAAGCGTCCAACAATTGCTTATTATTTTACTTATCGTGGTCTTGCTTTTTGGAGCGAAAAAGATCCCCGAGCTCGCAAAAGGCCTAGGTAAGGGAATAAAGAGCTTCAAATCGGAAATGGAAGACGATAAAAAAACCGAGAACGTAGAAAAAGTAGAAGAGAAAAAAGAAGAAACCGCAACTGCCGCAAAGACCGAAGATACGGCTAAAAACGCGTAAGGAAAGGCGTTGAAAAAAAGCGTAATAAACGAGATAAAAGGCGCCGTGGACTTTGACTTTGTGCTGGAAAAGCCAAAAGATAAGGGCTTGGCGCACTATGCGATGCCTACTTTTAGCTTAGCAAAACAGCTCAAAAAATCCCCCGTAGTCATAGCTACCGAGCTAGCGTCTAAATTTGAAAATAGCGAAGTTTTCGAGGCTACGGCGCTAAACGGATATATAAATTTTAAACTAAAGCCCGCATTTTTGGATAAATTTGCTTCGGCTAGCCTTGCAAATCCGAATGAATTTGCAAAAGGCGGCAGAATTAGCGGCGAGAAAATTTTACTCGAGTACGTCAGCGCAAACCCGACCGGCCCGCTTCATATCGGGCACGTTAGGGGCGCAGTTTTCGGCGATACGCTAGCTCGCGTCGGACTTCACATCGGCGAAAACATCGTAACCGAATACTACGTCAACGATGCTGGCAATCAAATCGAGCTTCTAGGTACGTCTATTTCGCTTTGGGCGCGCGAAAATCTGTTCGGCGAGAGCGTGGCGTATCCGGAGAAATTTTACCGCGGCGACTACATTGGGCCTATCGCAAAAGAAGCGCTAGAAAAATTCGGCAAAGAGATATTTTACGACGAGAGTCGAAATCTCGAGCTAGCCGAGTTTGGCAAGGATAAAGTGCTTGTTTTGATCAAGCAAAATTTGGCCGACGCGCAAATTTTCATCGAGAACTGGGCTAGCGAAAAGAGCTACTATGACAAGCTCCCTCTCACGCTAGATCGCCTAAAAAGCGAGAACGGCATCTACGAAAGCGAGGGTAAAATCTGGCTAAAATCAAGCGAAGTCGGCGACGAAAAAGACCGCGTCATAGTGCGCGAAGACGGTCGCGGCACGTATCTGGCCGGCGACGTGGTATATCACGACGATAAATTTAGGCGCGGATTTGATCGTTGTATCAACATCTGGGGCGCCGATCACCACGGTTATATCGCGCGTATGAAGGCGGCGCTACATCTGCTTGGATACGACGAAAATCGCCTTGAAATCATACTTTCGCAGATGGTGAGCCTGCTAAAAGACGGCGAAGCCTACAAGATGAGCAAACGCGCGGGCAACGTCGTGCTGATGAGCGACGTGGTCGAGGAGATCGGCTATGAGGCGCTTAGATTTATGTTTCTTAGCAAGCGCTGCGACACGCACCTGGAGTTTGACGTGGACGAGCTAAAGCGCGAGGATAGCTCAAATCCGGTATTTTACATCAACTACGCGCACGCAAGGATTAATCAAATTTTTGCAAAAGCCGGCAAAAACGTCGCCGATGTCGCTGGCGTGAAATTTGCAAATTTGAACGAGGACGGCAAAAATTTGCTATTTGAAGCGCTTACGCTAAACGATGTTTTAGTCGATAGCTTTAATACGCGCGCGGTAAATAAAATTTGCGACTACCTAAAGAGCTTGGCTGCGAATTTTCATAAATTTTACAACGAAAATCGCGTCGTAGGCAGCGAGAACGAAGACGAGCTTTTAAAGCTTTTTGCCGTCGTTGCACTCTCTATAAAAACGGCTCTAGGGCTAATGGGTATCGCCGCAAAAGACAAGATGTAGAGTCGAATTTGAATAAATTTAGAAGCGCCAAGCGGCGCTTCTCGTTTAAAACAATCCCTTAAAATCCATGAATCTTTCTAAAATTTCCGCCGCATTTTTCTTTATATTTTTGATAGCCATAGAGTATCTCGCCCTCACGCCCGCGCAGATAAAACTCATCGAAAACAGCTGGGATAAGGCAAATCATTTCATCGCTTTCGCCGCGCTTTACGTTACTTTGCATTTTGGCTTTTCTAGGTTAAAATTGGGCGCAAAGGTTGCTATTTTGCTAGCTTACGGTATCCAGATAGAAGTAGCGCAGTCGTTTGTGCCGGGCCGCTATTTTAGCTTGCTCGACGTCGTCGCAGACGGCATCGGTATAGTTTTTGGTATCTTAGCGGCGAGAATCTTGGACGGGTTTAAGGCTAGATTTTAAATTTAAGACCCCAAATTTAACTAGCGCGAGATTTTTATATCGCGCCGTTTTTACTTTGTTTAACTCAAGTTCATCGTCAAATTTAAACTAGTCCGCGGAGTAAAGCGATAAATTTATAAATAGTCGCTAAAATGCGCCGTAAAATTTAGCGGCAAGCGGCAAAAAAATAGCGCAAACCTGCGGCTAAATTTAAACGCAAAATCCAAAATGAAAGAGTAAAAATGAAATGGCAAGACAGCAGACGAAGCGACAACGTCGAGGATAGGCGGCAAAACAGCGTAAACAGTATGGGCTCGCTGGGCGCGCTCATACCGATTATCAGATTTTTACTGGGCTCAAACATCGGCCGCGTGGTTTTGGTTATCGGCGCAGTGGCGTATTTTATGGGCTTTAACCCTCTCGCGCTACTTGAGGGCGGCGGCACAGGCACTCAAAGAGCGGCGCTAGATAGCCCGCAGGAGAAAGAAAAGGTCGCCTTCGTTTCAGCCGTGCTGGCGCAGACCGAGGACGTGTGGAGCAGGGTGTTTAAGGCGAGCGGCGCGCAGTACAAGGAGCCTAGCTTGGTACTTTTTAGGGACGCGGTCTCTAGCGCGTGCGGCACGGCTAGCTCGCAGATGGGGCCTTTTTACTGCCCCGCGGACAAAAAAGTCTATCTTGATCTTAGCTTTTTTGACGAGCTAGAGGCTAAATACAAGGCCGCGGGCGACTTCGCGCAGGCCTACGTGATCGCCCACGAGGTCGGACATCACGTGCAAAATTTGCTAGGAACGCTCGGTAAAATAAACGAGCTAAAATCACGCACTAAAAGCCCTATCGAACAAAACGCGCTGCAAGTCAAGGTAGAGCTGCAGGCCGACTGCTATGCGGGCGTCTGGGCGCACTACATGGGACGCTACAAGGTGCTAGAAGACGGCGACATCGAGGAGGCGCTAAACGCCGCGAGTGCGATAGGCGACGACGCGCTACAGAAAAAATACCAAGGTCGCGTGACGCCTGACTCGTTCACGCACGGCTCGTCAAAGCAGCGCATGACGTGGTTTAAAAAGGGATTTGAGGGCGGACAGCCAAGCTCGTGCGCGTTTGAGATCTAAATTTGACTTTTTAGCTCTTTGGGTTGCGTTTGGCGAGCGTAAATTTCTGCTCGGCCACATTTAGATAAAATTTGAATCCAAGTGCGGCTTTTTCGGACCTCGTTTAGCGCAACTCAAATTTAAATTTCCGTGATTTTAAACAAATTTGTGCGCGGTACGGTTTGCTCGGCGCGCGGTTTGTAAATTTGGCGCAGCAACCGATAAATCAAAAAACGGAGCAAACATGAAAAGAAGAGAGTTCATAAAGGGTGCTGCGACCTGTGCGGCTGGGTTTGCTGCGGGAGTTAATTTGTTTGCCCAGCAGACCGGCGAGATCGGCGCTACAAATTTGACGGACGGCGTAGATCTAAGCGGCGCGAAAAATCTCGGCGAGAAGCTTGCCGCGATGACGCCGTATCTCACGCTAAATAATAGAATTTTGATGCCGATCGTCGGACTTAGCACGGGTAAATTTGATGATTTGAAAGACAAAAACGCGCTGGGGACGGCTCGGACTAGGTTACCGCCTGATCGATACGGACGGGGCGAGGAGAGAGCGGCTGCTGCATTTGCGGCTAGCGGCCCAGAAGCGGGTAGCCGAGGCTTTAGCAAAAACTAGGCCAAATCCTGATTTGCGCTCTAAATTTAGCGAGTTTTAAGTCTTAGCGGACTAGCTTTGGCCGGGAGCGCGCGTTTTAGCGGTATAAATTTAAGCTTTTTAAACTCGCTAAATTTTGCCGTCTTAATTTACCGCCTCATTGTGCAAATTCACGAGGCCTTTTTACCGAGCTTTTTTAAATTTTCCGCTTTTAAATTGGCTTTGTCAAAAAGAGCGCTTTTGGGTAAAATTTATCCCCCCCCCAAAAAAAAAGGCGTTTTAAGGTAGCAAATTTAGTCTTAAATTTAAAACGACTAGGTAAAATCCGTAAGCAGCGCGCGGGTAGCCGCGGCAAACAAAATCCAAAGGAGATCAATGCAAAATCAAGAACGCGAAGCCCTCAAAAAAGAGTGGAACGAAAAAGGCGAGAAATACGCCAAGGCCGTAAACGATATGGTGGCCTTTGCCGAGGCGCACGGCTGGGATGCGTATAAAGGCGAGGAGCCCGTAGACGAGCGCGCGCATCTGGGCGAGGCAGTTTTTGCTCTGCTAAAAGAAGCCAACGAGCGGGGCGAAACGGCTAAATTTAGAGCCGATTTTCCGCCATCAAACGTTATCTTTGAGGACGAAGCGGACGACTCTGACGAGAAGGATAAAATAGGAGACAAGCTAGGCAATGTCGATCAAATTTGCCCTCTTGGCGGCGAGAACGTCCTTTTTGTCGTCTCGCAAAGCTATCCTGAAGGCTGGCGTAAGAAGCTATACCTGCTAGAAGGCGAGCGCGTTAGCGTTATCGCAGAGGGCGTCATCGCCGTGGGCAAGTCCAAGCGAAACGAAATTTACGCCCTGCTTAGGAGAGGCGAGATAGAGCTCGTAAAAGGCTACGACGGCAAGGGCGGCGGCGAGCCTATCGCGAAATTTAGCCACGACGTGGAACTAACATACGACGAGGCTGAAATTTTACCTTTTAATGACGGCAAAAAGGTGCTTTTAGTCGCCCACGACGGGATATTTTTGATCTCGCAAAGCGGCGCGAAGCTTATCCATCCGATCTACGAGGATGAGGACGATGACGGCAATGCTGCACTCTATATCGATATGGCCAACGCGACCCTCTCAAACGACAACGCTCTCATCGTCGCCGGCGAGCAGTGCGACGACCACATCCTGATGGATAGCGAGGGCGAGCGACTGGGCGATATCGGCGCGCAGAGCTCCTATCCGCACTTTTGCCTCTTTAGCGCGGACGATACGCAGCTCATCACAAACTCCTGCCACTTCTACAACGGAGTTACGATAGGCGTGGATAGGGCGCTGCTAAAGCGCGGAGTGCAGATATATCGCGATAGGGATTTTACGCTAGTAGACGACGAGATGCGCGTGTACGCGGGCGTGGCGACGCAGGATTTTTACATCCTGGGCGATGCATACGGCTACATCAGAGCAGTCGGCAAGGACGGACGTAAAATTTGGCGCCACTATCTGGGCGGCACGATAAAGTCTATGGCGATAAGCGAGGACGGGGGCGTGCTTTTTGTGGGCACTTACGGCGGCAGACTGCATAAGCTACGCCTCGGCGCGGGCCAAGACAGCCACACGATCAGCAACGGCAACCACAAAGAGGAGTTTAGACTAATTGCATTTGAAGATAAAATTTATCGGTGGTAAATTTTGCGGCGCGCGGTATGACGGCCCAAATTTTATCGTTTTTAAAATGCCTGTCTTGGCAAGTAAAATGCGGAGCTAAGATTTAACAAATTTATCAAAAGCGAAGTATTTTTGCCGCAAGACCGCTAAAATTCGGCTCAAATTTACGAGTCGGTAAAAAGCGCGCGAATAAAAACTACGCAAACGTCAAAAATATAGGCGGCGAAATCAAACATAAAGGCGTAAAACGAACCTCTAAAACAAAGACGTAGTACAAAAAAGCAGCGCGGCGACAAAATTTATGGACCTTATCGCCGCAAATTTATCGGTCGTTACTCGCTGGTCGTATCGGCGTCAAACGTGCCTCCAAGTATGCTTTTGATAAAAGAAACGGTCGCAAAGCGCGCGGCCGGCAAATTTATGAGCGTGTGCGGAGCATTAGGCAAGAGTAAAACTATCGCGTTTTTCTTGTCGCCGTAGGTTGCGGCGCAGTTTCCGGTGGCGTTTTCGTTGCCTAGATAGCTATTTTTTTGAGAGAAATATTTATCCTGATCGCTTATTAAATTTAAAACCGGCGTATCGTTAAGCGCCGTTTTGTGCTCTTTTACGAAGTAGTTTTCCTCGCACGACCAAGAGTTTATAACCTTGCCCAAAAAGTCATTGCCCTCGTATCTGGCTACAGCCACCGCGCCTTCGCTGGTACCGGCTAAAAACAGCTTGCTCGTATCCGCCCATTCAGTGTTTTTTAGCGCATCCAGGGCAATTTTGATTTCGCTAGAGCGTAGCGAATGGACTTTTTCGTAAATTTCCTTATCTGCCGGAGATTTGTAGGTTATCCTGTTTTCCAGAGCCATGCTATCAAACATAAAGCTTGCTATGCCCTCTTTTGCTAGCCACTCTTGCCATTTGTCAAGGCCTATTTTGTTGTTGATACCCGATGAACCGTGCAAGAAAACTACGACCGGCGCTTTGGCTTGCGTCTTTGGGGCGTCTTTAAAAAGTCCGACGTAAATATCGCCGCCCGTGACGTTTTTTGGAAGCGCGATTTGAGCCTGCGCTACGCCTTTTTGGGCTGACTCGCTCGTGTGCAAGTACGCGTCGCCCGCAAACAAATGCGCCGTAAAGAGCGCAACCAATAAAACAAAAGTTTTTCTAAACATAAGCATCCTTTATCTTGGCTTTGATCGATTATATAAAAAATAGATTTAAGGTGGCCTTTTGATTTATAAAATAATCGCTAAAAAAGCAAGAAAACTCGCGGTGGTCGGTATTTAAATTTTGCGCGCTAAAACTGCCTTGCCGCCAAATGCGTCAAATTCGTGCTTTATACCCCGCTCGCCATCGGCTCTATGTTAAATTTTTGGGCGAAATTCAAGGTTACAAAACCCATCTTGCAGGCTTTGGCGCCAAATTTGACCGCAACCCTCCCTTTTTTTGCTCGCCCTCTTAAAAGTCAAATTTCACAAGATAATTTTTAATTTTATTTAGCTTTTGGATTTTTTCTGCTGGAGATTTTACGGTCAGGAGAAATTTAGCGTAGGTTTTTAGTTTCATTTTTGCTACGCCAGTTAAATTTGCGGGCTTTGCGCCGTCAAGCGATCAGGGTAAAATTTGGCTCGATTTATCACATCAAAAAGGTAGTTGTCAGGGCGCATAAATTTTGTATTTAAGAAATTTGGGAGTTTATGATAGAGGTGATCTTATTAAGCTCGTCCATAAACTATGAGCGGTCAAATTTAAATTCCAGTTCGTGCCGCCAGTCTTTGCAGTATGGGTTTGAAAAGTCAAATTTGACGACGTCCGCTTCAAATTTGACTTTTTTAAATAAAAGCAAAAGCCTGCGATGTCGGCTTTTGGCTCAAATAATCAAGCGCGCAACCTTGCAAGATCAAGCAAATTTTACCGTTTATGGCGGTTGCGGCTTCAGTCAAATTTGGCCGTCTGTTTCGCGCTTTAGGCCAATTTGACGCTATCCATGTTGACTTAGGCTTTCGCCTCTTTTAGCTTGCTTAAAAACTCTTCGATGTTGTATTTGGCGCGGTACTGCGCACTCATGAGGTGGATGAGGATGTCGCCCAGATCGATCACGACCCAGTCGCCGGAGCTTTCGATACCTAAAAACTGCTCGCCTTCGTTCTTTAGCCCTTCTTTTAGGTCGTCGGTTAGCGAGTAGGCGTGGCGCTCGCCCATCGTGGTAGCGATGATGACGCATTTTGCGATGTATTCGCGCCCGCTCATGTCGATAGCTTCGATGGCTTCGGCCTTTTTGGCGTCTAGGATTTTGATGATTCGTTCGATTCTTTCTTGCATGTTTTTCCTTGGTAAAATTTCGCCGCATCGTCAGCTATGCACGGTATCATCAGGCTTTTGTCTAAATTTTGCCTGATTTGCGAGGACGAAACGGGCGCGTTTATGTTTAAAATTTTAAAATTTTCAGGCACGGCTACGTCGTCGCGACTGGCTACGACGAAAGTCGTGAGCCTAAAGAGCTCGTCTATCTCGTGCCATTTGTCTAGACTGGCTAGGTGATCGGCGCCGATGATGAGATAAAGCTCGCTCACAGCGTAAATTTGTCGTATATGCCGCACGCTCTCTATCGTCGGCACGGGGCGATTTTGCGCGATCTCGTAGTCGCTCACGCAGACTTTAGCTAGCGCGCCCCAAGCCTCGTTCGCCCACTTTAGCCGAAGCAGCGGCGGAGCGGAAAACTCGCTCTTAAACGGGCTGATAAAGGTCGGCATGATGATGAGCTTGTCCGCGTCTAGCTGCTCTAGCGCGGCCTTAACGGCGGCGTCGTGCCCGAGATGAGGCGGGTCGAAACTACCGCCGAAAAGCGCGATTTTCATAAATTTGCCTTTAAAATTTCGGTGCAGTTTAGCGAATTTGAAGTGAAAATTGGTTGAAAATCAAAAAATTCGCCGATAAAGCGCAAATTAAATGGAGATTTTGTAAAATTTGGGGATTTTTGGGCTCGCAAGGCTCGTTTTTCGGCGAGCAAGTAAGGTCAAATTTGTAAAGGCGGGCTTTATGACGGTTTAAATTTACGCGCTAAGCGACGAGCAAAGGCGGGTAAATTTAACGCGCAAAAAAGCTAAAAGCATGAAAATAACCTTTCCGCGCGCCCTAAAGCGACCGGAAAATCTAGCACAAGGAGCTAAACATGGTAAAAATCGCGATCAACGGTTTTGGACGTATCGGCAGGTGTGCCGCTCGTATTATTTTAGAGCGAGACGACGTTGAGCTTGTCGCTATCAACGACACGGCGACGCGCGACATGACGCGCTATCTGCTCAAATACGACAGCGTGCACGGCGAATTTAAGCAAGACGTTAAGGTGATAAGCGACGATTTTATAGAAGTAAACGGCAAAAAAATAAGAGTTTTTTCAACAAGAGATCTAAATGAGCTTAGCTACGCAGACTACGGCGCAGACGTGGTTTTGGAGTGTACAGGCAAGTTTTTAACCACCGAAAAATGTGAGCCCTATCTAGCTCGCGGCATCAAAAAAGTCGTCATGAGCGCTCCGGCAAAAGACGATACGGCGACCTTCGTAGTGGGCGTAAATGACGATAAATACGCAGGCGAAGCGATCGTTTCAAACGCAAGCTGCACCACAAACGGCCTAGCTCCAGTTGCAAAGGTGCTAAATGATAAATTTGGCATCGTAAAAGGGCTCATGACCACGATCCACGCTTATACGAACGGCCAAAGCCTGGTTGACGTGAAGGCCAAAGACTTCCGCCGCTCGCGTGCTGCGGCCCTAAATATCGGGCCTACGACCACTGGGGCCGCCAAAGCGATCGCAAAAGTACTTCCCGAGCTAAACGGCAAGATGCACGGCCAAAGCGTGCGCGTGCCGGTCGCTAACGTCTCTATGGTCGATCTAACGGCGGTTTTAAAAAGACCTGCTAGCAAAGAGGAGATAAACGAGGCATTTAGAGCGGCTGCGGAGTCAAATTTAAAGGGGATTTTATTCGTCGATGACGATTATAGAGTTAGCAGCGACTTTTGCACGAGCGCATACAGCAGCATCGTAGCCAGCGACACTACGCAGGTTATTGCGGGCGATATGGTGAAGGTCTTTGCGTGGTACGACAACGAGTGGGGCTACTCGACAAGGCTTGTGGATCTAGCTAAGATCGTGGCTACGAAGTAAATTTAAAGGGTAAAAAATGAGTGAAATTTTATCGATCAACGATCTTGAGCTAAGCGGCGCGAAGGTATTTGTCAGGTGCGATTTTAACGTGCCGATGGACGAGTTTTTAAACATCACCGACGACCGCCGTATCCGCTCGGCGATCCCTACTATCCGCTACTGCCTGGATAACGGCTGCAGCGTGGTTTTGGCCAGTCACCTAGGACGTCCCAAAAACGGCTTTGAGGAGAAATTTTCGCTGCGAGGCGTGGCAAAAAGGCTTTCAAGGCTGCTTGATAGAGACGTGATTTTTGCCGAGGACGTCATCGGCGCGGACGCGAAAGCTAAAGCCGCCGCGCTAAAACCTGGCGAAATTTTACTTCTTGAAAATTTGCGCTTTGAAAAGGGCGAAACCAAAAACGACGAGGCTTTGGCAAAAGAGCTTTCTGGATTCGGAGAATTTTATATCAACGACGCATTCGGCGTTTGTCACAGAGCTCACAGCTCGGTCGAGGCGATCACTAAATTTTACGACGAGAAGCATAAGGCGGCGGGATTTTTGCTACAAAAAGAGATAAATTTCGCTCAAAATCTCATCAAACACCCTGCGCGCCCGTTCGTCGCGGTTGTTGGCGGCAGTAAGGTTAGCGGCAAGCTGCAAGCCCTGCACAACCTGCTTCCGCGCGTGGATAAGCTGATAATCGGCGGCGGCATGGCGTTTACGTTTTTAAAATCGCTCGGCGAAAATATCGGAAACTCGCTGCTTGAAGAAGATCTCATCGACGACGCGCGCGAAATTTTACGCAAGGGCAGGGAGCTTGGCGTTAAAATTTACCTACCCGTAGACGTCGTCGCGGCTCAGACCTTTTCGGCCGAAAGCGCCGTAAAATTCGTCCCCGCTCAAGAAATACCTAGCGGCTGGATGGGGCTAGATATCGGGCCAGCGTCGATTAGGCTCTTTAAAGAGGTCATCGCCGACGCGCAAACCATCTGGTGGAATGGGCCGATGGGCGTTTTTGAGATGGATAAATTTAGCAAAGGCAGTATCAAAATGAGCCACGCCATCATCGACACTCACGCGACTACGGTCGTGGGCGGCGGCGATACGGCCGACGTCGTCGAGCGCGCTGGGGATGCCGACGAGATGACCTTTATCTCGACGGGCGGAGGTGCTAGCTTGGAGCTCATCGAGGGCAAGGAACTACCCGGTATAAAGCCGCTTAGAAAGGCTGCGGAGTGAGGTTTTTAGCAAATTTAAAGTGCAATCACACAAGAGCGAGCTTTTCTAAATACGCTGAAATTTTAGACGCAAATTTAAGCGCAAACGACGACGTGACGGTATTTCCTCCGTTTAGTGCGCTTGATGGCGCGGCTCATAAATTTAAACTCGGCGCGCAAAATTTCTACCCGTGCGAAAGCGGCGCTCACACCGGCGAGATCGGTAAGGCGATGCTGGACGAGTTTGGCGTAAAAAGCGTACTGATCGGGCACTCCGAACGGCGCGAGCTTGGCGAGAGCGAGGAGCTTTTGCGCGCTAAATTTGACTTCGCCGTAAAGGCGGGCTGGCAGATCGTCTACTGCATCGGCGAAAATTTGAGCGTGAACGAAGCTGGCGGCGCGAAGGAGTTTTTGGCGGGGCAGCTAAAAAATATCGAGCTTGGCTACGAGCGCTTGCTGATCGCCTATGAGCCAATCTGGGCGATAGGCACGGGCAAGAGCGCGAGTGCGGAGCAGATAGAGGAGATATTAAATTTCATCCGTGAGCAAACGAGTGCGCCGCTGCTTTACGGAGGCAGCGTGAATGCCGCAAATATCGGCGGGATAGCGGGGATTAAAAACTGCGATGGAGTATTAGTAGGTACGGCGAGCTGGGATGCCTCTGGTTTCTTGGAACTTATACGCGTTGTCTCGTGAGCGTCTTTTAATGAGTTTGAAATTTTAAGACCGCGACAGGCTATGTGCCTAGTCTTGACTTAAAATTTCTACACAACATTAAAATCCATCTCACGATACTACCGCTATCAAATTTGGTTTCAAATTTGAATTGCAAATTTTTATGTCAAATTGCGAAGGATTTTGAGATGATTTTTTGGGCTTTGCAGTTAAAATTTTGCGTAGGCTAGACGGATGGTCTGCCGAGCAAAATTTTAACAAAATCGCCAAAAAGCGCTCAAAAGCCAAGCAAATTTTAAAGGAGAAATAATGATTTTAAAAGGCAAAAAAGGCCTCATCGTCGGCGTCGCTAACGCCAAATCTATCGCTTACGGCATCGCTGAAGCTTGTCACGAACAGGGTGCGCAGATGGCGTTTACCTACCTAAACGACGCGCTGAAAAAACGCGTAGAGCCGATCGCAGAAGAGTTTGGTAGCAAATTCGTATACGAACTTGACGTAAACAACCCTGCCCACTTGGACGGTCTTGCGGATCGTATCAAAGCAGACCTTGGCGAGATAGATTTCGTCGTGCATGCAGTGGCCTATGCGCCAAAAGAAGCGCTAGAGGGCGAGTTCGTAAACACGAGCAAAGAAGCCTTTGATATCGCGATGGGCACAAGCGTGTATTCGCTGCTAAGCCTCACGCGCGCGGTGCTGCCGGTGCTAAAAGAGGGCGGCTCGGTACTCACGCTAACTTATCTTGGCGGGCCGAAATTCGTGCCTCACTACAACGTAATGGGCGTCGCAAAAGCGGCTCTTGAAAGCTCCGTGCGCTATCTAGCACACGATCTTGGCGCGCGCGGTATCCGCGTAAACGCTATCAGCGCTGGCCCGATCAAAACGCTTGCCGCAAGCGGTATCGGCGATTTTAGGATGATTTTACGCTACAACGAAGTAAACAGCCCGCTAAAACGCAACGTCACGACGCAAGACGTCGGCAAGAGCGCGATGTATCTGCTTAGCGACCTAGCTAGCGGTGTGACCGGCGAGGTGCACTACGTCGACTGCGGCTACAACATCATGGGCATGGGCGACGTGGCCACCGACGCCGAGGGCAACACGATCCTAGCTTGGGACGCAAAATAATCTACTAATATAAATTTGGCGGGACGACTCGCCAAATCCTTCTTTTAAATTTCATCAAATTTGACCAAAAGGACGCGCGATGAGGGCTTTGGACGAGCTTATAAACACAAATATGGGCCGGGCTGGGCGCTAATAGAAGAGTGGCTAAAAGAGGCCAAAAATAGCTACGAGATTTTACCGTGTGACGAGGGTAGGGCTCAAAGCGAGCTTTTGGGGCTTCAAGTAGCCGCTCGATCGCCTATGGGTGCGTTTGCCTATGTGTGCGGCAGCATCGTGATAGACGGCAGCTAACTGCGCGTGCTTAGCTCAGGATGCGAGCAGATGAAGCGTGGAATTTACGATTTTAACCTTGGCAAAAACTTTAGCGAAGCAGGGCAGATGCCTAGCTATCTGCTCGCGGCAGACGATGTTTTAGGCTGATTTTCCGCGATAAACGGCGGCGCTTTCGGTAGCAAAGCGGGCAACGTCTTTTACTGCGCGCTAGATAGCGGCAAATGGGAAGATACGCAGCTTGGCTACTCGCAGTTTTTGTACTGGGCGCTTTGCGGCGATATATCTAAATTTTACGAACTTTACCGCCGAGATGGATAGCACGAGGATGTGAGAAAAATTAGCCTTGATAAGGTGATGTTTGCGATGTCGCCGCTACTGCGGCAGGACGCTAGCGTGAGACCAAGACTAAAACAGATAAAAAAGATGGCACGGATATAGATGAGTACCTTGCTTCTATTTTTAACGGCAGCGAGTAAATTTCAAATTTGGCGGGAGCGAAAATAATAGTTGATTTACGCTTTAGCCTTTACAATCTCATCCGTTTGCAGGCGGCTGTTAAAATTTGCCGCGCGAGTTAATAAATTTAAACAAATATCCTAAAATAACCGCAAATAATCTTTAAAGGATTTTTCATGCAAAGTTTGCTTTTTACGCCGCTAAAAATCGGCGATCTAGAGATCAAAAATCGCATCGTGATGCCGCCGATGTGCATGTATAAGGCCAAGGATGAAAACGGCCTACCTAGGTGCTTTCACCGACTGCACTACGCCGCTCGCGCGCTGGGAGGCGTCGGGCTCATCATCGTCGAGGCCACGGCCGTCGAGCCTAGAGGTAGGATCACGAGCCGCGATCTAGGGCTGTGGAACGACGAGCAGCTAGAGGCACACGCCAGACTCGTCAAAGAGTGCGTCAAATACGGCGCCGCAATGGCCGTACAGCTCGCGCACGCTGGCAGAAAAAGCGAGTGCGAGGTCTGATCGCGCCTAGCGCGGTAAAATTTAGCGAGAGCTACAAAACGCCGAGGCAAATGAGCGCGGATGACATCGTCTCGGTCAAACAAAGCTTCGTTCAAGCAGCAATCAGAGCCGAGCGCGCAG
This sequence comes from uncultured Campylobacter sp., assembly GCA_963527315.1. Lineage (GTDB taxonomy): Bacteria > Campylobacterota > Campylobacteria > Campylobacterales > Campylobacteraceae > Campylobacter_A. The sequence continues at coordinate 20,808 of CAURQE010000008.1, forward strand.
GATACGCTGCGACCGAGATCCACGCCGCGCACGGCTATCTCATCAGCGAATTTCTATCACCGGGGATTAACCTGCGAGACGACGAATACGGCGGAAGCTTCGAAAACCGCACGAGATTTTTAAAAGAAATTTTAACTGAAATAAAAGCTGCGGTACAAATCCCCGTCGGAGTGCGCATAAGTGCACAAAGCTGGGTGAAGGGCGACTGGAGCCTAGAAGATAGCGTGCGTCTAGCAAAAGAGCTCGAGGCTTTGGGCGCGGCGTTTATCCACGTCTCGGCGGGCGGACTTTTTGAGCGCACGGATAGCGCACCGGCGTTTACGCCGCTTTATCAAGCGAGCTACGCTAAGACGGTAAAACAGGCGGTTGGCATACCCGTGATCGCGGTCGGGCTCATAACAAAGGCGTCCGAGGGCGAGGCGCTGCTGTTAGGCGGAGTTTGCGACGCGGTGGCTTATGGCAGAGAGCTGCTGCGAAATCCAAATTTCGCGCAATCTGTGATGAGCGAGCTAGGATGCTCTGGGCTAATAGAAAACTCGTATAAAAGGGCGTTTAAGTAAAATTTGGCGAGATCGCTAAGTGTAAATTTGAACTAACGTCATCGGCTAAATTCGCCGTAAATTTAGCAAATTTTGATTTCTTTGCGGCGTCAAATTTGATTTGATTACGACCGATTTTAGCGGTGCTAAATTTGCAGAATAAAGGTAGAAATTTAAGCCGCAAAACGGCTTAAATTTACGTGAGTTTGTAGCTAACCGGGATTTTTATGACGTAGTCGCGATCAAGCGTCGGAAAGTCCGGCGCCGCACGGTTTATGAGCTCGACTGCGGCCTCGTCTAGCGTTTCAAAGCCTGAACTTTTTATCACTTTTACGTCGCGGACGGTGCCGTCTTTTTTATACAAAAAGCTAACCTCTACGATGCCCTGATGGCGCATTTTTTGCGCGCGTTTAGGGTATTTGTGGTGCTTTTGTATCGCCTTTTGGATCTTAGAAAATCTCTCGTCGCCGGCTGAGGTCGCGAAGTTAAACTCTCCGACCGTCTCCGCTCCGCTAGGCGGTAAATTTGAGCTAGTCTTCGACGGAGCAGGACTTGGCTGCGGTGCCGGCGGCGTAGGAGTGGGCGGTGCGGGAGTCGGAGGCGCTTGCACTACTTGCGGCTCAGGCTCAGGCGTTTTAACCGGTTTTGGCGTAGGTTTAGGCTTTGGTTTCGGTTTTTCCACCGGCTTTTCTATTGGTTTCGGTTTTTCCACCGGCTTTGGCTTTTCTATTGGCTTAGGCGGCTCGACCGGTTTTGGCGGTTCTGGTGGCGTGACGACAGGTTCAGGCGGAGGAGGCGCAGGCGGTGCCGGAGGCGGCGGGGCAGGCGGAGTTGGCGCCGGCGGGAGCGGAGCTGCTGGCGGCGTAAAGGTATTTAGCGCTATCTTGACGCTTTTTTCTTCCGGCATCGGCTTTAGCTCGTCGTAAAATTTGATAAAAGAGCCGATAAGAACGGAGTGTAACAAAATAGAGACGCCAAGCCCCGTAAAGCTGGCGCGTCTATTCAGTTGTTGTCGTGATAGCGAAGTTTTCATGATTTTTTTCTTTTAGTATGTCGATAACCTTGATAAATGAGTCGAATTTACTCTCTTTATCGCTTTTGAGTTCTATTAACGTTTCGTTTTTTATCTCGTTTAGCTTTTCTTTTAAATTTTCCTCGGCAATCTTCTCTTCGCCTATAAAAAATTCATTATCTTTATTAATTAAAACGGCGATTTTATCGTTTTCGTCTTGCTTTTTTTCTGCGCTTTCGCTGTTTGGCAGGTCGATTTTGATATGGCCCTGAGCGATAAAGGTAGAGATGCTAAGCACGATGGCCAGCAAAACGAGCATAATATCTATGAGCGGGATTACGTTTAATCCCTCTTTTTTAGGCATTCTCACGTGAAGCCTTGTATCGGTTTACTAAAACGTCCACTTTTCTCATAAATGCGTTGTAAATCATTAGCGTCGGTATCGCGACGATGAGTCCTAGTGCGGTTGCTTTTAGCGCGAGAGACAGGCCGACCATGATGCTTTTAGTGTCGATGCCGCCGCTCATGCCCATGTCGTAAAAGGTCACCATGATGCCCGCGACCGTACCCAAAAGCCCGATATACGGCGCATTTGAATAAACTATATAAAGCGTTGTTAAATTTCTAGTTACGCTCTCTTCAAAGTCGTCTTGATTCTTGTAGTTTTCAAATCTAACGTTTGCGTAAAAGATCAAACGCTCTATCGTGAGCCATACTACGACAAAGCTCATAAGCCCTAAAATACCGATGATAACGTAATCGACGTTGTGTTTGAGAAATTCCATTTAATGCCTTCTTATAAAATTTGCGCGTGAATTATATCAGATTATGGTATTTATTGTCAATAACGAATAGGCAAGTAATATTTTATATAAATTTATCTAAAATTTAGTCTTAGGATTGTAATATTCGTTTTCAAAAATTTTGGCAGGTTAAAGAAAACAAAATTTAAATGTTTTTCTAAATCGGCGCAAATTTTCGTAAATTTAAAGAGGAGAAAAAATGAGTTTTAACAATGTTGCGAAATTTTCTTTCGTAGCGGCTCTGGCTATCGGCGCAAATGCCGCCGAAAACGTAACGCTAAGCGGCGTAGAGGTAAGTAGCACTAGCGGCGGCTACGGCGTAGACGACGTAAAGATAAGCACGAGAAACGCAGGCATACTAAAAGACGTCATGCGCGATATTCCCGGTGTTTACGTAGGCGGCACGAACGGCATGAACCAAAAAATTTACATGAGGGGCGTGAGCGACCGCGGCCTAAATATCACGATCGACGGCGCGAAGCAAAACGGAAATACCTTTCACCACAACGCAGACCTACTGATCGACCCCGATCTGATCAAAGCCATCGATGTTGAGGTCGGCTCGCGCTCTGTGGTAAACGGCGCTGGGGCTCTGGGCGGTTCGGTAGCCTTTAGGACGGTGGATGCTAGAGATCTGCTGGAAGATGGCGAAATCATCGGTGCGAAAATCAAAACGGGCTATGCCTCAAATAACGACGAATTTTCGCAAGGACTCACGGTTTTTACCGCACCAGTCGAGGGGCTTGACTTTTTAGCCGCGATAAATCACAAAGGCTACGACTACGGCAAAAGCGGCAACGGTAAGAAAATCGGCGGCGACGGCAACGACCTTAGCTATCTTTTTAAGCTCGGATATAGCTTTTTAGACGCGCACAGGATATCGCTCTCTCACGAACACAACCAATACAAGGGACTTTATCCTTTAAGAGCAGAATTTGGCAGCTGGCATAGCGCCGATGCCGACCGTAAATACGAGCGCGATACGACGACGTTAAAGTACGAATTTACGCCGAGCGAACTGCTAAATCTAGACGTAACGGCCTATCATACGAAACATCAGAGGATCGACGCTAGCAAATGGGGCGTAAAAACTAGAGGCCTAAGCGCGAAAGCAAAAACCGCGATAGAGACGGGCGACGTGACGCAGACGCTAAGATACGGCGCGGAGTACTACCACAGCGAGAACTTTAACAAACCGCAAAATAACCGTCCCGAAAAAGTAAACAACTACTCGTTTTACTTAGAGGACGCGATCAAATTTGCAGGCCTAACCGTGACTCCGGGCATCAGATACGAGCGCCACGAGCTAAAGACATATAACGGCACGGGCGCAAATATCGGCGGGTACAAATACAAATTTGACGAATTTACGCCTGCTTTAGCGCTTGATTACGAGTTTATGAAGGGGCTTGGCGTATTTGCCAGCTACGCTAAGGTGTTTAGAGGACCGGACGTTATGGAGTCTATGCTAGCTAGCGGCGCTAGTAGGGGTACGGCGCTAGGATACAGAGCAAACCCTGATCTAAAGGCTACTACGGGCGATAGCTACGAGATCGGTGGACGCTACAAGGGCGAGTTTAGCGAAACGGGACATGTTAGCTTCGTAGCTAAATACTTTAAAACCAAATACAAAAATCTAATCGTAGATAACAACGCAGCAGGCGGGCGTATAAATCCGGTGCTTTATAGGATCAACGCAGGCGGCGCGGATATCGACGGCGTAGAGCTTTTGGCGAGGTTGAATCTCGATGCGCTAAGCTTAGGCGCTAGCTATACTCATCAAAAAGTAAGATATAAAGACCGCGTGAGAAACGGCAGCGGCGGCTACTATACGTCAAATATCATCGGCTACCGCGACCAAGGCGACAAATACACCTTTAACGCCGAGTATTCGATAAACGCTATCGACACGCTTGTGGGTTATAATCTTATTTATTTTGCCTCGAAAGACACGACGAGTGCTGGCAACGACACGGCAGTGCATATCCCGAGCTACGCCGTGAGCGACGTCTATCTCACTTATGCGCCAAGCAGCGGTAAATTTAAGGGGCTTGAGATAAACGCCGGCGTTTATAACGTATTTAACAAAGCCTATGTCTCGCACTCTCAAAGAATAGCCGAATATACGGGCGATGCGAACGCGATCGACTGGGAGCCGGGCAGAAACTTTAAGGTTAACGTCTCTTATAAATTTTAATTTTTATTCTAAATCTGCACTTCTGAAGGGGGGTTTAAATTTGAGCCCCCGTTTTCTACTTTTTATAAATTTACTCAAATCTAGCGTTGTTTCTTTTTGTTATTTGCAGCAAAGGATTGTTGCTTTAAATGTGCTGGAATTTACGCGGCTTTAGCTAAGCTAGTAAAATTTACCGCATATCGCAAAAGGCAAATTTGCGGAGTTAAATTTATGAGCGCGCGGCGTTAAATTTAGCGGATATTTTTTGGTTTTTACGTAGTTTTTGGCGAGTAAATTTGAAGTTAAATTTGACTTGATTGATTTTAAAAAAGGCGAGTCAAATTTGACTCGCCGTAGTAAATTTAATGCCGAATTTAAAGGCGTTAAATTTGACCTAGAATTAGCGTTTTCTACCCATTCTTTTTAGATTATCGCATGCGGACGAATCTCCGCTAAAGCACGCCGAGCGGTAGATGTTTCTGGCTTTTGACTCGTCCTGCGCTACGCCTAGGCCGTTTTCGTATAGTACTCCGGTGTTCGTGCATGACGGGATGTCTCCTAGCTTGCAGCCTCTTTCGTATGCGCCCATGGCCGCGACGTAGTCAGGCTCTTTGCCCTCGTCGCCGGAGCGGTAAAAGTCGCCTAAATAGTAGCAAGATATCGCCCCTCCGTTCGTGCAAGAGGAGTTAAAGATCTCCAAAGCTTTATTTTTATCCCTGTCTACGCCAAGGCCTGATTGATACATATTGGCTAGGTTGGTGCAAGCTAGCTGATAGTTGTTTTGGCATGCGTTATCGTAGTATTTTTGCGCCGTTTTATGGTCTTTTAGATTTTGATAGCTGATGGCTAGATCGTTGCAAGCCGAGTAGTTACCCTTTTCGCATTTTGGCTTTAGTATATCGATAGCTCGTTTGTTAAAGTCGTAATCAGCGTTATCGCTCGCTGCTCCGCCGCCGCTTGAGGCTGCGCACCCCACGAACAAAAGCCCGATAAAGGCAAGAAGTAAATTTTTCATTTTCTATCCTTTGTATTTATTGAAATTGTCCAAACAAATCATTTAATGCTTCGCTGATGCTAGGATGGGTGAAAATCTGATTTTTGAAAAAAGCAGCGCCTGCGCCTAAAGCCATTGCGATGGCGATCTCGTTGATAAGCTCGTTTGCATAAACGCAGTGAAACGCCGCGCCCAAAATTTTGCCGCTTTTTGCGTCCACAATCGCTTTTAAAAATCCCGTTTCGTTGCCGACTACCTTTGCGCCCGGGACTGCAGCTAGCGCTAGTTTTAGAACCTTAAAGTCTAAATTTTGCGCCGCCGCTCGTTTCTCGCTTAGCCCTATACTAGCTAGCGGAGTCTCGGTAAAAAGCGTGCTGGCGTGAGGCGAGCGGTTTAGCGTGCTACGTTTGCCCGCGCCAAAAAGCTTGTCAAAGACGATGCGAAAATCATCTAGGCTCGTGTATGTGAAAAGCTCGCCGCCGCGAACGTCGCCTACCGCATAGATATGCGGCTGGGCGGTTTGCAAAAACTCGTTTACGAGCACGTTTCCTTTGGCGTCCGTTTGTACGCCGGCCGCGCTTAAATTTAGCTCCGCACTCGCCGCTACTCGTCCGGTCGCTAGTAAAAACGCGTCCGCTTCAAGGCATTTCGTCTCGCCGTTTTGGGTAAAAATTAGCGCGCAATCTTTTAAATTTTTAACTTCGCAACCCTCTAAAATCTCGACGCCTTGCGTTTCAAGCAGCGTTTTTACGCTCTGCTTTACGTCATCGTCCTCGTTTTTTAGTACGCCAGAGCGAGCTACGATGGTAACTTTTGAGCCGAATTCGGCAAACATCGAGGCAAACTCAAGCCCGATGTATCCGCCGCCCACGACTACTAGGTGCTTTGGAAGCGTTTTTAGGTTTAAAATCCCCGTGCTGTCGTAAGCAGAATTTGAGCTAACCTCAAAGCTTGGTTTTTCGTTAATCGAGCCCGTATTTATAACGATAGTAGGCGCGGTAAGTACGCTTTTTGAGCCGTCAACAGCCGCGACTTCGACGCTATTTTTATCTATAAATTTAGCCATGCCGTTTATCACGTCGACGTTTGCGTTGCCGTCGAGCATAGCGAAATTTTTAGCTCTAAGCGCGGAGACGAGAGCATCTTTTTTCTCGATACTTAGCGTGAAGTATTCGCCCGCGACGTTGTTATTTACGTATTGCGCTTCTTTGCTTAAATTTACTAGCTTTTTTGTCGGGATGCAGCCGACGTTTATGCACGTTCCGCCGTACATCTGCGCCGATTTTTCGATCACGGCGACCTTTTTGCCTAAATTTGCGGCTTTTACGGCGAGAGTTTTACCTGCCTTGCCAAAGCCGATGACTATGATATCGTAGTTTTTCATATATTTTTTCCTAGTATGTAGTGAGTAGTTTCATTTACTTTTTTTATGTTTATCTTATTTTTTTCAGCCCAGTTTTCGATCACGTTTAGCGCGCCCGGCGTTTTGCCTGCGTTTTTTATCTTAAACACGTCCTCGCTGCCGCTCATCGCTACAAAGCCGCCAAGCGGTTTTAGGTGGTCGTTTAGCGTGATAATGCTGCTTAAATTTAACCCGTCGCAGTTGTTTAGGATGCGCTTAACCTGCGCGGCGGTCGCGTCATTTTCGTTATAGCCTAGTTGGTTTAAAAGAGCTGAAATTTCCATATTTTTCCTTTCTAGTTTATGCTTTTTTGGCTTACCAAAACGCCCTCGATGAGCTTTTTTATATCGCCGTCTAGTATCGCGTCGGTTTGGCTATACGCCTCTCCGCTGCGGTTGTCTTTGACCTGCTGATACGGAAAAAGCACGTATGAGCGGATCTGATGACCCCAGCCGATCTCGCTTTTTTCGATACTGCCGGCGGCTTCTTGCTGTTTCATTAGCTCTAGCTCGTAAAGGCGCGATTTTAGCATTTTCATCGCGGTGGCTTTGTTTTTGTGCTGGCTGCGGTCGTTTTGACACTGCACGACGATGCCAGTGGGTGCGTGAGTGATGCGTACGGCGGACTCGGTTTTATTTACGTGCTGACCGCCCGCTCCGCCTGCGCGGTAGGTATCGATTTTTAGGTCTTTTTCGTCGATTTCTATCTCGATGTCATCATCAATCTCCGGGCTTACCATCACGCTAGTAAAACTCGTGTGTCGGCGACCCGCACTATCAAACGGGCTGGTTCGTACTAAGCGGTGGATACCGTTTTCGGCCTTTAGATAGCCGTAGGCGTTTACGCCTTTAACGATAAAACTCACGTCTTTTAGCCCCGCTTCTTCGCCCTCTTGGAAGTCCAGGGTTTCGACCTTAAAGCCCTCGCGCTCGCAAAAGCGCAGATACATGCGGTATAGCATGCTCGCCCAGTCGTTACTCTCCGTGCCGCCCGCGCCGGGATGGATAGTGACGATGGCGTTTTTGCCGTCATCCTCGCCGCTAAGTAGCATAGAAATCTCTAAATTTACGATCTTGTCCTCTAGCTCACCAGCCTCGGCAAAGAGCGAATTTATCGTCTCTTCGTCGTTTTCAGAGTTTGCCAGCTCGTATAGATCCTTTGCGTCGTCTACGGCGCTTTTAGCGTTTAGGAAGTTATTTAAGATATTTGAAATTTTAGTTTTTTCCTTGCCGATTGCGCCCGCTTTTGCGATGTCTTGCCAGAAATTTTGATCGTTTTCCATCTCTTCGATCTCTTTTAGGCGAGCTTTGATGCTCTCGGGCTTTACGACGCCAGCGATATTTTCTACTTTTGTGTTTAGTGTTTTTAGGAGTTCCGTGTATTCGTAATTATCCAAAATTTAAGACCTTTTTTGTGCTTTTTGGCGTGATTATAACATATTTGGATTAAGGTTGTTTATAAAATTTTATTTAGAGTAGGTATTATGAAATGTTTATCTATTATGGATATCAAGGCTTGCTTAATATTGCCTCTATTGATTAGGTTGAGCTCTGTTGGAAAGTTTGGTAGTGGGTCATTTAGTAATAAATTTAGTTTAGCCTCTTCGAGTTTTAGCTTTTTTTTATCTGTGTTTTTGTTCTCTAGCATCGATACCACTGTTCTTAGCTTTTCTTTTGTTATATCACTTTGCACGGAATACCTTGTATACGATAATCGAAGATAAAAAAGCTACAGCAGAGCAGGCAAAATACGCCCAAATTTCTCCGATAGTTTTTTCAAGGAGCGTGTGTAGCCCCAGTAAGAAAAATACCAAACCTATAATGCAGATTACGCTAGTTATCGTATTTAATAAAACCGAATTGGCGCTCCTTAAAAAAGAGCACCTAATGTCGTCGGCTTGAGCGTCTAAGAGCTCTACTACCGAAACTATAAATTCAGATATGCCGGCCATTATTTTTTTAGCAACCAAGCGGCTAAAAATCCAACGCCTGCAGCGATAGCAATGCTTTTTATCGGGTCTTGCTTTATTGCGTCGTTTACGTTTTCTATACCGTCTTTACCTTTTAGTCTTAGATCGTCTATATATTTTTTAATTTCGTCGCTATTTAGTTGATCTAGGATTTTGTCTTTAGTAGATTCTGCGCGTTGTGTACCTGCGTCTTTAATGGACTTTACAATGTCTTTTAAGTCTGTTTTTAAAGAGTCGATATCTTTTTTTAAAGACTCCAAATTTATCTCTTGAGTAGCCATTTTTGTTCCTTTTTTGTTATTTTGGAGCTAAAGCTCGTGAGAAGAATTTTATTATTTATTGATTAATACTCGCTAAACAGATTGCTTCTTAGACTTAATTTATACCTTTAGTTTTTTTTGATATAATCTTTAGTCTTATATTTCTATAATTTTAAAGAAGAGAAAATGCAAATTTTAAGAACAGCAGAACAGCTGCGAGATTTCGTCGCGGCAAATCCCGAAGATATAGGCTTCGTACCCACTATGGGCGCACTTCACGACGGACACGCTAGCCTCATAGAAAAGTGCGTAGCGGAGAACAAAACCGCGATCGTTTCGACTTTTGTAAACCCGACGCAGTTTTTAGTCGGCGAGGACTTTGAGGACTATCCGAAAAACGAACAAAACGACGCTAAAATTTGCGAGGAGCTGGGCGTGCATGCGATGTTTGCGCCTGAGGCTAGGGAGTTATATTTTGATACCGAGCCGTTAATCAGTGCGCCTGAAAATTTAGCAAGCGTGCTCGAGGGCAAGACTCGCCCCGGACACTTTGACGGCGTGCTTCGCGTGCTAAACAAGCTCTTTAATCTAACAAACGCAAAGCGCGTCTATATGGGCAAAAAGGACGCGCAGCAGCTGCTCATCGTGAGTAATTTCGTAAAGACTTGTTTTTTAAATTTAGAGATCGTGCCTTGCGAAATCGTTCGCGCGCGCGACGGACTGGCGCTTAGCTCGCGAAACGCCTACCTAGACGAGGGGCAAAAGCTAGAGGCGCTTAAGCTTTCGCATTCGCTTAAAAAAGCCTCAAATTTGATCGCGGCAGGCGAACTAAACGCACAAACGATAAAAGGCGAGATGCTGCAAACCCTAGAGCCGCTAAACGTCGACTACGTCGCGATCGTGGATAGAAATTTAAACGAAATCTCGCTAATAGAGCCGAGCAACACCATCATCCTAGTCGCCGCGTACGTGAGCAAAACGCGTCTAATAGACAATCTGTGGGTATAAGATGGGTAAGCTTCACTTAGTATCATTAGGCTGTAACAAAAATCTGGTGGATTCTGAAATCATGCTCGGACGCCTCTCAAACTACGAGATCACGTCCGACGTCGCTAGCGCCGACGTCATCATCGTAAATACCTGCGGCTTTATAAACTCGGCCAAAGAAGAGAGTATCCGCGCGATCCTGGATATGCACGAAGCGCGTAAAAAAGACTCCCTGCTTGTAGTCACTGGCTGCCTCATGCAGCGATACCGCGAGGAGCTGATGAAGGAGCTACCGGAGGTCGATCTATTTACCGGCGTCGGAGACTACGACAAGATCGATGAAATCATCCTAAAAAAGCAAAATTTATTTAGTCCCGATACCTACCTGCAAGCAAGCGAAGAGCGCGTAATAACGGGCTCAAACTACCACGCCTACATCAAAATTTCAGAAGGCTGTAATCAAAAATGCAGCTTCTGCGCGATCCCGACATTTAAGGGCAAGCTAAAATCCCGCTCGCTCGAAAACATCGTAGACGAAGTGCAAAAACTCGTAAAAAAGGGCTACTACGACTTTAGCTTCCTCTCGCAAGACAGCAGCTCGTATATGCGCGATCACGCGGTTAGCGACGGACTCATCTCGCTCATCGACGCGGTCGAGAAGATCGAAGGCGTCAAAACCGCGCGCATACTCTATCTCTATCCTAGCACGACCTCAAACGCGCTAATTGAGCGCATCATCGCCTCACCCGTGTTTGTGAACTACTTTGACATGCCGATCCAGCACGCAAGTGACAAGATGCTAAAAATCATGAGGCGCGGAGGCGGCGCGGCGCGAATCAAAGAGCTTTTAAATTTGATGAAAAGCGCGCCGAGTGCATTTTTGCGAACGGGCGTCATCGTCGGACACCCTGGCGAGGGCGAAGCCGAATTTGACGAGCTTTACGCGTTTTTGCAGGAGTTTAAATTTGACCGCGTTTCGGCGTTTGCCTACTCCAAAGAAGAAGACACGCTCTCGTATGAGATGGAGCAGGTACCCGCCAAAATCATCTCAAAGCGCCTAAGCAAGATCGAAAATATCACTCGAGCTGCGATCGAGGCTAGCTTTGCGCAGGAGCTAGGGCAAAAATTTATCGTTTCGCTAGAGGGCGAAAGCAGCGAGGGCGAGATGTTTTACGCTGCGAAAAAGGCGCTTTGGGACAAGGATATCGACGGCGAAATTTTGATCAACGAAAGCGACGTGGAGCAGCTAGAAACCGGCGGTCGCTACTGGTGCGAGATCACGCAGGTAGCGGGCAGCCAAGCGCTAGGCAAGATCACGGCGAAGGCCTAAAATGCTAAGCGCGCCCGTTTTACGCAAGCTAAAATCGGGGCGAAATCTGCTTGCATTTTCGCACGGCGTCGATAGCACGGCGCTTTTTTACCTTTTGGACGAGGCGGGCGTGAAATTTGACCTTGCGATCGTGGATTATAACGTCCGCGCGCAGAGCAAAGACGAGGTCGCCTCGGCGCTAGATCTGGCGGCTAAATTTAACAAACAAATCTACGTAAAAAGCGTGCGTCTTGGCGAGTCAAATTTCGAGCACGAGGCGCGCGCGGCCAGATACGAGTTTTTCGGCCAAATTTGCCGCGAGCGGGGATATGAAAATTTGATCTTGGCGCATCAGTTTGATGATAGATTCGAGTGGTTTTTGATGCAGCTTGGGCGCGGCGCGGGGCTTAGCGAGCTACTAGGGATGCAAGAGCTCGAAGCCCGCGATGACTACGCGATCGCTCGTCCGCTTTTAGGCGTGCGAAAGTGCGAGCTGGAGCGGTTTTTGCGTGAGCGAAACCTAAAATACTTCACCGACGAGACGAATTTAATGGACCGGTTTAAACGCGGTCGCGTTCGCGCGAAATTTAGCGAGCCGTTTTTGGACGAATACTTTAGCGGCGTAAAAAAAAGCTTTGAGTTTTTGGCGGCCGATGCGTTAAATTTAGCTCCTGAAATTTCTAATCCCGCGCCTAAAATTTACCTCGTAAAACTAGGCACAAACGAGCTTCGTGGCGTCGATCAGGCATGCAAGCGGCTAGGACTCGTGCTAAGCTCGGCGCAACGAAACGAATGCGCTCGCTGCCTAGAAAACGGCGCGGACTGCGTGCTAGGTGGCAAGGTGGCCGTGGGTGCGGGCGAAAATTTTATTTTTGTGACGCCATATATCAAAGCCGCGATGGACAAGAAATTTAAAGAAGCGTGCCGCACCTTAAAAATCCCGCCGATAAACCGCGGATTTTTATTTGCCGTGGGAGCGGATCTTGCGCTATTTGAGGAGCTTTTTTAGACGTCTACGTTTTGGGTGCAAACCTGTTGATTTTTTAAATACGCTAACGCTTTCTTTGCGGTAGCTTTGGATTTAACGGCGCTAGACGGCCGGCTCAAACATCTTACGAAACGAGATATCGCCCGATAAACCGCGGATTTTTATTTGCCGAGGGTGCTGATCTTGCGCTATTTGAGGAGCTTTTTAGACGCCTACGTTTTGGGCGCGAACCTGCGATAAAAGATACTTGAATCTTAAAAAAGACGCTAACGCTTTCTTTGCGGTAGCTTTGGATTTAACGGCGCTAGACGGCCGGCTCAAACATCTTACGAAACGAGATATCGCCGCTATCTTAAAAAGGCGGCTTAAAATTCGGTTTAGCGCGTAAATTTAAATTTTTACGGCCGGTAGTTTTAATGCAGCAGCGATATTTTCATTAGGCGGGTTGGTACTAAATATGCCGTTCTAAAATCCTTAAATACCGCTTACGAAAATATCGGTATCCGCAAACATAGCTTGAATTGTCGTGCAAAAAGCGTAGGCGTAAATATGCAAAAAGGGCAAGTACCCTAAATCTCCGATAAATTTACGCCCGAAATTAGAATTCGGCGATAAAAGGCCAGGTGGTCTTAATCAAATTTTACAAGCAGTTATCATCACTCCCCGTACTTTTTCTTTAGATCGTCCCATGTCACCAGCGTGCGTTTGCCCTCTAGGCTGCGGATGCGCGTGACGTCTTGCATCATCTCTAGCACCCCCTTAAATACGCCGTTTTCGTCGCGCACGGCAGCGTAGTAGATGTAGATAAATTTGCCGTGAAGCTCCAGCCAAAAGTCGATCTCGTCGCGCTCGCCTTTGCGAAAGGCGTCGATGATCTCCAGCACGCTAGCTACGCTTTCGCGCGGGTGGCAGTTTTTCACGTCGCGCCCGATTACGCCCGCGCTTCGCGGAAATACGCGGTGCTTGGTGTCGGTGTAAAATTTCACGATCTCGTTTTCATCGACGAAGGAGAGATCGACTGGCATGTGCTTATAAATGAGGTTGATTTGCTCTAGCGTGAGCTTGCCCGTAGCGACGTCAAAAACGGCATTTTTATCGCTGCTAGCGTTTGGATTTAGTCCGTATTTGCTCATCAAATTTGACAACTCTTTTAGGAAATTCGGATTTAAAACCGCTTCGTTTAGGTCGCCGTTTTGCAAATTTACCGCGCTTAAATTTGATTCGCTTTGCAAATTTGAGTCCTTTAAATTTGACTTCGAGTCGCCGCCGGAGTATAAATTTAACGGATAAAATTCGCTCGGCTTTTCGATGAGAAAATACCCGATCTCGTCATCTCCTCGTCTCATCGCGCGAAACTCATCTTCGCTGATCATCTCCAGCGACGTCGGATAGAGCGCCGCCTCCTCGCGTGCGAGCAGATCGAGTAGATTTTCGTAGATCTCGTGCTGCGCCGCGATAAACTCGTCAGCTTTGCCGTACTCTAGCAGCTCGCGCGCTGCGGCGATACCGTCGCGGACCTTGTTATCAAAGCTCCACATAAAGCGCGATGGGCGGTCAAAGCCCTTGTTTTCGAGCATCGAGTAGAGTTGATGCTGTTTTCTGGCAAAGTGCGTCCTGTTAAAGCAGCCTAGTTTGTCGTAAATTTCAAGCCACTCGTTTTTGATAAATTTCTTTTTTAGCAGCTCTTTTGCCTTTGCGATTAGCTCGCGCGCGGCGTCGTTTTCGTCGATGTAGGTGGCGATAGGGTGGTCTTTTGGCAGCTTGGGGTGCTCGGCAGTTAGGATACCGCGCAGGATTTCTGATAGCTCGGCGGCATTTTCGTCGATAAACTCGCTCTTAAAGCCTAAATTTAGCAAATTTGCGCGCACGTTTTTAAAATCTGTCGGCGTGAGTTTCGTTAGCTCCGATTTTGCAGCTTTTCTAGAGGCGAAAAAATTTGCCGTTCCGTTAAGATAATCCCTTAAAATCGCAGTCGCCAAGGCGATGGTGGCATTATTAAATTTAATCATTTTTTATCCTTGCTCTAAATATTTTAAAGAGATTTTAGCGAGAAATAATAAAGTCGGGTTTGATTTATCTTAAGCCGTAGATTTTGACGTTAAATGCCGCGCTTATCTTGTCGCCGTCTTTTTGCATTTCGATAGGAAAGTCGATTTTGACGACGTTTTCATAGCTCCGTAATGCGTCTATAAAGTCGTAAAGTCTGGACGGAGTTTTTATCGTCGCGGTTATCTTTAGCTCGTTTATCAAAAACGGCTCGCTTTGAGATATATTGCTATTTTTAGACACTACCGAGTCTAGATACTGCGATACGAATGTTACGAATTTACCCTCGTCAAATTTATTTTCAAAAGCATCCAGCGCCGCTTTGTTATCCGATTTTAGTTTGTCTAGCGCCTCTTGCTTGCCGTTATAAACCTGATTTATCTGCGTTGAGGCGGCGCTTTGTACTCGGTTATCGTATTTTATCCGCTTGTATTCTTGGATATTTGGAACCAAAAAACCAAAAATCATAATGAGGCAAGCGCTAATAAAGACGAGTATATATATGAGTAGTTTAGTAACATCTATATTTTGCAAACTTCTATCTTTGCTCATTTTGACCCTCGGAGTTATCGGTTTTGTTTGTACTGATGAAATTTAACCAGCCGTTAGGCAGCTGGTAAAAAGAGGTGTTTGACGTGCTAAAAATCGATTTTAACGGCGTAGCCAGCAGCATATTAAAAACATCTCGGCTAGGCGTAGTTCCTTTTACGACGAGCGAATTTTCGTCCATAGAAATTTCTTCTAAAGTTACACTTTGAGGAACTAAGTCTAGTAGATTTCGCACGCTTTGCTTTAAAAGTGCGTTTGACGAGGCTATCTGAGCTGCAACGTCACGCCTTTGCTTTAAAAGCTCGGCTAATTCGTCTGCTTGATTGATGCGCTGTTTTGTTTGCTCTATATTTTGCTTTAGCGTTTGCGTTTCGTTTTGTAACGTTTGATTTTTAAAAGCAATAGCAAAATTTACCGCCGCAAAAATCAATACAACCGAGATTATCAAAAATATCCAAATTTTATTAAAAAGATTTAAAATAGGCTTTTTTTGAGGCTTTATAAAGCTGTAACTAGTCATTTTTCAACTCTTTTATCATTAGTTCCGTCATTATTTTTTGCGTATCGACGGGATAGACCTCGGTTTTAACCAAAAGTTCGTTTTGCAAATAGTGTAAAAACGTAGCGCTCGTCCTCTCCGTAGCGTCAAAAATCACGACGTCTTCGATAAAATCGCTTTCATATAGCGGATTTGTGTAAAATTCTTTAAGCGCTAGCGAAATATAGCCGTACATACTCATATCTCGGCCAAATATCGACACAGAGGTCGCTACGTCCGTGGATGCGGGCATGTTTATATCATACCCTAGATCCTCAAACTCATCTGCCGAGCCGTCTAATTTTAGCAGCTCGTCTAGACTTTCGACGCCGTCAAAATTAGCAAAGTCTTCATCTACGCTCTCGATAAAATCGTCTATTTCGCTGCTTCGAACCTTATCAAACGCCGTTTCTTCGCTTGACTCTTCTAGTTTGCAGACGGCGGCAAATTTGGAAATATTTTTATGAACGATGCAAATGGCGCAAATTTCGCGGTGCGCATATACGTAAAGCGCGTTTTTGCCTACCAAATTTTGGCTAAGGATCCTATCGTGAATGAGAGCTAAAGGAGAATAAAGCAGACTCACGTCCGTATCGCCGAATAAATTTTCAGCCTTTTTTACGTCCTGCGTTTTTACGTAAAATATCCAGCCAGGCGCCGGATTTATGAAAGTTAGCTCCTTTGGATCTATGCCCGTTTTTTCAAGAGCGCTCATATTTTTAGGACCGACCGCGCCTTGAGATAAGGCATCAAAAAAGAGCGAAACATAAACCCATTTATATTCTTTTTGCAGATTTTTTAGATACTCTTTTGCCCTTGCCGACACCGCACCGGTATCGTCGTTATCAAACTCCGCTTTTACTGTTTTTAGCGGTTTTGAACCCTTATACGCTTCGCCGTAAAATAGGCACTTCTTGGACTCGATAACGACGCTAAGATATAAGACGCTAAAAAAACTGCGCAGTGACAAGCTCTCTCCTAAAATTTACGATTTTTTATCATATCTAAAATGTTATTAAATATAATTAAAATAGCTCCGTTTGCAAGGTTAAAAATTTATCTCTTATCCGCATTGCTTCTTCTTGCAGATCCGCATCAACCAAATTCGACGGCTTTAGCTCTTTATAGTCGCTCACGGCGATATCGCACATCATGCGGATTTTATCCAGATTGGCTTTGCTTATTTTGCCTGATTTGCTGATTTTTTGGATATTTTCTAGGTAGCCGTTTGAGCGGGCGATGTAGAGGGCGTATTTTTGCGAGATTTCGCTTTGTACCATCACGGTGTGGGCTAGTTTGTTGTAGACGTCTTTGTGATAAGCGGAGCTAGAAAGTTTATAGGCGGTTTCATAATCGCCCGTTTCGTAGTAAAATTTGGCTCCAAGCGCGTTTTTATAAGACGGACTAAGAGTGATAAACGAGATAAAAGCGGCCGCCAAAAGCGCTCCGATAGATAAAACCACGGTCTTTGAGCTCATTTTTCCATCTCCTTTTTTATTAGCTCTCTTGCGTCTTCTAGCGCCATGTCCGTCACGCTAAAAGGCGGCGAGAGCGTGTAAGAAATCTCGCTAAAAGGCTTTGGGATTATCATTTTATCCCAGCTTTTTAGCTGCCAAAATTTACTTGCTTCGTAGTTTAAAATTTGTATTTGCGCATTTTGCTTTTGCGCGATGACGACCGCGCCGTCGGCGACGCTGTGATAGGGGCCGCGCGGACCGTCCGGGGTGATGATGACGTCGGCACCGCTTTTTAGCTCTCTAAAGCTTTGCGCGAGGGCCTTTACCGCGCCTTTTGAGCTACTGCCTCTGATGGCGCCGATACCGAAAAACGAAATCACGCGCGCGATGATCTCGCCGTCTTTGTGGTCGCTTATCATGACTTTGGCGCGTCTTTGCGGGTTTTGGCCGTTTTTCCACCAGTGTACGTAGGCAAAGCTCATTAGCGCCAGTCTGCCGTGCCAAAACAGTACGACGCAGGGCTCGTTCGTCAAATTTGTCTTAGAAAAGCTTTTTTTGCAGGTTAGAAATATAATCCAAATAAAAAAATATATAATGCGCGGGGCTAAATTTATAAAAACGCTTCGTTTAAATTTAGCCCACGAGCTCACCGTAAAGCACCATTCTCTTTGGGTCGTTCACGCGCACTTTTAGCGTCTTTCCCAGCAGCTCTTCGCTGCCTGCGACTTGAACGAGGAAGTTATTAAAGCTCCTGCCGGCGACGCCGCCGTTGGCGCGAAGCTCCTCGAAATATACGTCGAAAATTTTGCCTTTTTGCGCCGCGACGATTTCGTCTAAAATCTCGTTGTGGCGGCTTTGTAGGCGGGTTAGGCGAGCGCTTGCGACGGCGTCTGGGATTTGATTGGTAAATTCCGCCGCCTTAGTCATCGGGCGAGGCGAATACTTAAAGCTAAAAATTTGCTCGAAACGCACCTTTTCTAGCATGTCCATCGTGTCCTCAAACTCCTCTTCGCTCTCGCCTGGAAACGCCACGATAATGTCGGTTGAGATGCTAACCTCAGGGCACATCGCGCGCAGTCTAGCTGCTCGGTCTAAAAACCACTCTTTGGTATAACCGCGCTTCATCTCGCGTAGGACTTTGGTGTTTCCGCTTTGAAGCGGCATGTGCATGGATTTGCAAATTTTGGGATTTTGACTAAAGATTTCTAAAAATTTATCGTCCATATGAAGCGGATGCGGGCTAGTAAATCGTATGCGCTCGACCCCCTCTATCTCGCTGATCTTTACGAGCAGGTCGCTAAAATCTATCTTCTCGTGCGCGCCTGAAAATCTCTTACCGTAGTTGTTTACGTTTTGCCCGAGCAAGAAAATTTCCTTTGCTCCGCCCTCGGCGGCTTTTTTTACTTCGCGCAGGATCAAATTTGCCGGGATCGAGATCTCGTCGCCTCTGGTGTGCGGGACGATGCAGTAGGTGCATTTTTTATCGCAGCCGATCGAGATATTTATATGGCTTTTATACGGCGAGCCGCGAAATTCGCCGAATGCATACTCGCTCTCGTCGTGATTTATGTCGGTGCTGATAAATTTAGGCGTCTTAACCGCGGCTGAAATTTTACTGACGTTTCGCGCGCCCAGGACGAAATCCACGTAAGGCGCCCGCTTAAAAATTTCGCTTCCCAGATGGCTTGCCGTGCAGCCGCAAACGCCGATTTTAGCGCCTGCTTTTTTTACTTTTTCAAAGCCGCCGACCTCGCTAAAAAGCTTATGTACGGGCTTTTCGCGCACCGAGCAGGTGTTGATGAGGATGAGGTCGGCCTCGGAGATATCGTCCGTTAGATCGTAGTTTTCCTTTTCTTTTAGTTCGGCGACGATATGCTCGCTGTCGCGGACGTTCATAGCGCATCCTAGCGTTTGGATAAATACCTTTTTGCTCAAAACTCGCCTTATAAAATATGCACTTCGTACATGTAGTCGTTTTCGTCTAGGCCGTAGCGAACGGTGCGGTGATAGACGCTAAGGCCTTTTTCCTCGAAAAATTCGACCAAAGCGATGAGTTGTTTGTGGCTGTTTTCTCTGTCGAAATAGAAAATTTGTTGCGGATCTTTAGCAAATGCCGCTTCGATTTTTTCAAGAGAGATCGTTTTTGGTTTGGCGTCAAGTTGCGTTCTAGCGAGTTTTAGCTCCATTTTTAATCCTTTGAAATCTTTAATTTAATCTGTGAATATAGCAAATTCATCTTAAAAAACGCATTAAACTTCTTAAAAGTATAAAGTTTGTATAATACCCCTCTAACTCAAAAATTCCCCCAAATTTAAATAACGGAGCAAAAATAATATGGAAAAAATAGCGGATATCATAGAATCTATCGCAAACGAAAAAGGGCTCGAAATCGAAGATGTAAAAGAGCGCGTCATAAGAGCCATTATCAACACCGCAAAGAAAATTTACGGAGAAAACTACGAATACGACGCGGTTATAGATAATGCGACCAAGACCCTTCATCTGTATCAAAAAATCACCGTCGTAGAGGATGGCGACGAGCGCTTGGCTGAGGATAACGAGCATTATCTCGGCGTAAGCGAAGCCAAAAAAGTAGACTCCGGCGTAGAGATCGGCGACGAGCTAACATACGAGCTATCTACCGATAACCTCGGCCGCACCGCCGCGCAGACGCTTCACAAGGAGCTTGAGTACCACATCCAGCGCCTGATGGAGGAAAAAATCTTCCAAAAGTATCAAGACATGGTCGGGCACATGGTTTTTGGCTCCGTCACGCGCGTGGACAGTGAGGAAAATACCTTCATCGAGATAGACGAGCTGCGAGCCGTGATGCCGCGCAAAAACCGCATAAAAGGCGAGAAATTTAAACCGGGCGACGTCGTAAAAGCCGTCATAAAAAGCGTCTATATCGACAAATCTATGGGTATCAAGGTCGAGCTAAGCCGCACGTCGCCAAAGTTCCTCGAAGCTCTGCTAAAAGCCGAAGTGCCAGAGATCAAAGACGGCCTCGTGATGATCGCCGCAAGCGCTAGAATCCCGGGCGAACGAGCTAAAGTAGCGCTCGTAGCCACCTCGCCTAACGTCGATCCAGTGGGCGCGACAGTGGGCACCAAAGGCGTGCGCATAAACGCCGTCACAAAGGAGCTAAACGGCGAAAATATCGACGCGATCGAGTATTCGGCCGAGCCTGCGATCCTCATCACGCGAGCGATGGCGCCCGCGATCATCAGCTCGGTTAAAATCGGCGAAAATAACAAAGCCGTCGTGAGCCTAGTAACCGAGCAAAAGAGCAAAGCTATCGGCAAAAGCGGTATAAATATCAGGCTAGCTAGCATGCTAACAGGCCATGAGATCGAGCTAAACGAGCTGGGCGCTAGAGGCGAGAGCAAAGACGAAAACGCGAAGGATCTAAAGGCGCTGTTTGGCGATTTGTAGTCAAATTTGAGCCTTTTGGTCGCATTTGTTTAGAGCGGTAAATTTAAGGCGCGGCACCGGGATCAAATTTGAGTAAATTAAATTTATCTCAAATTTGATCCACTTCGTTTGCTAAATTTTGCCGCTTTTTATTTTCTACTTTAATGCGTTAAATTTTATCCGTGCCCATATCTTATAAGATGAAAGAAGCCTGCGAATGGTGAAATTTTAAGGCGGCGAGTAACCGCCAAATTTTAGGTTATTTATTTTTAGTGGAGCGGTACATCGGGTGCTGGTAGTCGTTCCTCTCGCAACCGGCAGCCAATAGTCCAAATACCAAAACAACCGCGCATAATATAACTTTTCTCATTTTCTACCTTTTTTTGAATTTCATTTTCGCGCGATTATAGCAAAAATCGCCAAATTACCAAAATATCCGCGACTAAATTTGACAGCGTTTGGACTAGGCTTTTTTGCGTCAAATTTGCTGCAGTTTTGTAGGAGCCAAGCAGTACGCACGTCAAATTTGCCCGCCGAGTACCCGCATGCGGCGGATTCGCGCTTTCAGGCAAATTTCCTCGCCGAAATTTATCCCGCCTCGCGACGCGCCGAGCCGTAATATATTAAATTTTTATCCAAAAAAAAGTAGAATATCACATCTTAAATTTAAGGAAAAATCCGTGTTGCAAGCATTAGCGCTTAGATATAGACCGCGAAATTTTAGCGAGCTCGTAGGCCAGGAGGCCGTCAGCACCAGCCTCACGCACGCTCTGGACGAGAGCCACCTCACTCATGCCTACCTTTTTTCGGGGCTTCGCGGTAGTGGCAAGACATCAAGTGCGAGGATATTTTCAAAGGCGCTGGTTTGCGATCACGGTCCGACCAGCCGGCCCTGCGAGCAGTGCGCCAACTGCATCGCCGCAAACGAAGGCCGCCACATCGATATCATCGAGATGGATGCTGCCAGCCACCGCGGTATCGACGATATAAAGGGGCTCATCGAGCAGACCAAGTACGCTCCAGCGATCGCTCGCTTTAAGATTTTCATCATCGACGAGGTGCACATGCTCTCCACGCCCGCGTTTAACGCGCTGCTAAAGACGCTCGAGGAGCCGCCGCCCTACGTCAAATTTATCCTGGCTACGACCGATCCGCTCAAGCTCCCGGCCACCGTGCTATCGCGCACGCAGCATTTTAGATTTCGCCAGATCTCGCGCCCGGACGTGGTCGCGCATCTTGACTTTATCCTAAACCGCGAAAACGTCCCGCACGAGAAAGAGGCTCTCGAGATACTCGCTCGCAGCGGCGCGGGCTCGCTGCGCGACACTCTCACGCTGCTAGATCAGGCCATCATCTACGCCAAGGGCGAGCTCACGCAAAGCGCCGTCGCGCAGATGCTTGGACTACTTGATCCGCAGCGCATAGAGGAGATCTTGGCGCTTGTTATGAGCGGCGACAAATCGGCCGTTAGCGCGGCTGTAGCGCAGCTGGAGAGCTACGACGCCGAGATGGTGATAGACGAGATAACGGCAAATCTCAAGGCGAATTTTCTTGCGCAGAGTCCGAAATACTCGCTGCTTTTATACGAGAGATTTTTTAGGATCCTCTCGCAGGCGCGCTCGATGCTAAGCATTAGCAGCGACGGCGGATTCGTGCTTGGCGTGATGCTTTTTATGATGATCGAGGCGATAAATCTAAAATCTATCGACGAGATGATAGCCGTGGACGCGAGGGAAAAATTTGCGGATTCGCAGGCGCGCGCGGCTGATTTTGGCGCTTCTCGTGCGGCGTCAAATTTCACAGGCGGTCGAAGCGAAGCGGCTGGGTTTAGGGCTCCTACCCAGACGGGTCAAATTTCACCCTCTACGGATGGGTCAAATTTGACGGGCGCAAACGCTGCTAAACTCGCCTCGCAAAACGGCGCGGCTTTGGAGCAAAATTTGAGCGCTCAGGCACTTACCGGCTCGGTAAATTTGAGCGCCCAGACGCCTCAGGAACCGGGCGGCCAAACTGGTGCAGCAAAAACTCCAAGCCCCGCTTATGAGGCATTTTTAGCCAAAATTTACGACCGCAGCTTTGATCTTGGCGAGTGTTTTAAGAACTGCATCGAGTTTTTGGACTTTTCGGGCGGCTGCATGAGTCTGGCCTCGAGTGCGGCCGGCGACGATCAGAGGCGGCTTCGCGAGGGCTCGAAGGTGATTTTACAGATTTTGCGTAGTCTTTTTGGCGAGAGCGCAAAGATAAAGATAACTCCCAAGCAAAGCCCCGAAGTAGGGGCGCAAGAGCAAAAGAGCTCGGCAAATTTGGATGACGAGCGCGGTGGTGCGGCAAAATCTGAGAGCAATGAGGTGATGCCAAACCAGGCTGGCTCCAAATTTGACGCGGACGTCGCACCTGAAAATTTAAGCCAAAACGAGCAAGCGCAAGAGCCCGAGCCCTCAAATTTGACTGAAAATTTGTTTTCGGACAGTAAAGGGGAGAGCGTGACGGCTGCGCCCTCGGAGCAAAATTTAGACGCTAAATTTGAAAGCGGCGAACAGGGCGAGCAAATGGAAAATTTGACGCCGCAAGCTCAAGCGGGTACTTTTCAAGAGGCTAATGACTTGGCGCCGAGCATGCAAGCTAATAGCGACTCATCCCGCGACGAAACCGCGCCATTAAATTTAAACGAAAACGAGTCAAATTTGATGCAAAGCTCGCATACGGATTTAAAACATCCAACCGAGCCTAAATTTGCGCCCGATTTTGAGAGTATGCGAGATGACACACACGATTTTCATGAGGCGTATTCTCTGAAATTTAAGACTGATGACGGCGCCATAGCGGGGGCGGATCTGGCGTTTTTAGACGACGAACTAAGGCGGCTAGAGAGTCAAAATGCCGCAAAAACGGAGCAAAAACCAAGCGCTACCGCTAAATTTAACCAAAACAGCGCGCCGCAAACGGCAAGCTTCGGCGAGCCGCCGTTTGATCCGGACGATGTGAGCGAGATGTTTAGCGAGGCGGCGGACTATGAGGGTACCGCCGCACCATTTGAACAAGACGCGAGCGAGCCTGTAAACGCGGCTGTCAGGCAAAATTTAGATACGGCAAATTTAATCGGCGACGAGCTTCAAAGCGAAGCGAATTTTGACGACTCGTCCTCAAGCGAGGCAAATTTGAACGCTCAAAATCCTACGCCAAATTTGGCTACAAAAACCCAAGCCGATCCCAAAGCCGCAAAAAACCAAGCGGTTTTAAAAGAAGCCAAACGACTGTTTGGAGAGCCTGAAGTCTTAGAAATTTGAGGCGTTTGATTTAGCTCGTTAAATTTGTATACCGCTTTGCTATTTTTGGCATGGCGCGATAGTAAGCGAAATTCGCCAAGCCTTTTTTGAAGCAAACGACGATGTCATAAAATGCTACAAATACCAAGCCACGCTAGATACTCGCACGTCAGAACTATGCAGAGCCTACGACGGGCTAATCTGGGATAAAGACTGCAAGCCTATCGGGCACGACTTCCCGTTTCGCAAACCGCGCGTAAATACTCATTTTAATTGCCGCAGCGTCATAATACCGGTAACCAAAAGCTGGGACGAGCTAGGCGTCGAGGGAATGGACGAAGCAAGCGGTCGCACTAGGTCGTCTATGAATGGCTACGTGCCGCAGGATATGACGTTTAACGACTGGCTAAAAACCCAAAGCCCCGAAACGATAGAAAAGACGCTAGGCAAAGGCAGGGCAGAGCTGTTTATGCAAGGCAAGATCACTATGCGGGATTTAATCACGCAGCAGGGGCGAAGTTTGGATTTAAGCGAGCTCGTAAAAAGAAAGGGGTTAAACGAGTATAGCAGCGCTCGCTCGTTTAGCTATAAGGTGCCAAAAGAGTTTAAAGAAGCGATAGGACTAAAAGTAGATAGGATTTTTGGCAGCGAAACGCATCTTTATTCTTTGCATAAGGGAATGTTTAAAGGCAGGGCTGAAATTTCTCAGACGGTAGGCGATATTTTACAGGGTTTTGAATTTAAAAAAGACGCCAAAAGAAACGGGAGCGTAATTCTAGGCAAAGCAATAAGCGACAAAAAGATGATCGACATAGGAATAAATTTAAAAGACGGCGTTATCTTTCACTTAAATAAGAAAAAATGGGATAAATCTATGAAAGAAGCGAGAAGCAAGCGGTAGAGCCACCTTCCTCTACACAGGGAAACCCCGGGCAGGCTATGCTGGGTCGTTATCGATTTTGACCGTTCGCTTGCTTCGTTGCCGCCATTATACCATATTTTTTTACCAAACCAAACCGCTTTAAAATTTAAGTTACTATTCTATCAAAGGCCGTGCCTTAAATTTAACTCTCGTGGAGGACAAAATGGATATTGAAGAGCTAAAAAAGCAAGTCGGTGATTTGCAAGCAGAAAAAGAAGCAATGAGCGCTAAAAACAAAGAGCTTTTAAGCGAGGTAAAAAAGCTAAAAGCTAAAAATAGTGACGCGGTGGATGCCGAGAAATACGCCGAGCTTGAAGCTAAATACGACGAGCTAAAAGCAGAGAACGACAAGCTCGCTAAGAAATACGATACCGATACGAAAAAGCTAAACGCCGATCTAGCTAACGCTAACGGCTCGCTAAACAAGTATCTAATCGACGCGGGACTAAGCGATAATCTCGCAAAAGCGGGCGTAAAGGCGGAGTTTTTGTAAATTTGGCACAAGTCGCAATAATTGACGATATAAAAAGCCTGCAAAGTTGTAGCAGCTAAGAAAAATTAGTGCGTTATGCTTATTTGTGAGTGCTTGTATTTTTAGGCGCAAATTTAGCAGAGTGACAAAAGATGGAATGTACGAAGAAAAATAAGTCCATAAAATTATAAAATTTAGAGAGTTTTAAAACAAGTAGGCGAGCCGTGAATGACTCGCGCGCAAGATAAGATCGACCGTCAAATTTGGTCCAAAGGGCGCAAATTTACGACTCGTTTAATATCGAAAGCAACTCTTTATTGTCCTTGGTTTTTAGCATCTTGGCGTATAAAAACTTAAGCGCCTCTACGTCGTCCATCGTCGCGATCGCCGAGCGGATAGCCCAGATTTTTTGCAGTTCGTCGGGTTTTTGCAGTAGTTCTTCTTTTCTGGTGCCTGATTTTAATACGTTGATGGCAGGGTAAATTCGGCGGTCGGAGATGTTGCGATCTAGCACGATTTCGCTATTGCCCGTGCCTTTAAACTCCTCGAAAATCACCTCGTCCATACGAGAGCCCGTGTCGATGAGCGCGGTAGCGATGATGGTGAGGCTGCCGCCGTGTTCGATATTTCTCGCCGCGCCGAAAAAGCGTTTCGGCTTATGCAGTGCGTTTGCGTCCACGCCGCCGGTTAGTACCTTGCCGCTTGGCGGAGTTACGGTGTTGTAAGCGCGCGCTAGGCGGGTGATGCTATCAAGCAGGATGATGACGTCCTTGCCCATTTCTACGAGGCGTTTGGCCTTTTCGATGACGAGTTCGGCGACGCGCACGTGGTTCATAGCAGGCAGGTCAAACGTCGAGCTAAATACCTCGCCCTTTACGCAGCGCTGCATGTCGGTGACCTCTTCTGGACGCTCGTCCACGAGCAAAACCATGAGATGCGACTCTGGGTGGTTGCGCGCGATGCCGTGGGCTAGCTCTTTCATAAGCTCGGTTTTACCGCTTCTTGGAGGAGCGACGATGAGACCGCGCTGACCCTTGCCAAGAGGCGTAAAGAGATCTAGCACGCGGCCCGTTAGCTTAATCGGGTCGTATTCTAGGCGGAGTTTTTCCGTCGGGAAAAGCGGGGTTAAGTTGTCAAATAGCGGGCGCTCTTTGGCCTCGATTAGCGGCATGTAGTTTAGCGCTTCGATTTTTAGCAGGGCGTAGTATTTTTCCTGATCTTTTGGTTCGCGTACTTGACCCGTCACGATGTCGCCCACGCGCAGGGCAAATTTGCGAATTTGAGAGTTTGAGACGTAGGCGTCGTTTGAACTGTCGCTGATGTTTGCGTCCACGGCTCTTAAAAAGCCGTAGCCGTCGGGCATAATCTCTAAAATGCCCGTAAAAAGTATAAATCCGCCTTGTTTGGTTTGGGCTTTTAGTATCTCAAATATCAAATCCTGCCTGCGAAATTCGCGCGGATTTTCGACGCCGACGCTGTTTGCTATCTGCACTAGCTCGTCTAAGCTTAGCATTCTTAGTTCTTCGATTTTGTGGCCGTCGACGGGGATATGAGTGCGCGAGTTTGGATATTTTTTGGTCGTTTTTTGATTTTCCTGCGCCGAATTTGCAGGCTGGGTTGCGTTATTTTCCATCGTGTCCTCTTTAAAATTACGGAATAATTTTGTAGATAAATTTAAGTTTCAAAAGAAGTTTTGAAAGCCCGCATTTTATAAAATTTTGGCTTTGATGTCAAGACGCGGTATAATACGCCAAAAATGAAAAGGAATCTCAAAATGATGGATTTTAAAGACGGCAAGCGCGAAAAAACGATCATAAAAACCGCGCTTATCGGTATAGTTACGAATTTTTTCTTAGCCGGGGCGAAAATCTTTATCGCTATGGTCTCAAACTCGGTCGCGCTGATATCAGACGCCGTAAATAACCTTAGCGACGCAGGCTCAAGTATCATCACGATATTTGGCTCAAAACTAGCTAGCAAGATGCCGGGCGAAGCCCCACCCCTACGGCTACGGCAGGACCGAGTATATCGGCGGTCTTATAGTCTCGGTCATCGTGCTGATGCTTGGATTTCAGTTTCTAAAAACTTCGGTAGAAAATATTTTTGCACCTGAGCCTACTAGTTTTACGATGCCGTTTTTGGCGTTTTTGTTCTGCGCGATATTCGTCAAATTTGCGCTCGGATTTTACTACAAAAAGATCGGCAAACAGACCAAATCTATCTCGCTTAGAGCCGTCAGGCAGGAGGCTTTGGGCGATGCGATCATATCGTGCGTGATCCTCGTTTCCGCCGCGCTATCGTACTTCGCCGATATCCAGATAGACGGCTACGCGGGCGCTTTGGCGTCGCTTTTTATTATCGTAAACGGCGTGCTTTTGATAAAAGAAACTTTTGATAAAATCATCGGTCAGCGCGTCGAAAAGGAGATCAGCGACGAAATTTACGCCGCCGTAAATCGCTGCGAGATCGTGCGCGGCGCATACGACCTGATACTTCACAACTACGGCGCGCAGTGATACGTCGGCTCGGTAAACGTCGAGATAGACGAGCATTTGCCCCTTAGCGAGGTTTCGCAGAGGTTAAACGAGCTTCAAATCGAGATTTATAAAATTTACAGGATTTATCTGGTTTTTGGCGTTTATAGCGTAAATTTGGGGCAGGAGCAAAGCCGCGCCTGCGTGGCGAATCTACTCTCGCGCTTTAGCAGCGTGCGCGGATTTCACGCGTTTTTCATCGATACTAAGAAAAAGAGCGTGAGGTTTGACGTAGTGGTCGATTTCGCCGAGAAAAATCTAAGCCGACTACGCGCCGAGTTAGAACGCGAAGTAGCGTTAAGCTTTCCCGGATATAAAATTTTCATTGTGATAGATAGGGAGTTTGCGTGAGGGTTGAGAGAGGGGCTAATCGGTAGCGCCTGGGACATTTAATGTGCTATAATCGTAAGGCTTTAAAAATATAAAAACTATAGCGTAAAAATTTTAATCTAATCGTGAGAAAAAATGGCGTTTTTAAAAATTTTGACTTGTGCGTTTTCGATGAGTTTTTGCTTTATGAGTATCTACGAGCTTACGACTAGCGCGGTAGAGCTTGTGTTTTTTAGCGAATATAACCCCGCGGGAGATGCCGATCCTCTCGGCGATTTAGGCGATCCGCTTGATTGGCTTGAGCTAAATATCGCTTATTTGGTTGGTTTTTGGATATTTTTTAGCGGCGTGTGCGCAGTGCTTTATAAGCGGCTAAGTTATTTTGACGAAATTGCAAAATTTTTCATAGATTTGTTTTTACCTGCCGCTGCGACGATTATTTTGGCGCTTATTTTGGGTGCGATACTCCCGTTTGTGGTCGGGGCACGGCGAGGGGACTTTGTTATTGCTCAAGGGGTTGGCATATTTTTAGCCCAAATACTTTTTATAATCACAATAGCTTGCTTGCTAAAAAGAGAGCAAAAGTAGTAAATTTAGCGCTAAAGATGTCATTTATATTACTACAAGTTTCCAAAGAGCGGTTATGGGTAAAAATTCTTTGCAAAATTCGAGGCTGAAATTTGCAAACATTAAAAACTTTCTCGTAAATTTGCCAGCGTTTTCAAGGTGCGGGTTTTGGCTAAATCCGGTCAAATTTACGGTTACGTCTGTGCGCGAGCAAAATCTGTCAAATTTGCCGTCAAATTCGGGCGCAAGCGAAATCAAGCGAGGCTTTAGAAATTTTACGTATAATCTAAAATCTTAAAACGAAAGAAAAAAGTAATTTATGGGCAAATTTAAGTGCGCGCATTGCAGGGGCGAATTTGATCGCGAGGCGCTGATAGAGCGCGGCGGGGAGCTATTTTGCTGCGAGGGGTGCGCGGGAGTTTACGAGATACTTAGCGCAAGCGGGCTTAATGAGTTTTACGAAAGGCTCGGTAAAACTACGCTAAATCCAGCCATAAGCGCGAAAAATGCGGCGCAAAAGTCGCAAGAAGACCTCGCGGCTATTTATCAAAACTACGTCAAAAACGAGAACGGTTTTAACAAAATCTCTCTCATCATCGAGGGCATCCACTGCTCGGCTTGCGTCTGGCTAAACGAGAAGGTTTTATTTGCGCAAAAGGGAATTTTAGATGTAAATATAAACTCAGTTAATAATAAAGCCCTCATCGTCTGGGACGAAAACGAGATAAATTTGGCCCAAATTTTTGCTCTCATCCGCTCTGTCGGCTACGAGCCCTACCCATACGACGCGCAGGCTCAGGAGCAAAGACTTTCGGGGCAGAGGCGCGAATTTTACGCTAGGCTGCTAGTTGGGGTGTTTTGCACGATGAACATCATGTGGCTGGCCGTCGCGCAGTACGGCGGTTACTTCACGGGCATGCGCACCGACGTGCGCTCTATCATAAATTTCGCCGAGTTTATCCTCGCTACGCCGGTGCTTTTTTACACGGGAAGCGGTTTTTTTAGGGGCGCTTGGACGGCGCTAAAAAACAAAACTCAAAACATGGATAGCCTCATCGTCACGGGTACGCTCGCGGCCTATATCTTCTCGATATACGCGATGTTTTCCAGGCAAGGCGAGGTGTATTTTGACTCGGTTGCGATGATAATTACTTTCGTATTTATCGGCAAATATCTGGAAATCTTAAGCAAAAAAAAGGCCGCCGACACGCTTGATAATCTAAACTCGCTAAATTTAAACTCCGTTAGCGTCAAAAACGGCGACGAAATAATCCTAAAAAGCGCGCAGGAGGTGCGTGTGGGCGAACTCGTAGTCGTGCGAGTCGGCGAGCGCGTGCTGCTTGACGGCATCGCCATCAGCGGCGCGGCGAGCTTTGATCTCTCTAGCCTTAGCGGCGAGAGCGCGCCTGCATATCTTAGCGCAAAAGATGGCGAAAACGAGATAAAAAGCGGCTCGGTTTGCGTGGACGGTACGCTGGTTTATGAGGTCGGCGCCGTGTTTAGCGAGTCTGTGCTAGCGCGTATTATAAATCTGCTCGAAACCGCCGCAGCCAAAAAGCCCAAAATCCAGACACTCGCAGATGCTATCGCGGCGAGGTTTTCGACCGCTATCACGGCTCTGGCGCTAGCGACGTTTGCGTTTTGGTTCTGGCGCACGGGCGAGTTCTCCGCCGCGCTCATCGTCGCGATCTCGGTCGTGGTGATCTCGTGCCCCTGCGCGCTAGGACTTGCTACGCCCGTTAGCACGCTCGTTGCGCTTGGGGCGGGCTTTAGGCACGGGATACTTTTTAAAGAAGCTCGCATCATCGAAAGTCTAGCAAAGTGCGATACGGCCGTGTTTGATAAGACCGGCACGCTCACGTCGGGGCGGCTTAAGGTGAGTAAATTTACGCACGTGGGCAAATTTGACGCAAGCGCGCTTTTTTCGCTAGTTAGCGGCTCGGATCATCCCGTTAGCCGCGCGGTGGGCGAGTATTTGCGCGCAAATTTTAAGGATTTAAAACTTTTAGAGCTAAGCGGCTTTGAAAACATCGCAGCGCGCGGAGTAAGGGCTAAATTTGGCGGCATAAATCTAGCCGGCGGGAGCGAGAAATTTATGCGAGAGCTAGGGCTTTATGACGGCGAAGCGGTGCGCGGCACTAGCTATTTTTTCGCCGCAGACGGGCAGATCGCGTCGGCATTTGAGCTAGAGGAGAGTCTAAAAGATGGCGCCAAGGAGTGCGTAGCCGCGCTAAAAAACGCTGACATGCGCGTGGCGATGCTAACGGGCGATAACGAATACGCCGTAAAGCGCGCGGCAGAGGAGCTAGGCGTGGGCGAAACGGTCGCAAACGCTCTGCCTACCGATAAGGCCGCCTACGTAGAGAGACTGGCGCAGCAAGGGCGAAACGTGCTGATGGTAGGCGACGGGATCAACGACGCCGCCGCGCTCGCGCTATCAAGCGTGGCCGTATGTATGGGTAGCGGAGCGGCCGTGAGTATCGCAAAAAGCGACGTCGTGCTGATGAGAGACGACCCCGCCTCGCTCGCGGCTGCCGTAGCGCTCGCGCGTAAAACCTACCGCATCGTGCGGCAAAATTTGGTCTTTTCGCTCGTTTATAACGCCGTGACGATACCGCTGGCGATGGCCGGCTACGTCGCGCCCGCCGTGGCTGCGCTATCGATGTCGCTAAGCTCGGTCGCGGTCGTGCTAAACGCGCTGCGGGCTAGGAGCGAGCGATGAGCGGGGCGGTTGTGGCGATGATGATCGGGGTCTCGACGCTGCTGGGCGCGTGCGGGCTGGCGGCGCTGCTGTGGGGGCTCAAAACTAGGCAGTTTGACGATGAGCGAAAGTTTTTGGACGGGACGAAATTTGACGACGAAGACGCGCTAAATGATGCCTATGAGCTGGAGCTGCGCCGTAAAGAAAAGGGCTATAAGCCGCCTGAGTGAGGCGAATTTACGCCTGTGTTCAGTTCGTCTTTGCCGCGAAAATTCGGTTATTTTGGGTCGTAAAATTTGCCGCGAAATTTGATTTCTAGCGTGGGCGGGATTTGCGGTAAATTTTCGTTTTTAAATTTGACGGGGCGTATTTTTACGGCAAATTTAAGCGGTAATTTTCAATCCTGGGTAAGACTCGGCGTGAAATTTGACGAGCTACGCGGGCACGTCGCTGCGTAGCGTGGGTAAATTCGGGCAAAATCGGGCGTTTTTGCATTCGCCGCAGTTATTAAAATTCGTAGGCGGCGGGTTAAATTTCCCGTCGCGCTTAAAATTTCGGATTTTACGCAGCGGTCGTTAAATTTAAGTCGATGCGGCTTTACGTATCGGTTTTAGATATAGTCGTAATGCCGTAAATCTCGGCGCCACCAACTTTTTTGCGGGTCGCTTCGGCGGACTTTTGATTTTAATATGCTTTTTAGCGAAATTTCGCCGTATATATTTTGAGGTATTGCCTACGATGCGCTCTTATTCGTACTTGCGATTATCGACGGCTAGTGCGCGGACGGGGCGAATTCGCACCTAAAGCCTTTGCCGCAAATGAGCGGGGCGGCGAAAATTTTATCCTTTTGTAAAAATCCCTTCGTAAATTTACTCGCTCTAACGATATTTTTGCGGCCGCTTGACGCACCCGCCGGGTATGCCGCCTGCTTGGAGTTTAGGCGGCTTGGAGCCGTTTAGATTTAATCGCTGCAATCGCCGAGCGGGCGTGGCTTAGTCCTAATAATTTTTTGCTTTCTTGCTTGTAAAAGCTTCGCTCTGGCAAGCATTTTTAATCTACTTTTAGCTTTTTAGCGATATGATTCCGCAAATTTTAACAAAGGAAACAACATGAAAACGCTAGTTATCTTGTCGCACCCAAATCTCGCCGCATCGCGCGTAAACAAAGCCTTGTCGCAGGTAGCAAAGGCCGCAGCGGACGCTAAGGTGCGCCATTTGGAGGGGCTTTACGGCCTAGATATCGCGCGCATAGACGCCAGCTCAGAGCAAGACGCGTTAGCGAGTGCCGAGCGCATCGTATTTTTGTACCCGATGTACTGGCTAAACGTGCCGCCTATGCTAAAAGCCTATATCGATATCGTCTTTTCGCACGAGCTGGTGGGTTCCGGCGCGCTTAAAGGCAAGGTCTTGCAGCTTGCGCTAAGCGTCAGCACCCCGCTTGGAGAATACTCTAAACAGGGCGCGATCGGCTTTAGCTTGGATGAAATTTTAACGCCGCTTAAGATCGCGGCAAACTACTGCGGGATGGACTTTGCCGTGCCGTTTATCAGCAGCGGATTTGAGCCCGGCGAGTTTGGCGACGATGCCGTAGATGCCGCAGCCGCGCGCTTTGGCAAGCTTTTACGAGGAGAGCTAAGTCCAGGCGAATATCAAATTTAGCCTCGTCTTTTGCGACCGCGAGTTAAAATTTCGCGACGGAGAATTTGGCTGCGAAATCCGCTTTTGCCGAGCCGACCGCTAAAAAGCTCGAATTTAGCTCGGTTTTGCATTAATACGGGCGTTTTTATGCCGCCGCTTACGGGCGTGCGATTTTGTAAACCCGCGCTACGGCGTGTATCTTAAATTTCTTTAAAGGCGCGCCCTAAATTTAACCTTAAGCCCGAAATTGCGGTATTAAATTTATCCGTCGATTTTCGCGCCTCGATGCAAGTATAAAATCAAATTTAAAGCCTGATTTAAGCGAGTAAATAAAACCTGCGCCGAAACAATCTCTCGCGATTATCGCAAATGCTTGCCGCTACTTGTTTTGTCTGCTTGCGGTAAATTTGCGAGCTCAAACAGCAAGCTTATTTTAGGCTTTCTATATACTCGCTAACAGCCGCCATATCCTCGTCGCTTAGGTTTTTGGCGTGCAGCTGCATGACTTTGCCCATGCCGAAGGCGTTGTTTGAGCCGTCTTTATAGCCTTGTAGCGCTTTTATGCGGTCCTCTTTGCTGATGCTAGTTAGCGCAGGCACTTTGTTTGCGTATTTTACCTCCGCTTTTTCGCCGTGACAGGCCGAGCATTTTTTGTAAATGGCTTCGCCGCTAGCCGCAAATAGAGATAAATTTAGCGCCAAAATGGCGGTAGCGATGTGATAGATTTTCATCTTTCGTCCTTTTTGATAGAAATTTAGACGAGATTATAGTCTTAAAAAGTTAAAAGAAAAATTATAAAAAAGTTGCAAAAATGAAGCGTCAAAGAGAGAAAAATCGGCGGGAAACTCCGCCGAAGAGATTATTTTAGAGTAGGGATGTACTCTGAAAGAGCGGCGATATCCTCGTCGTTAAGACCTTTTGCTAGAGGTTTCATCATCGCAGAAGACTTAAATTTATCTAGGCTGCCCTCTTTGTAACCTTTTAAAGCCTCAGCGATCTCTTCTTTAGAAAGAGACGAAAGCGCAGGAACTTTGTTTAGATACATTTTTTCAGCTTTAGCTCCGTGACAGGCTTTGCATTTGTTGTAAAGGGTCGCGCCGTCAGCGGCAAATAGGCTACCTGCTAGCAATGCGGCAGCTCCTGAAACAATGATAAGCTTTTTCATTTTCAATCCTTTTTGATAAAATTGTAGGCGTATTATAGTCTTAAAAGCTAAATTTTACATTATTTTTTTACATTAGTTTCTATCGCGGCGCGGGCGGCGATTTTCGGTTAAATTTAGATTTTTTTTGTATAATTTTCGCCATGGATAAAACAAAGCTTAAAACGCAGCCGCAAAAGGCGCTATTTCTTGATCGCGACGGCGTGATAAACGAGGATGCGGGCTATGTTTATAGACGCGAGGATTTCGTTTTTAAAGATGGCATTTTTGAAGCCTTACGCAAATTTGCGCAGGCAGGCTACGCGCTAGTCGTGGTGACGAATCAATCAGGCATCGGACGAGGCTACTACACGCTAGAGCAGTTTGACGAGCTTTGCAGATTTATGCTGAGCGAGTTTGAAAAAGAGGGCGTAAAGATAGAGAAAATTTACTTTTGTCCGCACGCGCCGGAAGCCCTTTGCGGTTGCCGTAAACCGGAGCCGGGCATGCTGATAAAGGCCGCAAGCGAGCTAAACATCGACCTTGCGCGCTCAATCATGATAGGCGACAAGGATAGCGACGTGCAGGCGGGGCAGAGTGCCGGCGTCGGGATAAATTTAAAGCTGGACGACCGGCTAAAAAGCGTGGCTGAGGCGCTAGAGTTTTTAAAAAAAGAAGGAAAAATATGAAAGATATAAAAAAGGTCGTAATAACTGGCGCTGCAGGCTTCATCGGCTCAAATTTGGCGCATTATTTCGATGAAAATTTAAAAGACGTAGAAGTGCTCGCCGTGGATAAATTTAGAAGCGACGAGAAATTTAGCAACGGTAATCTAAAAAGCTTCGGGCATTTTAAAAATTTGCTCGGATTTTCGGGCGAAATTTACGAGGGCGACATAAACTGCGTTAAAACGCTAGCCATGATCGAGAAATTCGCTCCCGAAGCGATCTTTCACGAGGCGGCGATCTCGGATACCACGGTGACCGAGCAAGGCGAGCTAATGAGGACGAATCTAAATAGCTTTAAAGATCTGCTGGATATCTGCGAAAAAACGGGCGCGCACATGATATACGCAAGTTCGGGCGCCACGTACGGCAACGCAAAAAGCCCGCAAAGAGTCGGCGAATGCGAAGCGCCAAATAACGTTTACGGCTTTTCAAAGCTAAAAATGGACGATCTGGGACGAAAATACGCTAAAAGAGGCGTTGCGGTCGTGGGGCTTAGATACTTTAACGTCTACGGCGCGAGGGAGTTTTATAAAAACAAGACCGCCTCGATGGTGCTGCAGTTTGGTCTGCAAATTTTGAGCGGTAAAAATCCGTGCCTCTTTGAGGGTAGCGACAAAATCAAGCGCGACTTCGTCTATATAAAAGACATCATGCAGGCAAACCTGCTCGCCCTAAACGCGCCAAGCGGCGTGTATAACGCGGCTACCGGCACGGCAAGAAGCTTCCAAGAGATCGTGGATATCTTACAGCGTGAGCTGGGGTCAAATTTGCCTTGCGAATACATCCCAAACCCGTACGCGCGCTCATATCAGTTCCATACGCAAGCCGACATCGAGCCGACCAAAAAGGCGCTAGGATACGAGCCTAAATTTAGCCTGGAAGATGGCATAAAAGACTACGCGGCCGAGATAAAAAGGATATACGAGGAAGAGATAAATGCGTGAAGTACGTGCTTTAGTCGCGGGAGATCTGATGCTAGATCACTACATCTGGGGCAGCTGCGAGCGTATCTCGCCCGAAGCTCCCGTGCAGGTGGTAAAGATAAAAAACGAAACCAAACGCCTAGGCGGAGCGGGCAACGTGGTGCTAAATTTGCTCTCATTGGGTGCGAAAGTGGGCGTCATGAGCGTACTAGGCGATGACGAAACGGGCGACGAGATAGAGCGGATCTTGCTAGAGCAGGGCGCTAGGCCCGAGTTTATCAAACGCGAGATCGGACGCACGAGCTCGATAAAAAGCCGCGTGATGGCGACGCATCAGCAAGTCGTACGCATAGATAAAGAAAGCGTCGAAGCCGTAACGTGCGAGGACGAGCTGGCGGCAAATTTCGCCCGTGCGCTAGAGAGCTACGACGTCGCGCTGCTATCAGACTACGGCAAGGGCGTGCTGACGCCGTCGCTGTGTCAAAAACTCATAAAGGCATGCGCGGATGCGGGCAAACCCGTGCTCATCGATCCAAAAGGCGCGGACTACTCGAAGTATAAGGGCGCCACGCTGCTAACGCCAAATAAAAAAGAAGCGGGCGAGGCCGTGGGCTTTAAAATAGAAAACGACGAGCAGCTTTTTACGGCGCTAAATTTACTAAAAAACGAGCTAAATTTGACCCATTCGCTGATCACGATCTCGGAGGAGGGCATCGCGCTTTTAGAGGACGGACGGGCGATTAAATTTCCGGCTCTGGCAAAAGAGGTCTTTGATGTCACTGGTGCGGGAGATACGGTGCTAGCGACGCTGGGCGTGATGCTGGGTGCGGGCGAAGGTATCAAAAAGGCGATCGAGACGGCAAATTTAGCCGCCGCAGTCGTCGTGGCTAAGGTCGGCTCGGCAACGGCAAGCTTTGAGGAGATAAACGAACTCGTGCGCCGTAAAAACGCGGCCGGCTTCGAGGAGAAAATCAAAAGCGCGGATGATCTAGCCGTGATGCTAGCAAACCGCGGCGAAAAGCGGCTGGTTTTTACAAACGGCTGCTTTGATATTTTGCACGCGGGGCATGTGAGTTATCTCGCTAAGGCGCGGGAATTTGGCGATATATTAGTCGTCGGGCTAAATTCGGACGCCTCGGTGCGTGCGCTAAAGGGTGACACTCGCCCCGTAAACGCGCAGGCCGACCGCGCTACCGTGCTAGCGGCGCTTGGGGCGGTTGATTACGTGACGATATTTGACGAGCTAACGCCTCTAAATTTGATCGAAAAACTGCGCCCCGACGTGCTCGTAAAGGGTGCGGACTACGAAGGTAAAGAAGTCGTCGGCAGCAGCGTCGTAAAAGACGTGCGGCTAGTGGAGTTCGTAGCGGGCAAAAGCACGAGCGCGACGATAAAAAGGATAAAAAGTGAAGATTGAAGATATGATAAAAAGCGAGCTAGAGGGACATCTAGCTACTATTAAGGCGACGTTTGCGCTGGAAGCTGGTATCAAAAAAGCCTGCGAAACTGCGGTAGCGACGCTAAAGGCGGGCGGTAAAATTTTGCTTTGCGGAAACGGCGGCAGCGCGGCGGACGCGCAGCATATAGCAGCCGAGCTAACGGGTCGCTACAAAACCGAGCGCGGCGCGCTAGCGGGCATCGCGCTAACGACCGATACGTCTGCGCTCACGGCGATCGGCAACGACTACGGATATGAGTTTGTTTTCTCGCGTCAGCTGGAGGCTCTGGGCCGCGAGGGCGATCTACTCATCGCGATCTCTACTAGCGGAAACAGCGGTAACGTCGTAAAAGCGCTCGAGCTAGCGCGAAAAATCGGTATCAAAACAATCGGGCTAAGCGGCCGCACGGGAGGCGCTATGAACGAGCTTTGCGAGCTAAATTTGGTCGTGCCGTCAAACGATACGCCGCGTATCCAAGAGATGCACATAATGATAGGGCATATCATCTGCCAAGCCATCGACGATGCGTTTTAGGCTAAATTTAAAGGCACTTGCGGCGGCGGAGTCAAATTTAACCCGCCTTGCCGCTTTTTAACTCCGTCTAGCGCGCAAGCAAATTTAATCACCCATGAAAACCCAAGCTCCAGCCTACGCCGTCATCGATCTAAAATCCTTCTACGCCTCGGTCGAGTGCGTGGAGCGAGGGCTTGATCCATTTGAGGCGAATTTAGTCGTCGCCGACGCCAGCAGAGGCGAGAGCAGTGTGTGTCTAGCCGTTAGTCCCGCCCTAAAGGCTCTTGGCGTAAAAAATAGATGCAGACTGTTTGAGATCCCTAAAAATATCAAATACATCATCGCTGTGCCCAGGATGCAGTTTTATATCGACTACGCGGCTAAAATTTACGGCATCTACCTAAAATACGTAGCCAAAGAGGACATCTACGTCTACTCCATCGATGAGGCCTTTATCGACCTCACCTCGTATCTAAAATTTTATAAACTAGAAGCCAGAGCCATGGCAAAGATGATAATGGACGATATCCTAAAAACCACGGGCGTAACGCCCACCTGCGGTATGGGGACGAATCTATATCTAGCCAAAATAGCCCTTGACATCCTAGCCAAACACAGCGAGGATAATATCGCCTTTTTAGACGAAGCGCTCTATAAAGAAAAGCTCTGGACGCATCAGCCGCTAAATGATTTTTGGCGTATAGGCAAGCAAACTAGGGCAAAGCTTGAGAGATACGGGATATTTTGCATGAAAGATATGGCAAACGCGCCTTTTAGCCTGCTAGAAAGAGTATTTGGCATCGACGCCTATATCGCGCTAGATCACGCAAACGGCATCGAGCCCACCACTATAGCCGACATCAAGGCCTATAAACCCTCGACTAGGTCATACTTTAGCTCGGAAATTTTACCTAGAGACTATGAGAGACTAGAGGCTCTAATCGTGCTAAAAGAGATGACCGATAGGCTAGCTCTAAAGATGATAAACGAGGAAGTGCGGGCTAGCGGGCTCACGATAAATATCAAATTCGCGGGCAAAAACGAGCCCGCGCAAAGAGCTACGGTAAGGTTTAAAACGCCTAGCAATATCGCCAGCATGCTCATGGACGCGGTGCAGGAGCTATACCTAAAAAAGATAAAAAACGCAGGCCTCATAAGGCAAATCGGCATATCGGCAAACGACGTCGTAAAGGAAAGCAAAACCGAAAGAAGCCTCTTTGAAGAAGAAAATGCAAAAGAAAAAACGGTGCTAAAAACACTAAACAAGATAAAAGAAAAATACGGCAAAAACTCCATACTAAGGGCTATCGACCTACTACCCGAAGCCACCGGCCGAGATAGAAACAAAAAGATAGGAGGGCACAAAAGCGGTGAATAAGGACAGAGCCAAAATTTTTAGCTCGTTTAATCCTCTCTCTACTCTAGAAAAAGCCCTAAAAGCGCAGGAGCGAGAAAAGAGCGAAAAGCTAGATCTTGACGAATCAAAGATAGAAGAAATCCTAAATAAAATAAGCAAACTAAAGCCCGCCGACAAGGTAAAAATCACATACCACGATGGGCAGAGCTACGTGAGCACCGAGGGACTGGTTTCAAACGTAAATTTGATGGATAAAAGTTTAACGGTAGTAAAAACGAGGGTCAAATTTGACGATATTTACGCGGTTGAAGTCGTTTTATAAACGGCGATTTTATATTTATGCTTCGTAAGACCGCTTTTTGGAAGATGAAACAACTTTGGAATTTTAGACAAGATACCGTTTAGTGCTTGCCGTGAGGCGCAAAGCATTTGCGAGAATTTAGGCGCCGACAAAATATAGCTTTGAAGAAACAAGGGCGCTTTAAATGACATTTGCGAAAGCTCAGCGCGCGGTTATAAAAAGCCCTTTTGGATAAATTCGCAGCCGAGCCTAAGAAGTGCTAAATTTATCGACCAAGATGGCCTTAATAAAACAACCGCTTAAGCAAGGGGCATTTATCCGCAAGGATAAAAGCTAGTAAAAGGGATAAACAGGCCGGCTCGGCGGCTAGGAGATCGCGGGTCTAGCGAGACAGGGCGAGATTTGCGCTTGGTTGCGGATTTTTGGATTTATTTTGAGTCGTTTAAATTTGCGAGATTAAGCCAAGCGCCAGGGTTAGCAAGAGGCGCTCCTCGGCATTAAATTTAGCCGATCTAAATTTAAATAAGCTTGGATGGGTGCCCGTAAATTTAGCCGTTTTGCGTCGCCTTTTTCGCGCTTAATCAGGCGCGGACTAACAGGGCGTCTTATGGATTTTTGCGGCTTTGCCAAATTAAATCCAAATTTGCGTTTCGCTGCGGCTTTGTTTTTGCGCGTCCGAGCGTTAAATTTACGGCCGAATTTAGGCGTATTTTTAAGGCGGAGTAAGGCTCCAAAAACCCGCCTTTCGTATCCGCAAAGGCTAAAACTCCGCCGAACTAGCGCCTGATTTTACTCCCAAAGGCTCCTTATCCAGATCAAAAATTCGTCCCTAGGTTCGTCGTCGTCCATATCTGCAGGCGTCGCGACCTCAAGCGCCGTTTGCGGGATCGTCGTTTTAAAGCGCTCACGCACCCACCGCCTAAACGGCTCGTTTGGATGTACGAAAAGCTCGTCTTCGTCGCTATTTGGCGGCGAGCTAAAAGCCTCGCTCCAGCATATCTCGTCGTATCCTATCGCAAGTAGCCGTAAAAAATCAAGTCCGTTACGAGTCAAAACGCAAGTCATCGTCGAACCCGAACCAGAACCCATATGTACGATCTTGGTTTTGCCCGCATCATCCATCCATAGCGCACACATCGAGCCGTCTTTGCCGCTACTTGCAAATACGCAAAGCCTATTTTTTATCTCTGCGTCTAGCTCGCGCTCTGTGCCGTAAAACCAGTAGCTAAGCCCCAGATCACTGCTCTCCGGCTCGCCGGCGAAAAACGAGATGTCCGTACCGCCCTCGCGCTCATCATCGCTCCAGCTCTGCTTCAGCCGATCCTGCTGGTAGAGATAGCCGTGCCTGCGCCCATCCTCGTCGCTTACAAAACCGTTTGCCTCTATCCACGTATAAAGCGCCTCGATCTCACTTGGTACTCGCATACCCTGCGGCAACGCCTCGCGTAGCTGCTTTAGTAATAAATTTTCCATTTTTCTCCTTGCGCGCGAATTTGCTAGGCGGCTTTACGATTTTTCGGCTAATTTTAGGCATTTGCTGCACTTCCATCTTGCCTTGGCAAACCGTATTTTAAAAGCCCTCGCGCGCTAAATTTAGCTTTGTTTTGATTTTTAAATTTATAGCGCTTGCAGCGAGTCTTATTTTTGGCCTAAATAAAAAACCAAGTTAAATTTAGCGCAAAATTTGAGCGTCAAACCCGCCGAAATCGCCGCTAAATTTTACGTTTTACCGCGGCGCTACTCTTTGGCCTTGAGGCAAGCCCGTAAATCGCACCGTAAAATCAAAATTTCGTTTTAAATTTCCCCGTTCCCGCCCTGGGTATCGCTAGATCAGCATTAGGTAGTTACTTTGCGCATTTACGTTGCCCCTGTAATTTTACTGAAAATAAATCATAAAAGGGGTGCGCCCGTTTCCGCGAGCGCTAGAGTTCCGTTGTAGGGAAGGTTTCATGCTCGCCTCTTGCGATACTTACCCGAAATTTAAATTTAACGCTTTTAGCCTTCGATCAGATCGGTCTGCCAGTTCGCGCCTTGTAGCGTCGTGTCAAGCTGCCTGATCTGCCTTGCTAGCTCGTCCACCTGCTTTTGCAGCGCCGCGACGTCGACCGTGCTTAAAATTTTAATCTCGCTACGCGAATATGTATCGATCTTTTGCGCGGCAACTTGCGCGAATGTTCGCAGCGCACCCGCTTTTAGCGTGAGTACGTCGCGCTTGGCGATTAGCTCGGTTAGGCTTTTGCCGTCCGCTTTTGCGGTGCAGTTGGTTAAATTTATCCGAACTATCAGGTGCTCAAGCTCACCCGTGAGCGTGTCTAGCTCGGCTAGTAGCGCCTTTGGCTCTTCGCTGGGCCTCTCGCCCTCTTGCACCTTTGCATTGTACGCGAGCCTTGATTTTAGCTGCTCGATGCGTTTTTGTATGTCGGCGCGCAGTATCAGCGCCTCGGCTAGTTTCATTTTCGTCCTTTTTAAAATTTATTTGCCGCTATTTAGCTGCCGATCTTGTCCGTAGTGCGGCGAATACGGGCCGTAAAGCAAGCAGTCGCGGCAATCGGTGCTAAACAAAATAGCGTCCGCGTGCGCCGATAGATCAAAGCTCGCGTCCGAGACCGAGTCGGCGATCTGTTTAACTAGTGCGGAGACTAGCATACCGATGAGGTTGCCGCCGCCGTCACCCGAGTCGTTTGCAGCAGTCGCGCTCTTTTGCCAGAGCACGGCGCCGGTGTTTAGATCCACTAGAGTCGCTGCTACGCTCACGCGCGTGACGCTGCTAATGAGCATATACGAGGTGCCGTAGTCCGCGACGTTTAGATACAGTGCGGCATCAGCGCCAAATATCTGCTTAAGCTTGTGCGCAGAGATCTGCGCGATCTCTGCGGCGTCGTAGATGCCGTTGTTTTTGAAGGTCTCGTTTACGAGCGCGGGCGAAAATACGTAATACCCAGCCTCGCTAAGCGGATAGAGCGCGTTTGCCAGCACCGCTGCGGAGGCCTTTATCTCGGCTGAGTCGCTGGTGGGCATCACGACGACGATCGAGCGAGGCTTGGTCTGTAAAAACGCCGAATAGTCGTAAATCTCTGGCTGCGAGCCTGCGCACGCTCCAAGAAACAGCACCGCAAATGCGCAAAGAAGCGCCGATTTTATTTTATTTTTCATTTTGGCCTCCTTTTGCGGTTTTGCTAGTTTTGGCGGGCTTTGCTTGCTTGTTTTTTAAATTTTGCTTGCTCGTCTGCTCGCTTAAATTTGAGCTTTTGTCATTTAAATTTGACTCGCTTGCGCCTGATTTTTCCTTCGTCTGCTCGCTTAAATTTGCCGCAGTTTTGCCTGCCGCGCCCGCCGTTTTGCCGTTTTGATTTAGCAAGAACATAGCGTATTCGCGCGACTCGGGGTAAAGCTCGGCTTCTTTTTCGACGTAGGCTTTAAATTTGGCCCCGTTTCCTTGCGATAGATAGAGAAGGCCTAGATGCGCGTGTAGTCCGGGCGGGACTTTGGCGGCTCTTTGATAGGCTTTTTGCAGGCTCTGCTCGAGTGCGGCGATCTGCGCGCCCGCGTCGCCCTCTTCGCTCAGGTACTCATAGACCGAGCCCGTGTATGCGCCGTCCCAGTAGTATAGCTGCCTAGGCGAGTCGTCCGCGCAGCCAGATAGTAGCATGGCGGCGGCGGAGGCGAGCGCGAAATTTGCTAGAGTTTTAAAGCGCAAAATTTATCCTTATTTCGCGTTAAAAGCGCCGCTTTCAAGCCCGCGCGTTAGGTTATTTACGGCCT
Source organism: uncultured Campylobacter sp. (assembly GCA_963527315.1). GTDB lineage: Bacteria > Campylobacterota > Campylobacteria > Campylobacterales > Campylobacteraceae > Campylobacter_A. The sequence continues at coordinate 63,844 of CAURQE010000008.1, forward strand.
CGATGATGGCTAGGCTTAGCACCTTGCCGTTTAGCGTCGAATCATACCCAGCACTTCCGCCAAAGCCCAGCACCTCGCGGTTTGAGAGCTCGTATTCGCCTGCGCCCTGAGTAGAGTAGATCACCTCGGAGTTTTTCACGTCCACGACGTTAAGATTTACCTTCGCGTAGGCGGTTTGCGTTTTGCCTTTGCCAAGTATCCCAAAAAGCTGGTGATCGCCAGTAGTTTTGCGGCCAAACTCCGTCACGTCGCCGGTGATGACGTACCTTGCGCCTTTGATGTTTTGCGCCTCTTTGCTTAGCGCGCTTTCTTCTTTGATGGCGCGCATGTTGCTTCGGTCAAGCACCGAAAAGCGCCCGCTTTGCTGTAAATTTGAGATAAGGATGGTCTGGGCTTGGTTACCTAGCCTGTCCTCGCCGTCTGAAAATACGCCGTTTTGGTATGAGGACTGGTTGCTAAAGCGGCCGATAGAAACGGCGATCTTTTGCCCTTGATAGTTGGTGTTTAGGGTTTGGACTTGTGGCGTTTCGACTACGCGCGATCTCTCCGTCGCGCAGCCGGTTATTAGCATCGCGGCGCACGCGGCTAGTAAAAATTTTACGTTCGTTTTCATATCGCTCCTTTAAATTTTGATTTGCGTTATTATCTTACTATTTTTAGCTTAAAAAATTTTAACCCGCCTAAAAATTTGAGTCGCGGCGTCGGCCGGGTCAAATTTGATTATAAAATTTCCGCCTCTTTGGTTGCGTTTACCGAGCTTAGCACGATGCGGTCGCCCGGTTTTAGCTCGCTTAGATTTACGGTTTTGCCGCCCTTGTGCACTCGGACGAAATTTGAAATCTGCGCGAAAAACGACTCTTGCTGCGCATATGCGGCGCGAGCTAGTTTTAGCGAGTTTTCAAATTTGATCAGTTTGGTTTGCACGGCGGCGTTTAAAGCCTGCCGTAAATTTAGCAAAATTTGCTCTTTGCGAGCGATTTTTTGCTCTAGGCTAGCTTGCGTAAATCTCGCTCTCATCATCGCCAGAGCGTTAAATTTACGCTCCCAAACGCGCATAAAGGCAGCGTCCGCCGCCTCGCTTAGCCTATCTATGCTTTGCATTAGCTCGCCCGCATCTGGCAGTAGCGCAGCCATAGCCGCGCTTGGAGTCGGAGCACGAAAATCAGCCGCAAGGTCGCTGATCACGTAATCAATCTCGTGTCCGACGGCCGAGATCACGGGCGTGCGCGCCGCGTAGATCTCACGGGCTAGATTTTCGTCGTTAAAGCACCACAGATCCTCTCTGCTGCCGCCTCCTCGCGCTAGCACGATCGCATCTGCACCGCTTGCGTCGGCTCCTTTTAGCGCGCGTATTAGCGAGGCGGGCGCGGTTTCGCCCTGCGTTAGCGAGTCAAAAACTATGATTTCTGCTAGCGCCCAGCGCTGCGAAGCGATACGCAGCATGTCTTGCAGCGCGGCTGATGTTTTTGAGGTAATAAGCGCGATCTTGCGCGGAAATTTGGGTAGCGGTTTTTTGCGCGAGATATCAAAAAGCCCTTCGCTCTCAAGCCGAGATTTTAGCTGTTTAAACGCAAGTTCTAGCTCGCCCTCGCCGCTGGGGCGTATGAGGGTTGCTATAAACTGATAGCTGCCGCTTGGCGAGTAGAGCGAAATTTTGCCGTAGAGAGCGACTTTCATGCCGTCTGCGACGTCAAATTTGAGCTTAGCGGCGTTAAATTTATAAATAACCGCCGAGATCGCGGCTTTTTCGTCTTTTAGCGTGAAGTACCAGTGGCCCGAGCCGTGTTTGACGAGCCGCGAGATCTCGCCCTCTACCTCGACGTATGAAAACGTCGTCTCAAGCAGCGTTTTGGCTTGCTCGTTTAGCTCGCTGACGCTTAGCACTCACGGGCCTTTTGCGCGATGAAAAGAGTAGAGATATCTATCGAAAAGCTCTTGCAAAGACGCATCTCAAAGCCAGCGCTAGCGAGTTCCTCGGCAAAGCTTTTGGCGTCTAAAAAGCCCTCGATCGAGCTTGGCAGATACTCGTAGGCTTCTTGATTTTTGGAGATAAAGCCGCCTATTTTAGGCAAAATTTTACTTAGATAAAAGTCGCGAACGCCGGTTAAAAGCCCGCTTTTTTTGCGTTTGGTAAACTCTAGCACTACGACGTATCCGCCCGTTTTTAGCACTCTGTTAAACTCTCTTAGCGCGGCCTCGCGCTCGACCACATTTCTGATGCCGTAGCTGATGCTTAGCACGTCCACCGAGCCGCTATCAAGCGTCGTTTGCGTCGCTAACGCCTCGATAAATTTAAACTCTGGGAATTTTTGTTTAGCGACTGCTAGCATGCCGCTTGAGGGATCGACGCCGATTAGATTTTCGATTTTTGCGTTAAACTCGCCCGCAGTCTTTTGCCAAAAGCCCATCATATCGCCCGTGCCGCATGCGACGTCGACGATATTTACGCTTGAGTCTTTGAAATTTGATAATACCGTTTTACACGCGATTTTACGCCAGCTCACGTCCGCGCCCATGCTCAGCACGCGGTTTGCCAGGTCGTAGGTGGGCGCGATGTCGTTAAACATCTGAACTATTTTTTCTTGTTTTTCCATTTTTTCTCTTTAGATATAGTAGATTTTTAAGCCGTGCGAAAGCTTTGTGAGGCTTTTTAAAATTTTAGGTTTTGAGTCCAAAATTTCGCTTCGCAGCTCGTAGATTTTTTTGTAAATTTTAGCTTGGAGTTTGTCTATTCGCTTTTGTTCGGCGCCGCTTTTTACGTGCGCTAGCAGGCCTAGCCATATGTCGGCGTCTTGCAGCGAGCCGAAAACTTCTTGTAAAATTTTGCTCTTTTTAAAGCATTTTCTAGCCGCAGGGAAGCCAAAGCCGCCGCCGAAAATCTCGCTTAAGTATCTCAGCCTTTTTATCTCTATGCGGCACTTGTGAAACTGCGCGTTTTGGGTGGTTTGGCTCAAATTTGAGAGAGATTTTTTAAGGCGTAAAATTTGAACTCGTATGGATTTTGCCGCGAGTTTTTTTATCGGCGCGTCTCCGAGTTCGCCTTTAAAAAAGTCGCTTCCCTCGCGTAAAAATACCTCCCAGTCGCGCAAAATTTCGTTCGCTTCCTCGCTTTGTAGCTCGGCTTGGACGCTTTTAGCTAGGGTTTTGCTTAAATTTTCTAGCTCGCTAGCTAGCCCTTCAAAGCCTTTTTGTTTTTGTAAAAACTCGCAAAATACGTCTATATCGCGCTTTTGGTTAGTTAGCTCGGCTAGTTTTTTAAAATTTAGCAGAAAATAACAAGCCGTTTTTCGGTCAAAAACTGGAGTGAAAATTTTAAGTAAAGATCGTGTTTTGCGCAAATTTATGCGGATCTGATGCAGCGCCTCGGCATCTCTAGTGCTTGCGTATTCGTTTAGGTGTTTACGAAGCAGCGTAAAAATCTGAAAAAACACCGTCCGCATCGCATCCATCGCGCCGATGTAGCTTGGTAAATTTAGCTCCAGCCCCGGGCTGTTTTGTAAAATCTCAATGCTCTTTTGCGCGTCGAAACTGCCTTGCGGCAAGCCAAAAAGCGCTAAATTTTTATTTTTATAGCGCTCATCCTCCGTTACCTCGCTGATTACGTGCGCGGCGATAAACTCAGGCGGGTTAAACTCCGTCGCCTCGCGCTCGCTAGCAAACTCGGCCTCTAAAGTTACAAGCCCCTCTAAAGCGCCGTGAAAAATATCGACGTTGCAAGCAGCGCCGTCAAGCCGAAATAGAAATCTCGTCTTTTTTATAGGAGCAGCGACTGCGTTTTTTAGGGCTTTTTTAAAGCTTTTAGCGTCCGTTTCGCTCTCATTTTCCTCGCGCGCTAGACCGACGCCTGATTTTTGCGTGATCGTAAAGGCGCCAGAAGCCTCGCGAAATCTAATCTCTTCAAGCGAAGTTATTTTGACGTAAATTTGCGTCACCTCTTTTTGCTCGGTGCCGATATCGCGGGCCTTTAGCTCGCTTATGACGGCGGCGTCACGCAGGATAAATTTACGCTCGATCTCTATCAAATTTCGCTCCTTAATATGAAAAATTGTATCAAAAGGTAGCTTAAAGTGTAAAATTTGCGAGCTTTTGCCGCCGACCTTGCGACGCGAAATGATTTTTTAACGCAAATAACGCTAAAATCAGCTCAAATTTGAAAGGAGTTTGGATGAATAGAAAGCTAAATTTTAGTGCGGGCCCTTCGGCTCTGCCTCTTAGCGTGCTTGAGCGCGCGCAAAACGAGCTCACCGACTATCAAGGCAAGGGTTTTTCGATAATGGAAATCAGCCACCGAAGCAAGATTTTTGAAGAGGTGCACTACGGCGCGATGGCTAAGGCGCGCGAGCTATACGGCATTGGCGAGGAATTTGACGTGCTATTTTTGCAAGGCGGCGCGCATTTGCAGTTTGCGATGATACCGCTAAATTTAGCCGCCAAAGGCGTCGCGCAGTATGCCGACACGGGCGTCTGGACTAGCAAGGCGATCAAAGAGGCCGCAAACGTCGGCGCAAGATACGAAGTGGTCGCTAGTAGCAAAGAGACCTCATACGACCGCATCCCCGAGGTCAAATTTGACGGCGACGCCGCATACGGCTACGTCTGCACGAACAACACCATCTACGGCACGCAGTACCGCGAGCTACCTCGCTCAAAGGCTCCGCTAGTAGTCGATGCGTCGAGCGATTTTTTCTCGCGGCCGGTTGATTTTACGGACGTGGGGCTGCTATACGGCGGCGCGCAAAAAAATGCCGGCCCAAGCGGCGTAACCGTCGTCATCATCCGCAAAGATATGCTAGAGCGAGCCTGCATGGATCGCACTCCGACGATGCTTCGCTACGATACGCACGCTAACGCCTCGTCGCTATACAACACGCCTCCGACCTTTGGCATATATCTGCTAAATTTGACGCTGGGCTGGGTGCAGGAGCAGGGCGGTCTAGCGGCGATAAACGAGATAAACGAGCAAAAGGCGGCGCTGCTTTACGGAGCGATCGACGGTTCTGGCGGCTTTTACAAAGGTCACGCGCAAAAAGATAGCCGCTCGCTGATGAACGTTAGCTTTACCATCGCAAACCGCGATCTGGAGGCGGCCTTTATCTCCGAGTCCGAAAAAGCCGGCATGCTGGGTCTAAAAGGACACCGTCACGTAGGCGGCATCAGAGCCTCTATCTACAACGCCGTGAGTATCGAAAACGTGCGGACTTTGGCTGAGTTTATGAAAGAATTTGCTAGGAAAAACTGGTAAATTTGACTAGACGCGCCGCTCGAATTTAGCTTTGCTTCGGGTAAATTTAAGCCCGAGGCTAAACTGGGCGGTGCATTAAATTTTGCTTTTTACCGAAATTTAAGCGGCTTTGGCTTGGGAGCGGCTGCTCAAATTTGCTTTGGTTTTACGGCGAGCCGATTTTAAATTTACCTAGTTAAATTTAGCTCGCGCCCGCCTTTTGTTATACATTTTAAATTTGACCGCGCGAAGCAAGATTTGGAGAAAATTTTGAGAAACTACGACGAAAATCCGATAATCATAAACGATTACGGCGCGCTGTTTTTGGCGGGATGGTATATTATTCTTTACTCGATTCTCGTTTTTGTATTTGCTTTTAGCGACTATGGGCTTTTATACCGCATTTATCTTATTGCTTTGCCCGCATCTTTTTTATTATTCTGCCTATACAATACATACGTTTTCGCGCCGCGAGTTTTTAAACAAAAACCGAGCTTTTTTAGATTTTCTAACGAGCAAATTTATCATGTAGAGTATGTCTACGTAAACAAAGTAGAGAGCAAGGAGAAAATCGCCCTCGTAAAAGACGTCGAAAAGGTCTATTTTTGCGTTATTAGCGAACTTGACAGTAGATACGGCAGATTTCACTTTTTTACCCCGTATCAGCTCTATAAAAAGTCCTCGATCGGCGTGCATTTTAACAAAACGAAAGACTTTATAAGATATCTTTTAGTTTATCTGATATTTGCGCTGCCGTTTAAAATCTATAAACTCAAAAAATCTGGCGAACCGCTATGGCTACTGCGTAAAAATTTCGTCATAAGGATGAAAAATAGAAATTATTTTTTGGTAAATTGCTATAGTAGAGATGATTATTTTGAGCTGTTGCGGTATTTTCAGGCAAACAAAATCCCTGTGGAGGACAAGACGAAATTTATGCCGCAAGCTCAAAGATCTGCGATATTTTTCGAGGACAAACACGAGGTTTGGAGCGACGATCCAAACGACACGGAAATACCAAAAGACGACTGGAAGCGCAAGATGAGGCGATTTTTTAGTTTGGAGTAAATTAGGCTTGAGTTTTTTGTCAAATTTACGTATAAATTTACTTTTAGTTCGCCACTAAATTTTAACTACGTTTAGCTAAATTTACATATCTATTTTTAAAAGTAAACGCGCAGGCGAGAAGATTTTTGAAATTAAAAAGTATTTAATTAAGCAAAAAACTATTTTATAAATGTATAATAAATAAAAAATAGGAAAGAAATATGGAAAAAGAAAAATACGAAGAAAACGTAGAGTATGAATTTGACGAGGAATACGATAAGGAACTATACGACGTGATGCGTATAGAGACTGCCGACGGTAGCGGAGCATATATAGAGATAGTCATGCCCAAAACGCTTCTTAGCGTGAAACGTGCTAAATATATCGGCGGGTCATTTGAGATTTTGTTTCAAATCGTTATGCTTAGCGCATCTATTTATTTGATGTTAATCGGTAATAATTATTCGTTTATCGGTATATTAGGTATTTTTTATTTTATAAAAATTTACTTTTATTCGTATTTTATAAAAAAGATATCCTGCTACGATACTTTTTTAAGTATTTATTATTTGTTTAGAGAAAGAAGCGTAGATTATGAAGAAATAAAATACGTTAAAATTATAAATAAATATATGATTATAAAAACCGTCGATTCCGTATTTTATTTTGCAAGAGTTAATTTATCGTTATTTAATGCTGGCGATATTAAAAATTTGGAAGAGTTTTTAATCAACAAAAACGTAAAGATAATGAAGTGATAAATTTAAGCGCAGATATATCGACAAAAGGCGAAAAGTTTCTTAGATTTGCGATGTTTACGGCTCATATCGCATTTTCACTTTTTGCGGCGCGGTTGGTCGCTGCGTGCTATTTGTATCATAGTTTTGCTCCGAATTTGCCGGTACCTATGGGCGTTTTGAGCGAAATTTTAGCCGGCGTATTGATCGGTATCGCGATATTTCCGTCTCAATTTTACTCCGTAAAGCTTGATTTTTGGGGAACGCCTAGATATGCGAATTTTAGTTTTAGTAAATTTATAATTGTAATCTTCGTTTTTCCTATCGTAATCGGATTTTTATTTGATATTTGGCTTTTATTAAAAATAATAATGTTTATAAAGCATTATATAGATCGCTTTGTTATTTTCGTAAATAACGAATGCGTCGCAAGCGCCGTTCGAATACTTGAGGCGGTGGTAGTTACGATATTTACCATCAAATATTTAATATATTATTTTTTGATTATTTTTTTTACTGCATATTGTTAAGTATAAATTTAATCATTCGCCTTCAAATGCTATGAAAGTTTAAATTTAGCCTAAAGTAGCCGTTTGCAATCTTTTCTCGCGCCTGCGCCTTAGGATTTGAAAGGCCTCAAATGCGAGTTTAGCCGCCAAAACCGCGATAAAAATATGTCTAAAGGCATAAATTTTGCCTAAAATTTTATGTTTTTTAACGATTTTTAGCGCGAGCGATTTAAACGCCTGCATGGGTTTTGATTTTAACTCGCCGACTAATTTATCTTTTAGCTCGCAAAGCAAGGCTAAGGCGACGTCTTTTGCGTATTCTCGTATCTTGGGCGAGGGGCGTTTTGGCGCTTGCTGCTTTTGCGCGGCGCCATAAATTTCATCTAGTTTTCGCATAAAATTTTGCCGCGCGTCCTTGCCTTTTAGTATTTTTTCGCCGGCTTGGCTTATCTCGTATATCCCGCGTCCGGTTTTTACGACTAGCCTTTGCGGAGGCGGCAAATTTAAAATCGCTGCGCTTGCGGCTAACGCATTTATGAGCGCGTCGGCTTTGCTTTGCGAGGCGTTTATGCTTTTTGCTAAAAACGCCGTTATTTCCTTTCTGCTAGCCTTTTTTCTATCGTTTAAAAACTTCGCCGTTAAAAATAATCCTTGATAATCCATCGCAAAAACTTTCATATTATATTAAATTGAGAATTATACTTAAAATATATCAAAATAAAATAAAATCTGAAAATATTTTGGTTTTATCACGGTAAAATTAATTTAAGGCTTGTTTTGGCTTAAAGTTACGAAACGGCAAACGGATTTTGACCGAAATGCCGCTTTAGAGCCTGTAAAACAATATATGGCGGGTTTTCGCGGTGCTTTGTTATAATTTGGATTTACGGTGCGCGGTAGCTATAAATTAACGGCAAAATACCGCAAGCACTCGTTTCAAGCTTTGTTTTTTAGCGCGTAAATACGCAAAATCAAGTCGGTAAAATCGCTAAATTTGCATCCGAGTAGATAAATCTAAGGCCATTTCGCGCTTAAGGCATGAATTAAAATCGTAAAACCTCGCGCTGGTACGAGCCGCGCGGGCAAACTGGCGCAAGCAGCCGCATATAAATTTAGCCCCGATTAATAGCAAAAAATCTTACAAAGAGCGTTTTGGCGAAGTTGCAGGGCTTTAAAGAGCTAAAAATTACTTAGACGCTCGGATTTGCGGCGTTTATAAATTTAACCGCTAGCAAACGAAAAATCGCCGCTATGCAAGCTAAATTTAGCTCAAAAAGCAAGCTAAATCTTAAAAATAAAACCCCGTCGCCGGGTGCATCCCCCTAAATTTAACTCAAAAGCAAGCCAAATCAGCGCGCGATTGATATACTGCTTAAATCGCATCTTTTAAATCGCCGCCAAAGGCGTTTTGCAACCGAAATTTAGCTTTTTACCGCAAGAGCGAGTTTCACGGCTCTGCTCGCTTTAAGCGCGCTATAAGGGTAAATTTAAGCTAAGAAGATGTCTTTATCAATGCGTTTAGCTTTTTTTGCTTTAGTAGATTAAAGCCCAAAGTCCGGTTTTAGCGCCGATGGTTTTGGCTAAGTGACCGCGAGCTAAGGTAAGATGCGCTAATGCGGCTTGCGGTTAAACCGTTAAATTTAGCCGCCCAATTTAGTCGATAGGTTGCTTTTTGCTGATGATTTTAAAACCCAAAGCCCTTAAATTTGGCTTACGATTTTAAATTATCTCGCGCATTTTTTAAATTTAATCCGCAAAATTTAACGTGGGAACGCAGCTTTAATCTAAACGCTTAAATTTAATTTACGAAAAACTCCTGCGCGGGCTCTTTACTCTCAAACGGCTTCACGCAAATTTCGCGTTCGCCGATCCTAGCTCGCACCGCCGCGTCCTTGTTCGCCTTGGTATAAGCAAGTGCCAGCCGCACGGCAAACTCGAGATCAGACTCGTTAAATTTAGCCTCCACGAGACTAGTCGCGCCCACGACGCCCTCGTCAAATTTGATCTGCGTAAATTTGGGATTATTTAGAGCTAGCAGTTTGGCGTTGTCGTTTTCGTCGCGGCCGATGACCATTTTGGTGCCGTTTGCCAGGCGCAGATGCCGCCCGATACGCAGCAGCTGCATATCCGCGCTAGTCATATCCGGGTCAAATTTGATGAAATCTTTGATTTTGTTTGAAAAGCTCTCGATCGTGAGCAAGCACCCGCCGCCTGGCGTCTCAAATTCGCTAAAGCCGAATTCCTTGGCAAGCGCGAGCTGCCTTTTGCGGTCGCGCCCGCTGATGCCTAGCAGCTTACTGCGATCGACCCAGCCTTCGCGCTCGGGCTTTGTGGGTTTCATCAGCTGCGCGGACATCGGGCGCAAGATAAGGTCGTCCTCGTCGCCCGCGGCGTTTTTGACCTGCGCCATCGCGTCGCGTCTTTGGCTCATCGGACGCTGGCCGATCACCTCGCCCGTAGCGATAAAGCTAGCGCCCTCCGCGTTCATCATCGCAAGCGCCGTTTTAAACATATATCCGTGACAGTCGATGCAGGGGTTAAAGTGCTTGCCGTAGCCGTGCTTTGGCGTAAAAAGCACCTCGCGCAGGTATTCGTTTCTGATATCTACGATCTTAAACTCGGCTCCGGCTTCGTTCGCGCGGCGGCGTAAAATTTCCGCCTTTTTCTCGTCGCCGCTAAAGCCGATGTCGATATGGATCGCCGTAACTTTGATGCCTTGGCTGGTTAGAAGCTTGATAGAGATCATACTATCAAGTCCGCCGCTAAATAAAACTAATGCTTTCATTTTTTAAGTTCCTTTAAAATTTCGTTGATTTTTTTTAGTATCGGTTGCTTTTCTTCTAGCGAGATTTGCGACGCCGAATACTTTTTGTATAAATTTTTATAAAATCTTGTTTTAAAAAATTTTAGGTTTTGTAAAATTTCCTCCTCGTTTTTAAACGCCTCGTATTTTTCAAATATTATCTCGCGCACGGACGGATCGTTCGCGTCCGCTCCCGCTGCTATCGCCTCGTAGACTGCCCTGTGGCGCGCGAAATAATCGGGCTTTAAATTTTCTAAAATAAATTTTTTTAGACTCTGGTTTTCTATCATCGTTTTTAAAATTTGGATTTCTAGCGGGTCTTTGCGTCCCGAGTTTGCCCGTAAATTTTGCGTTTCGTAACCCTGCGCGTTTTGCTCCGTCCCGCCGTAGCCTTGCCGCGCCGCCGAATTTGATCCGCGTGAGAGGCGAAACGACCCCTCGGCTATCTTTAAAATTTTAGCCACGAGCGGGACGTAGGAGTTTGCGACGACGGGCTTTAAGCTCGCGGTAAACGCCTGGATCGCTTCTAGCGCCTTTTGCTTTTGTACCGGGCGCGAGAGGTCAAAGCTGCTGGCTAAATGCCTGATGTAAAACTCGCCGATTTCCGTGCCGCTTTCAAAAATTTGACGCAGATACTCTATCTTGCCTGCGACGACCATATCTGCGGGATCGGCGCCGCCTTCTATGATGACGACACTGCCGTCGATTTCGTTTTGCGCGAGCAGCAGGGCGGACTTCGTCGCGGCATTTATGCCCGCGTCGTCGCCGTCAAAGCATAAGATAACGCTAATCTCGCCGCGTTTTAAAAGCGGCAAATGCTTGGTCGTGAGCGCGGTTCCAAGCACGGCTACGACGTTGTTAAAGCCCGCCTTGTGCAGCATGATGACGTCCACGTAGCCTTCGGTGATGATGATCTGATTTTTGGTGAAAATTTCGCGTTTTGCCAGGTGATAGCCGTAAAAAAGCGTCGATTTATCAAAAACTGCGGACTGGGGCGAATTTACGTATTTAGCCGGGTTGCCGCTGATCGTGCGTCCGCCAAAACCCACGAGCCGTCCCGCGTGCGTATAGATAGGAAAGGTGATGCGGTTTATAAAGCTAGCGTAGATGCCGTTTTCGTTTTGCTTTACGATGCCGATTTCTAGGGCTTCTTTTGGCTCTATTTGCTCGTTTTGCAGTAGCCTTATCGTCTGTGCGCTCTCAGGCGCGAAACCCAGCTCAAATTTATCTATCAGCTCGTCTGTGATACCGCGCGAGTAGAGATACTCCACGGCCGCGGGCGTTTTATAAAGTAGCGAGCGGTAAAAGGCGTTTGCGTTTTCTAGGATGTGCTTGTTTTCCTTCGCCGGTTCGCCGCCGCGTACGTAGTTTAGCGTGAAATTTTGCAAACTCGCGATCTTTTCGACGGCTTCTGGGTAGCTTAGCTTTTCGTAGTCCATCACGAATTTGATCGCGTCACCGCCGGCCTTGCACGAAAAGCAGTGAAATATCCCGCGCGTCGGGCTTACGCTCATGCTCGGGTTTTTATCGTCGTGAAACGGGCAGACGCACACGAAGTTCGCTCCGCTTTTTTTCAGCGGCAGATAGTGCCCGACTATATCGACGATATCGGTTTGCGCTTTTAGTCTTTCTATTGATTTTGGATCGATCATAAGCGAGATTATACAATCGTTTTGCTATAATCGGCGTTAAATTTGACTTTAGAAAGCGGCATTTTGGATATATTTTTTATCGAATTTAGAGACCCGATTTTCGGTCTCGTGGTGCTAGTCGCCGCGGTGCTCGTGATCGCCGTTTTTAGCTATGCGTGGGGCGTTTTTAAGGGCAAGGACGAAAAGGCGGAGATCGCGGGATTTTTAAAAAAATTCGGCAAATCTCAAGGCCTGAGCGACGAAAACAAGCAGCTTTTAATAAACTCGGGCGCAGATACGGCTACGATGTGCTTTTTGGCGGGGACGTTTTCAAAAAGCGGATATTTTGAAAAAGCTATCAACGTCTATGCCGTAGCTTTAGAGCGGGCTAAAAACCGCGCGGCAAAGGAGCAAATTTTCACCGATCTGGGTCAGACTTATTTTAAGGCGGGCTTTTTAGAGCGCGCAAAGAGCGTGTTTTTAGAGGCGCTAAAAATCTCTCCGCGAAATCAAATCGCGCTAAAATCCCTAACGATAATTTTCGAAAAACTAAAAGACTATGAGGGCGCGCTACAGGCTTTGGATGCTTTACAGGAGCTTGGCAGCGACGTGAGAGCGCAGACGGCGTATATCAAGGCACTGCAAATTTTAGCTGATAAAAGCAAGGACGAAGCTGGCAAAATCGGCGAAATTTTAGCGCTAAAAGATGAATTTGCGCTAGTGCGCCGAATGGCGATGGAGAGGCTAAATTTAAGCGGCTCGGCTCTTAAATATTTTAGCGATTTCCCGCCGCTAGGAGACGTTTTGGATTTGGTTTATTATCAAAACACGCCCGTAAATTTAACCGATCCCGAGTACAAGAGCCTATTTTTCGTCAAAGGCATGAGCGACGAGGACGGCGCGCCGCTGGGCTTTGAGTTAGAGGTTTTAAAGAAGCTAAGGGCGGCAAACTACGACAAGGCCGCGCTTAGCTTTAACTACGTTTGCAAGAGCTGCAAAAACGCCTTTCCGATGCATTTTTACCGCTGTCCGATGTGTAGCGAATTAGGCAGCGTGCAAATTTTGCCTCACATCACGGAAAAATCCGATGAAAACAGTATGCCTTTTTAGCGACGGCTCGTGCCTGGACAACCCCGGCCCCGGCGGCTGGGCGTACATCCTAGAGTACGGCGAGCACAAAAAAACGGCAAGCGGCGGCGAGGCGCACACGACGAATAATCAAATGGAACTGCGCGCTGCGATCGAGGGGCTAAAGGCGCTCAAACAGCCCTGCCGCGTAAAGCTCTACACCGATAGCTCATACGTCGCAAACGCCGTAAATGCGTGGCTAGAGGGCTGGGTAAAGAAAAGCTTTAAAAACGTAAAAAACGTCCCGCTGTGGCAGGAGTATCTGGCCGCTAGCGAGCCGCACGATGTTGAGGCGATCTGGGTCAAAGGCCACGCCGGACACCTGCAAAACGAGCTTTGCGACGAGATGGCGCGCGAGCAAGCCGTAAAGATCAAAAATAGCTTAAAAGGCGAATAATGCGAAATTTGGAAGAAAAATTAGGATATAAATTTAAAGACGAAAAGCTGCTAAAAACCGCGCTCACGCACAAAAGCGTAAAAGGCGGCGCAAACAACGAAAGGCTCGAGTTTTTGGGCGATGCGGTGATGGATCTGGTGATCGGGGATTATCTTTTTCACAAATTTTCGCGCCTAAGCGAAGGTGATCTAAGCAAACTAAGAGCCGCGCTCGTAAATGAAAAAAGCTTCGCCGAGCTGGCTAAATATCTAAATTTGGGCCAACTCATCAACATCTCGCCGGCCGAGGAGCACAACGGCGGACGGCTAAAAGCTTCGATCCTATCAGACGCCTTTGAGGCGCTGATGGGCGCGATCTACCTAGAAAGCGGCTTTGACGCCGTGTGCGCGGCTAGCCTAAAAGCCTTTGAGAGATGCTACCCCGATATAAATTTCGACCGCATGGTAAAAGACTACAAAACCGCACTGCAAGAGCTAACTCAAGCGCGCTTCGCCGAGATACCAAAATACGTACTAGTGGGCTCAAAAGGCCCCGATCACAAGAAGGAATTTGAGATCGCGCTAATGCTAAACGAGCGCGAAATCTCGCGAGCCGCGGGCAAGAGCAAAAAAGAAGCCGAGCAAAAAGCCGCCAAAACCGCGCTTGAGATTTTGGGAGAGGGCAAGTGAACACCTTTGGACGCAAACTAACGCTAACGACGTTTGGCGAGAGTCACGGAGTGGCGATCGGCGGCGTGCTAGACGGTTTTCCCGCAGGCGTGCGTATCGATTTAATTTTTATCCAAAGCGAGCTTGACAAACGAAGGCCGGGCGGCTCGAAATTTGCCACGGCCAGGAGCGAAGGCGACCGCGTCGAGATTTTAAGCGGTGTGTTTGAAGGTGTCAGCACCGGCACCCCGATCGGCTTTATCATCCGAAACGAAAATCAAAAATCGGGCGATTATGAAAATTTACGCGAGCTCTTTCGTCCCGGGCACGCCGACTACGCCTACTACCGCAAATACGGCATCCGCGACCACCGAGGCGGCGGGCGCAGCTCGGCTAGAGAGACGGCCGTGCGCGTGGCCGGCGGTGCGATAGCTCAAATTTTACTAAATGAGTTTGGCGTCAGCGTGCAAAGCGGCGTGGCTAGCGTGGGCGAAATTTCGTGCGGCGAGCAGCTGGATTTTGAGCTGGCGGTGCGCTCGGAGATATTTTCGCTAGGTAACGAAGAAGCGATGAAAGAGGAAATCCTAAAAGCCAAGCAGGGGCACGACAGCGTCGGAGCTAGCGTCGTAACGGTTATCCGCGGCGCACCGGTGGGGCTTGGCGAGGGGCTATACTATAAATTTGACGCAGTGATCGCGGCTGCGATGATGGGTATAAACGGTGTCAAAGCCGTAGAGATCGGCGAAGGCGTAAGTGCTAGCAAGATGCGTGGCAGTGAAAATAACGACTCGATGGGCGCGGCATATGCATGCACGGGTGAGCAGGCAAATTTAAACGGCGGCAAATTTGACGAATACAAAAGCGAGGCGGACGGCGCGGCTTGCCGCGGCTCAAATTCGGGCGAGAAATTCGGATTTGCCTCAAATCACGCAGGCGGAACGCTGGGCGGCATGACGAGCGGGCAAGAGGTCATGATAAAGACGCATTTTAAGCCCACTCCGTCGATATTTTTATCTCAGGCGACGCAAAACGTGCGCGGAGAGGATACTCTCTGCGAACTGCGCGGACGGCACGATCCGTGTATCGGAGTGCGCGGCAGCGTCGTAGCTACCGCGATGGCTAGACTAGTAACGGCTGATATGCTGCTTTTAAATTTGAGCGCAAATCTAGCGAATTTAAAGAAAATTTACGGCTAACTCCAAGATAAACCGCGCCCCAAACGAAGCGTAGCAAAACGGACGCTCCATGCGTGAAATTTGCGAGGATTTTTGCGCGCGCTTGGACGAGCCAGCCGTAAATTTCGGCTACAAATACGTAAAATCACGCCGTGAAATTTATAAAAATCGGACATTTTCATGCGCGGCAAAGACGTTTGGCGAATTTATATCTGCGATATAAACGGCGTAACGGACGCATTTGATATAAAAAATATTTCGCATGGTGGCTTAGAAAATTTGCTCGCTGACGCTACAAAACATCTAAAATTTATGCAAGAAATCATAGAAAAAAGAGCGTGACAAGGAGCTATGAGCGCGTAAATTTAGACTCTTGAACCCTAACGGCAAGAAAAAATATATCCTCAAAAAGAGCTCACCGAGCAGCTCGCCCCAAACGGACTACAAAGCGCGAAAATCTAAGCCTTGGCGCGATATATATGCGGATAAGTCGGTTGATAGCGTTTAGGAGGATTTTGTAGATTTTTTACAATATCTCGCGCAAAATAGGCTAAATTCGCCTTTTTTTACGCTTAAATTTATGATTTTCGGGCTTAAAGCCCAAATTTAGTCGCCCAGCGCGCAAGCGATTTTGCGGCTCTAGCGCGGACTATCGCGCGGAGCGCGGAGTGCTAGCAAAGCGGTTGCGAGATTAAATTTACGCCGATTTACGCGGGTATGCCAGTATCCGCGTTTTTATTTTCTCGTCCTTTTAAAATAAAATCAAAAATCAGCCTATTTTTTGCCTAAAATTTGTAAAATTAGCCCAAAAAAAAGGATAAAAAATGAGCCAAAAAACGCTAACGATCATCGACACTTTCGGATTTTTTTTCAGACTTTACTACGCGATGAGCGGACTAAAAAACCGCGAAGGCAAGCCAAGCGGCATGGTGAGCGGCTTTGCTAGCTTTATCATGAATTTGCGCCAGGAGTTTGCCAGCGACTACATCATCTTCGCGCTAGATAGTAAGGGCAAGACGCTGCGCCACGAGATCCTAGGCGAGTATAAAGCCAACCGCTCCGAGCCGCCAGCCGCGCTAAAAGAGCAGCTGCCCGTGTGTATCGAAATGATAGAAAAAATGGGTCTAGCCGCAGTGAGCCGCGAAGGCTACGAGGCCGACGACATCATCGCTAGCGTCGTAAAGGAGTGTAAGCAGAGGGATATATTCGTACGCATAGTGACGCACGATAAAGACCTATATCAGCTCATCGAGGACGGCAAGGTAAGCATCTATAGCCCCCAAAGCAAGATCGACCACGATAGCGCGAGCTGCATAGAAAAATACGGCGTTCCGCCAAGTTGCATACGCGATTTTCTCGCGATCGCGGGCGATAGCTCGGATAATATCCCCGGCGTCAAAGGCATCGGCGCAGTGGGCGCAAAAAAGCTGCTAAACGAATTTGGCAGCTTAGAAGGCATCTACGAAAATCTGCCGCTAGTGCGAAACGAACGTATCCGCGGGATACTGGCAGAAGGCCGAGAGAGCGCGTTTTTGAGCAAGCGCTTAACCTCGCTCTTTGACGACGTGCCTGACGTGCTAGATCTAAAAAGGGCGGAATTTCCCGAGCAAAATCCGCTCGTAAAGGTCGCCGATACTCTGCGAGAATACGATATAAACCGCCTCTTAAAAGCGTTGCAAAATAGCGAAAATGCAGGCGAAAACGCGGAATTTAAGCTCGGCTTTAACGCGCGGCTTTTAACGGACGAGGGCGAGATCGAGCGACTGCTGGCAAATATAGACGCGGACACGCTCGTGGCCTTTGACACCGAGACTACGGACGTCGATACGCAAAACGCCCGTCTGGTCGGCTTTAGCTTTTGCTTTAACGACGAGGAGGCCTACTACGTGCCGGTGGCGCACGAGTATCTGGGCGTGCCAAAGCAGACGAGCGAGAAATTTGCCGCCTGGGCGATAGGGCAAATTTACAAAGGCTGCGTGATCGGGCAAAATTTAAAGTACGATTTTAAGGTCGTAAAGCGAAATTTGGGGCTCGAGCCGCCCGTAAATTTTAAAGATACGATGATACTAGCCTGGCTCATGGATCCGGGTTCAAGCGTGGGTATGGACGCGCTAGCCAAGCGGCTCTACGACTACGACACGATCAAATTTGAAGACGTGGTAAAGCGAGGCGAGACCTTCGCGTCCGTGGCGCTGGAAAACGCGGCAAAATACGCCGCCGAGGATGCTTGGATAACTCTCAAATTTTACAAAAGCTTTTTAAATTTACTAGACCCCGAGCTGCTCGCGCTTGCCGATAATCACGAGTTTCCTTTCATACTCACGCTTTTTGATATGGAGCGCGAGGGCATCGCGATAAACCGCGAAAAAATGCAAAATTTGATCCTAAAAAACGACGCTAAGATCAAGGCTTTAACAGCTGAAATTTACGAGCTAACGGGCGAAAATTTTAATATCAACTCCGTTAAACAGCTAGGAGAAGTGCTGTTTGAGCACCTAAAACTACCCGTAAAGAAAAAGACAAAAACGGGCTACAGCACCGACGAGGCCGTGCTAGCCGAGCTCATAGAGGAGCATCCCGTCATCCCTAAACTACTCGAGTACCGCGAGCTATATAAGCTGCAAAGCACCTACTGCGAACCGCTGCTAAATTTAGCTAAAAAAGACGCTAATAGCAGGATATACACGAACTTTATCCAGACTGGAACGAGCACGGGCAGGCTCTCGTCTAAAAACCCGAATCTGCAAAATATCCCGGCTCGAGGCAGCCTGGCAAAAGACGTGCGAGGCTGCTTTGAGGCAAAAAGCGGCTTTAGTTTCGTGGGCCTTGACTACTCGCAGATCGAGTTGCGACTGCTCGCGCATTTTAGCCGCGACGAGGCGCTTTTGCGGGCGTTTGCGAACGACGAGGACATCCACGCGCGCACGGCGATTAGTATATTCGGCAGTGCAGAGGGGCAAAACCGCGCAGTGGCTAAGAGTATAAATTTCGGCCTCATCTACGGCATGGGCTCGAGCAAGTTGGCAAATCAGGTAAGCATCACGCGCGCCGAGGCAAAGGAGTATATCGAGCGCTATTTTAAAGCTTTCCCTACGATAAAGGGCTTTTTAGAAGGGATAAAAACCGCGGCCAAAAACGAGGGCTTCGTGCGCACGCTGCTAGGTAGGAAGCGGCTGTTTGACTTTACAACCGCGACGCCGATGCAAACGGCGATGTACGAGCGCGAGGCGGTAAATACGATATTTCAAGGCTCGGCTGCCGATATCATCAAGATGGCGATGGTAAAAATCCGTCCGCTTTTAGACGAGCGCGCTAGAATGCTTTTGCAGATACACGACGAGCTGATTTTCGAGGTGCAGGACGGCTATGCGCAGGAGTTCGGCGCGGCGGCGCAAAAGATAATGCAAGAAATTTACAAACTAAACTTACCGCTAAAAACGAGCCTAAACGTGGCGAAGGATTGGGGCGAGCTGAAGTGAAATTTTATGCTTTGAGCGCTCAGTAAAGCGTATTTTATTTCGAGGCGTAAAAAGCGCATTTGGTTGAGTTTTATAGACAAAGCGGGGTTAAATTTAGCTATAATTTCCGCTTGAAATTTAACCCAAACGCGACATAGGCCTGGAGCGTAAATTTGAAACGATTCGGGCGCTAAAATCGCAAAATCGGTTAATTTTGAAGCAAAATTAAAAAGTTCAAGAAAGAAAACCGATGAATGTCCATAAAATAGCTTACGCGAGAGTTATCGCGTTAGCGTTTGCCGCCTTTATTTTTAACACGACGGAATTTATCCCCGTGGCTCTGCTAAGCGACATCGCGGCGGATTTTAGCATGGACGCTACTAGTGTAGGCCTCATAATCACCGTCTACGCGTGGGCGGTGAGTATCCTTTCGTTACCGCTAATGCTGCTAACCTCAAAGCTCGAGCGCAAGAGATTGCTTTTGCAACTTTTCGTGCTATTTGCGCTAAGTCACGTCCTGGCCGCCATTGCGTGGAATTTTACCGTTTTGGTAATCGCGCGCCTTGGCATCGCGATTTCGCACGCGATCTTTTGGTCGATCACCTCATCGCTCGTCGTGCGCCTGGCGCCGATAAATAAAGGCTCGCAGGCTATCGGCATGCTGGCTCTTGGGACATCGCTAGCCATGGTTTTGGGGCTTCCTTTGGGACGCGTGGTCGGCGAGCTTTTGGGTTGGAGGATTACGTTTTTTGCGATCGGCGCGCTTGCGGCGGCGGAGGCGCTGTTTCTTTGGAAAATTTTACCGTTTTTACCAAGCCGCCGCGCGGGCTCTCTTGCGAGCTTGCCGATGCTTGCAAGGCGCCCGATGTTGCTTGCTTTGTATCTACTGACGTTTTTGATCGTAGGCGCGCATTTTACGACCTACAGCTACGTCGAGCCCTTCGTGGCGAAATTTAATCCCGCGGGCGATCACTTCGTAACCTACGTCCTGCTTGCATTCGGTGCTTCGGGAATCGCCGCAAGCGTGCTTTTTTCAAAGCTTTATCGCCATTTTCCAAACGCCTTTTTAATCTGCTCGATCCTCTTTATCATAGTCTCGGCGCTGACGCTAAAAGCTTTTGTCGCAAATGACGCGGCGCTGCTGCTCGCGGCTTTCGTCTG
Source organism: uncultured Campylobacter sp. (assembly GCA_963527315.1). Lineage (GTDB taxonomy): Bacteria > Campylobacterota > Campylobacteria > Campylobacterales > Campylobacteraceae > Campylobacter_A. The sequence goes on from CAURQE010000008.1 coordinate 83,758, forward strand.
GGGAGTGGGGATTTTCGGCTTCGGGCTTTGTTTGCAGATTAGGGTTTTGGCGCTGGCTCCGGATGCTACCGATGTCGCGATATCGATCTACTCGGCGATCTATAACGTAGGCATCGGCGGCGGAGCGCTTTTGGGGCATCAGATCGCAACGAGATTCGGGCTTGAACACATAGGTGAGGCGGGCGCGATACTGGGCGCGCTAGGGCTTGCAAGCTACCTCTACACAAGCGTGAAATTCGCGCAGAAAAATAGTGCGTAGGCTAAATTTGCGAAAGTGCTTCGGCGAAATTAACGCACGCTTTTAATCGGCGCTTTAAAAGGGCGGCTTTGCTGGTTTAAATTTTTAAAATTTATCCACGCGACTAGCTAAATTTTGCAGATAAAATTTAATCTCGCGCTTGGCTCTGCCGGCTATTTTATTAATCACGCTATCTCTGCCCAAAGCCTCTTAAAATTTAGCGACAACACGCAAGAAATTAAAACAAGGGCCGCTTAAATTTAGCTACTTTATAAACCCGACCCGCGGTAAAATTTCAGCCAAAGCAGCGTAATTATATTTTCGTTTGCGCCGTAAAGATGCGGGTTTAAGGCGGCTAGCAAAAGACTAAACCTAGCCAAATCGGTAAAATCGCCGCAAAGCCTAAATTTAGTATTCGTCGCTGCGAGCAAAGCGGAGGTCTGAGAGGAGATCGCTTTGCTTGCGCGCTTATGGGCTAAAACTAGATCAAAACGAGACCGCTAATCTGCCGAATTTACACACATTATAAAATGAAACTAAAATTTCAAATCTAATTTAGATATTTTAAAAACAAATTTCGGTAATATTGCATTAAGTAAAAATTTTATCCGAAAGGAGCTGTTATGAGCGGTATTGCTCTCATCGTCTGCTTCGTCATCGCGGTCGTCGTTATGATTGTGCTGATTTCTAAGTTTGGGGTTCACCCCTTTATAGCGATCATGCTCGTCTCGCTAGCTCTAGCCGTCGTAGCGGGCATCGACCTGGTCAAAATCCCCGCTATCATCGGAGAGGGATTTAGCGGGATATTTAAAAGCATAGGCATCGTCATCATCCTTGGCGCACTCATCGGTATGGCGCTGGAAAAGACGGGTGCGGCGCTAAAGCTAGCCGATATGGTCGTGCGCTGCGTAGGCTACAAGCGCCCTGAGCTAGCCATGCTCATCATTGGTTGGATCGTGGGTATCCCGGTCTTTTGCGATAGCGGCTTTGTGGTACTAGATCCGATCCGCCGCGCGATAAAGGAAAAGATCGGCGCCAACCCCGTAGCTATGGCCGTCGCGCTCTCGTGCGGCCTATATACCTCGCACGTGTTTATACCGCCGACGCCGGGCCCCATAGCGGCCGCCGGAGCCGTGGGCGTGGGGCACAACCTGCTGCTAGTCATCGCCGTGGGCGCGGTAGTTTCGATACCGGTTCTCATCGCGGGCTATCTTTTCGCTAAAACCATCGGCACAAAAGTGAGCCTAAAGGAAGATCTTGCCAATGTGGGCAAGAGCTACGACGAGATCATCAAAGAGCACGGCAAACTGCCTTGCGCGTTTTTGAGCTTGGCGCCGATTTTTGTGCCGATTTTGCTGATGGCTTTCGGTTCTCTTTTTAATATTTTAAATAAAAAGGGGTTTTTCGTCACCTTCGTCGCTCCGGACATTTTAGAAAAAGATCCATCGGCGACGGCATGGTTCGTAAAGGTTATATTATTTATGGGAGATCCTGTAATCGCGCTTGGCGTAGGCGTGCTATTTGCCGTTATCTTGCTGGCCGAAACGGGCAAACTAGGCGAATTTAACCATATGACTAACGAAACGCTAAAGATCGTCGGACCGATCCTTTTCATCACGGCTGCGGGTAGCGTGCTAGGTAACGTCATCGCTAAAGCCGGCTTTGTCGAGTTTATGAAAGCAAACGCCCATCTCATCGGCACCGTGGGTATATTTTTCCCGTTTGTTATCTCCGCTATCATCAAGACCGCTCAGGGCAGCTCGACCGTGGCGCTTACGACGACGGCCTCTATCATGGGACTTTTCACCGATAGCGGCTCGATGATGAGCGCGCTGGGGCTAACTAGCGAGATGGGCGCTGTGCTAACGGTGATGGCGATCGCTGCGGGCGCGATGACGGTTTCGCACGCTAACGATAGCTATTTCTGGGTCGTTACGAACTTTAGCAAGATGTCGCCGGAGCAGGGCTACAAGACCCAGACGATGCTTACATTTATAATGGGTATCGTGGGTATGGCGAGCGTTTGGGTAGCGTCGCTTATTTTGCTTTAAATTTGACGGCTAAATTTGAGTGCGGTTTTGGCGCAACGAGACTGCACTCTTTACGGTATGAACGGTAAATTTTCAAATTTGTCCGCCCAGACCCGCATCTTAAAAATGCTAAATTTGATTTGGTTAAATTTGGTGCTCGTAAAATAGAAAAGTAGATGCAAAGCGGCTTGAGGCGAGTTTGAGGGTTGCGACGTAAAAATGAGCGAAGATAAGACGCTTGGTCTATCGAGCGAAATTTTTACTAGCTACGTCAAAATCGTCCAAGACGCGAGCTCTCAGGAAGGAAAACAGATGAAAATACTAATAGCAATCGACTCTTTCAAAGGCTCCCTCAGCTCCCTCGAGGCCGGCAATGCCGTAAAAGAGGGCATCGAGGCCTTAGGGAGCGAAGTGGACGAAGTGGTGGTTAAGCCCATCGCAGACGGCGGCGAGGGTAGCGTGGTGGCGCTAGCAGACGCGCTAAACGGCGAGTTTATCGACGTCATCGTGCAAAATCCTCTCGGCGAAAAAATACCCGCCAGATACGCGCTAGCAGGCGAGCTGGGTATCCTTGAGATGGCGTCTTCTAGCGGGCTCATGCTAGTGGAAAAAGAGCGCCGAAACCCGATGAAAACGAGCACTTACGGCTTTGGACAGATGATTTTGCATGCTATTAGCAAAGGTGCGCGTAAATTTATCGTCGGTATCGGCGGTAGCGCGACGAACGACGCGGGCACGGGTATGCTAAGCGCGTTGGGATATGAGTTTTTTGACGAAAACGGCGAGCTGCTCGAGGGCAAGGGCGAAAACCTCATAAAAATCACCAAAATCTCAAACAAAAACGTAGTGCCCGAGCTGCAAGAGTGCGAATTCCTCGTGGCTTGCGACGTGGATAACCCGCTCTTTGGCAAAAATGGCGCGGCCTGCGTCTACGGACCGCAAAAGGGCGCGGACGAGCAGATGGTAAAAGACCTGGATGCAGGGCTCATTAGCTTTGCGAGTGCCACGAGCGAGCACTTTTCGAGCGAATTTTGGAACTTCAAGGGCGCGGGCGCGGCAGGCGGGCTAGGGTACGGGTTTGTGAGCTACCTAAACTCCAAACTAAAGCCCGGCATCGACATCATCATGGAGGAAATCCGCCTCGAAGAAGACGTGAAAAACGCCGATCTAGTCATCACCGGCGAGGGGCGACTGGACTTTCAAAGCTCGATGGGCAAGACCCCGACCGGAGTGGCAAAAATCGCCAAAAAATACGGCAAACCCGTCATAGCGCTAGCGGGCAGCGTGTCGCCGTGCGCTGGCGGCTGTAACGAAAACGGCATCGATGCGTTTTTTAGCGTATTAAACGAGCCCGTGAGCCTAGAAGAGGCGATGGATAAGCAAACCGCGACGCGCAATCTCAAAATGACGGCCCAGCAGGCTTTGAGGCTCTATTTGCTAGGGCGTAAGGGGTAAATTTACGCTTTGTTACGGCGACGGGCCGGCGAATTTATCTATTTGCCGGCTTGAGCTTTTGCTTGCTCGGTATGATTAGCTAGTTTGAGCGAGGGGTTTTGTAGTAAATTCGTCTTTTGTGCGGAGATCTACGGATTTTAAATTTTAGCGCGTCGCTTTGCATTTTACCGCTCGGCACGGCAGTTTCGCGGATTTTTCAAATTTGACATCATGCTTTGTTGTTGCAAGTCCGTAAATTTATCTAGTAAAATCAAATTTTGGATTTGAGTTTTTAGCGCGGCGGTTTCGCGCCGAGCCGTAATGCGCGACCGAATTTGCAAAAATCTAGGCCAAAAACCCAAAATTTAACAAACTAAAGCCCGAAAACAGGCTTTAGGCTTATTTTGGGGATTATTTTTCTTTGGCTTCGGCTTCTATCTCTAGCTCGACCTTGTCAGATAGCGTGATCTCTGAGGTATCCAGCCCGATCTCAAATAGTTTGCGTTTCGTCTCGCCCTCTAGGCTAAAGCCGATTTTTCCCTTGCCGTTTTTATCTGCAGTAAAGCCGCCAAGCTCGAATTTTAGCACCACGGGCTTAGTGACGCCGTGCATCGTGAGCGTGCCCACGACCTTGCCTTCGGTATCGCTTTCTTTTTCATATTTGACCATTTTGTAGGTGATTTTGTCAAATTTGGCCGCATTGAAAAAATCCGCGCTTCTTAGGTGTTCGTCGCGCTTCTCGTTTTGCGTATTTACCGAGGCGGTCTCGATGGTGGCCTCGAGCGCTTTTAGCTCCTTAGCGTCTTTGTCGTAGTCGATCACGGCGTCAAATTTGCCGAAATTCCCGCTGACTTTTGATATGCTTAGGTGCTTGATCTTAAAGCCGACGTTGCTGTGCGCTGGGTCGATCTCATAGACTGCGGCGTTTGCGAAGCTCGCTGCTAGCACTGCTGCTAGCGAAAACTTGATGAGTTTTTTCATTTTTCTCCTTGTGTTTTGGTTTTGAAGTATATTTTAAAAAGGTAAATATATGACTTTTTCGCAATATTTTGAGAAAAATTTGAATTACTTATTCAACGCCCGCAATGGCACGGAACAATAATCAGGCTAAATTTAACACCAAATTTCCCCGATAAAAAACAGCGCGGACATCGCAAACGTGCAGAGTGCGACGACCTTTAGCTGTCCGTCGAAATCGCGACAATCCCGCACCTGCGAAACGAAAAATAGGTGCCGGGTAAGCGGCGCAAAGCTAACTACGTAGAGTAGTTTTGCGCCAGGCTCACCGCGTAAAAGCGAGTAGCAAAGCATCAGACCCGCTCCGCCCGCGATCAGCGCATAGTGATAGCGCTTAGCCGCGCGCAGTCCGATACGGACGGGGACCGTGCGCTTGCCCTTGAGCGCGTCGTTTTGGATGTCGCGCATGTTGTTTAGATTTAGCACGGCGGTGCTTAGCATACCGCACGCGCACGCAGGCAGCAGCAGCTCCGTATCAAGCGATCGCGCGTATAAAAAATATGAGCCCAGCACGCTAAGTAACCCAAAAAATAAAAACACGAAAACGTCGCCAAGTCCCAGGTATCCGTATGCGTCCGCGCCCACGGTGTATCGGATCGCGGCATATATCGACGCACCGCCCAGCGCTAAAAATAGTAGCACGAGATAAAACCGCTCGCCAAACGCCAAAACGCTTAGCGCGAGGCTAGAAAATGCCGCAAACAGCGCCGTAACGACGATGACGCGCTTCATCTGCTCCGCAGTCATCTGCCCCGTTTGGATCGCTCGGCGCGGCCCCAGCCTGCCATCGCCATCGGTGCCTTTTACCGCGTCGCCGTAGTCGTTGGCGTAGTCGCTTAGCACCTGAAATAGCAGCGTCGTAAGTAGCGCCAGCGCGAAAATATCGGCTCTAAATACGCCCGCGCCGTATGCTGCGCCGCTGCCCAGCAACACGCCCGAGACGCTAAGCGGCAGTGATCTAAGGCGAGCTGATGCATAGAGAGCTTTTGCAGTTATCATTTTTTTGCCTTTTTAAATTTTTTGAGTGCCGAATCCACGGCAAATTTGAGTTCAAATTTAGCACCCGAATGCAAAAAATAATATAAATTTGACCTAGTTTTCGAGTGAAATTTGTAAATTAGGAATTAAAATTTGCAGCGGTTATCGCCGTATTAGAGTTTTGAAGTTATTTAAATTTGCCGCCAAAGCCGTACGCGCTGAAATTTATCAAATTTCCGCCGTTTCTCGCCAAAAATCAAGCGCCATATCATCGCCTGCTTGGACGAATTTGGCGATTTCTTCCGTGCAAGGCACAGCTTTTTTGCTTAGTCGCGCGATATCGATACTGCCAAGCGCTCTAAAAAATCTCTCAAAATCGCTCGCGACGCGCCTGCCGCAAAGCCCTTCGTCTCCAAGTAGCCACGCATAAATCGCGCCGTCCGCGCAATCAAGCAAAAAAATCCACGGATCGCCCACGGCAAAAACTATCAAATTTGCAGGACGCGTATCGCCGTGCCACCATTTGCCGCCGTATTCGTCGGTGCTGTTTAGCCACACTAGCTCGCTAGCGTAGTTGCCGCCGATGCCAAAGCGTACGTTACAAACTTCAAATTCGCCCAAGTCAAATTTACAAACCAGGCGCAAAAACGCAGGCGGAAATTTGACGCCGAGAGTTTCTTGTGCTTTTTTGTCGCCTGTACGCACGCGCTAGAGCTGCATTGTGGCGACAGTCTCATGCCCGTTATGCCCTCTTGCTCCAGAGGCAGGCATATCTCGTCTAGCTCGCGAGCGATTTGGTCTAGCTCTAAAAACATGTCTTTTTCCGCATCTAGTTTATCTGAGATTTTTTGTTTCGGTTTTTATGATTTCGCCGTTTTCGCCGTAAAATTTCGTAGTCGCCGCGCCCGCTTTTGCGTCGGTTACGACCTCTTTTACGAGCTCGCCTTTTTCGTTAAATTCTTTTTGTATTTTAACCGCCTCGCTAAGCGGCTTGCCGATCGTTTGGCGCTGGTCTATCACGCTTTTTAGCTTGCCGCTCGGGTAAAAAAACTCAAAAAGCAGCGGGTCGCCGCCTAGCTGATATGTGCGGCTATTTAGGCGTCCGCTGTCGCCTTATTTTTCAAAAGTCGTTTCTTTTTTGCCCATTCGGACGCTAATGAATTCTTTATACGACGGTTTGCCGTCTTTGCGGTATTCGGCTATGTTATTTTCGGTAAAAAAGCCTAAATTTGCGTCGAAGCGTTTGGTTTTTCGGTACAGTTTTAGCGCCTCGCCCGCGTCAAAATTCTCCAGTAGCTCCTTTTCTAGCCCGCTCCACAGGCACCTTTCGGCCGTGAACGTAGGCGAGTTTCGGTGCTCTTTTGAGTAGACTTCGAGCAGCACCCAGCGCTCGTTTTTGCGGACGACGAACGAGATTTTTAGTTTCGTGGACGGATTATCTGGGATCTTGCGCTTGTACCGCTCGTCCGCCTCGTCGATGACTTAGCGATTTAGCTGCGCGCGGCTCGCATCTAGCCGGGTGATGTAGAGTCTGTTGCGTATTTTGCCGTTTTCGTCTTTTTCGCCGTTGCGCAGGTCGTATTTAAAAAATATCTCATAGGTTACGATTTGTTCGTCGTTTTGCTGCCGGGGTGCGTAGTTGCCGCCCGCTTGTAGCGAGGTCGCGTAGGTCAAAAGGGTAAAACCTAAATAAATTTTTCATCTATCTCCTTAGGTTTTGCGCTTATGTTGCGGCGGCGACCTTGCGTAAATTTAAAGATCACGCCGCGTTTGTAATTTTTAAAATTTACTCTCGTGCTTTTGCTATCCGCATTGCCCGCTCGTCAAATTTGCCGCGCTTGTCTGTGTGAGCAAATTTGACTTATCGCTTTTAGCTGCTTGCCGCGATTTTTACCTTGCCTGCGCCGCTTGAGCGCGTTAGCCTTTTACTTTAAAATCGCAAAGCCGATACCGACTTTATCGGTGTGGCGGTTGTAGTCGATGAGGCTCTCGCCATATCCCGTAAAGTACTTCACGTAGCCGTAAACGCCGCTTTTTCCAAACGGAAACAGCCAGCCAAGCTCGCCCGCGCCGCGGTTTGTTTTATCAAAATGCAGGTTGTTTCGCACCATTGCCGTAAAGACGTGGCCGCGGTAAGGCAGGGCGAAATTTATATCCATGTTGCCGAGGTATTTTTCGATGTCTGGGTTATCGTCGCTGCCCTTGCTCTCAGGGATGCGCGCCCACGCTCGCGGGATCACGACTAGGCTGCCGGCGTAAAGTTTAGCCTCGAGATATACGCGGTTCCATGAGCGCGACTTCTCGCCGCCTTGGCCGTTACTCTCGTGCAAAAGTCCCGCGCGTAGGTAATCAAGACTCGGTAGCGCCTCAAATCTCATCGGGACGGTTATGAAAATCTCGGGGCGATAGTTGGTCTCGCGAAACGGCGTAGAGCTCTTAGCCGTCTGCCACCACGAGCTTTGCGAGTAGCCCGCCGAGATCGTTTCGTTCATGTCAAACACGTCGTAAAATAGCGGCTTTTGCAAGCTGATTTGAAAAGCGGTCTCAAATCTACGCCTACCCTCAACGTCGTTAAACGCGTAGGTTGCGGGCAGGAGGTAGTTTAGATGGTGCATTTTTAAGCCCAAAATTTCATCCACGTCGTATGCCTCGCCGCTCTCAAATTTTGCTTTCGGGTGCTCTTTTGAGGCGATCTTTTGCTCCTCTACGGGCGCGTCCGCTACGCTATCTGATGGCGCGATCACGGAGCGCTCCATGGCGGCCGTTTCGCCGTCCTCGTCCGTAAATATCGCCTTTTTAGCCGCCAGTTTATAAAGCTGAATGGCTCTTGTTTTGTCGCCTTCATGCTCGAGCTTTGCGGCGGCTTCGTAGAGGCGTTTGGCTTCGTCTTTGGCTGTCGGCTCGGTTAAATTTTCGGCTGGATTTTCTGACTGCGGGGCTAAATTTTGCTTCGGCGTTTCCGCCTGGGCGACTAGGGCTAAATTTAACAAAATCGCCGATAAAACGATAATTTTTTTCATATTTTTCCTTCTTTTAAGGCTTGTTCGTAGTCTGCCTGGTAGTTGATGTTAAAAAACTCGTCTTCGCGCGCGAATTTTACGATCTTGCAGCGGCAGCGGCTACGCAAAAGTCCGATCTTGTGCTCGCCCGCGGCAAAAAGCTCGCCCGCGGCGCCCGCTAAATCCCCGCTAAAAAACCCGCAAAGCGAGTGCGTATGCGACTCGTCCGCAGCGATAACCATATCGTATTCGCGGGCAAATTTATATAGTTCGCGCACGCACTCTTCGCTAACAAAGGGCATATCGGCCGGGACGATAAAGACGCTTTCGTTTGGGAAATTTCTAAGGATACTGTAAAGCGCTAGCATCGGAGAAAAGGCGTTTGGGCTCAAATTTGCCGTATCTTGCGAGCAAATTTGAGCAAAGCTTGCCTCTGCGCCCTCTTTGTCGCTCGCCTGGGTCAAATTTGACCGCGAGATATCCTCTGGGTTAGCGTCTTTTACGAGCGGTAGGGGCGGGTTAAATTTGTCAAATTTGGAGCTAACGAATACGCGTTCGAAAATCCGCCCGAATTTGTGCGCTCCGTAGTGCGTGAGCGTCGCAAATCCGCCAAAAGGCAGCAGCGTTTTGTCGCGGCCCATTCGCGAGCTTTTGCCTCCGGCTAGGATGACGCATGTTTTCATTTTTTTTCCCTTGATTTTAGGTGCGCTATGATAGCATAAATTCGGCTCGCCTAGGCAAGCTATCGGCAGATTATCTTATCTGCCGCCGATGATTTTTTTTACCGCCAGCGCGGCTAAATTTAGCCCAAAGCACGCCGTCACGCCCATAAAGCTGCCCAGTTTCACGCATTTTGGTAGCTCGGTCGAAAACACGACGTCAAATTTGCCTTTAAACCCCGCTTTTTTAAGCTCGGCTCGTATTTTCTTGGCAAACGGGTCGTTGCAGGTTTGCCAGACGGAGGCGACCTTGATCTGCGTCGGGTCTATGCGCTTTGCGCCGCCCATAGAGCTAATTAATTTTTCGTGCGTTTTTAGCGCGAGAGCGACTTTAGCCGGTACGTCGTCGATAGCGTCGATAATAAGATCAAACGGCGAAAAATCAAAATCCTCGACAAACTCCGGCGTCATTAGCTCTTGTAGTGCCGTCACGCACTCGTATCTTGCGGCAAATTCGCCGACCTTAACGGCGCCGACCGCTTCGCTGTAAATTTGACGGTTTTGATTGGTTATATCAAAAATATCCTTGTCGATGACGGTGATTTTACCCACGCCCGCGCGAGCCAGCGCATCCGCGCAGATGCCGCCCACGCCGCCCACGCCGCAGATTAGTACGTTTGCGTTTTGAAGCTTTTTAAAATCATCGCCAAACAGCCAGCGAGACCTCGTAAATCGGTCGTTTTGATCCAAAATTTCCTCGCTCAAATTTGATCCTTTAGTGCGGTTTTTAGGCTCTGCAAGCTCGCGTGCGCGGTCATATCAAGCATGATTGGAGTGATCGAGGCAAAACTCTCGCTAAGCACGTTGATATCGGACTCGCCGTTTTGCTCGTAGTCTAAATTCGACGGTTGTCCGAGCCAGTAGTACTCGATGCCGCGCGGGTTGCGGTGTAGCATCGCGTGCGTGGCGTAGCTGCGTCTGCCGGCGGGTACAACGCGGTAGCCTTTAAATTCGCGGGCGGAGACGGCAGGGATATTTACATTTAAAAACTGGCGTGGCGGCAGGGATATTTCGCGGTTTAATACGCGCGGAACGATAAATTTGACGGCTTGCTGTGCGAGCGAAAAGCCTAGCTTTTCGATGCTGTCGTTTTTGTAAAACTGCGAAAACGCGATACTGGGTACTCCTTGCAAAACGCCCTCCATAGCCGCTCCGCACGTGCCCGAGTAGGTGATATCCTCGCCCACGTTTGCGCCGTGGTTTATGCCGCTGATTACTAGGTCTGGTAGTCTTTTATAAAGCGCGTGAAGCGCGAGATAGACGCAGTCTGCGGGCGTAGCGTCGTCGAGTTTGTAAAAATCGTCGTCAAGCTTGATAAAACGAAGTGGTCTAGTAAGCGTCAGTGAATGCGCACAGGCTGATTTTTCGGTACTCGGCGCGACGATGGTAACGCGGGTATCAGGTAGCTCTCTTAGCGCGCTAGCTAAAGCGTGCAGGCCGCTAGCCTCGAATCCGTCGTCGTTTGTGATTAAAATTTCTTTCAAATTTATTCCTTTTTATCACGATTAGCTCAAATTTGACGAGCCCATAGCTTTCAAATTTTTAAAGAAAAGATTTTAGCACAGCTTTTATTATTTAAATTTAAAGTTTTGGCTTATGTTGGATATTGTTTACTTTATATTTTAGTTTTTAAATTTTATTCAAATTTAAGATAGTAAATATATTATATTATATAATACCGAAATAGATTGAAATCAATCATAATAAATTGATAACAACTACTGTTATATTTACACAGTATAAAAATAAGCTTTAGATCTAATTTTAATTATATTAGGAAAATAAATGAGAATTTAAGCGAACTAATAATAAAATACTGGCTTATAAATAAAGTTAAGTTTTATTTAAATTTATAATGGAGGTTAGAAAGCCCGTCATGGAAAACACGAAGAAAAAAGCATCCATCTGGGTCATTCTTTTGTTGCTATCGTTTGGAGTGGTTATCGGTCACGGACTATACACTTTTTACTATGCCAAGGGATTTTCATACTTTAGTCCGGATCCCGCAGCCTGTAAAAACTGTCACGTGATGAATCAAGTCTACGAAAGCTGGTCAAGAGGCGGACACCAAAACGTTGCGACCTGTAACGACTGCCATTTGCCGCATGATTTTATAGGATATTGGATCATGAAGGCTCAAAGCGGCCTAGGACACGCGTATGCCGTTACTTTTAAAGATAATCCTTACGCATTTACCGCAAACGAAAAAACAAAAAGAGTCGTTCAGGAAAACTGCATGGACTGCCACAAAGAGTACGTTTCAAACGTTATCGACCCGCGCGCCATAGGAACCGCAAAACCGTTTGATAAAAATCTCAAAGAGCATCAAGGCAACTCTAATGAGCCTTTAAGATGCGTATCTTGCCACCGCGAAGCGGGACATGCGCATAACTTTTAAAATTTAACAGGAGGATAAAATGAAAAACAAAGTGTTGTATGTAGCTACTTTCTTAGTGGCTGTCGTACTCGGTGCGGCTATGTTCGCGCTTTTTACGGATATCGGCGCCAAAAAAGCCGAAGAAAAGATGTATCCGCTAATGCTAAATAAGGTAAGCGAACTTGAGCCTGATTTTGAAAAATGGGGCGCAAATTTCCCAAATCAGCTCGATGCTTACAAGAAAATGGAGCATAAAAGCGACGCAAATCCAAAAGGAAGCGAATTTGTAGAAACGGCTTTCGGCGGCTATTTACCTTATAGCAAGATTATTCGCTGGCCTGCGGCTACAGTGTTTTGGAACGGCTATGCATTCGGCGTAGATTACAGCAAACCTAGAACTCACTACTACTCTCAGATAGATCAGATCGAAACCAAAAGAAACGATAAAGAGTATCTAAACGCTCACGGGCTTCCTGCATTTAAGGGTCAGCCAGGATATTGCGTCAATTGCCACACCGGATATTTAACCGCGCTTCAAGTTGATGGCGATTATAACCTAACTGCCGATCCTACGCCTGCTGCAACTAAGCCTATGCCGTTTTTCGACGTAATGCCTAAAGAGGAAGGCGAAAAGAGAAAAGCCGCGTGGACGAAGATGAACTCTATTCCGTATTTTGACGTCATGAAAAAGATCGCGGCTAAACACGGCGAGAGTATCCACGGCTCGCACTTAGGTAGCACCTGTGCAGACTGCCACTCGCCAGATGATATGAGTCTAAGAGTTACAAGACCCGCATTCGTAAACGCAATGGTCGCTAGAGGCTACCAAGCCGACGCAAAAAGCGGTATAAAGGCCACCAGACAAGAGATGAGAAGCTATGTTTGTATGCAGTGCCACGTAGAATACTATCCTGCAGGCAAAGAATCCGTTTTAACCTTCCCTTGGAATTTCTGGAAGAAAGACGAGCCGTTTAAGATCGAGAATTTCGACCAATACTATGACGATCAGTTAGCCAAAGAGGACGGGTTTAAATTTGACTACATCCACAAAGATACCGGCGCTAAAATCATCAAGATGCAGCACTCAGAAGCTGAGCTAAGCTCAACCGGTATCCACGGAAGAAGCGGCGTAACGTGCGCTGATTGTCACATGCCGTATAAACGCGCCGGAGCTCAAAAGATCACCGAGCATGAAATTTTAACTCCGCTTGCCGATATAAACGCGGCTTGCAAAACTTGCCACCCGCAAAGCGAACAAGTGCTAAAAGATAGAATTTCATTCGTACAAAATCGCCACGCTTACGAGCTAAGAAACTGCGAAAATGCGCTACTTTCTTTGATCCAAGACATAAAAACGGCCAGAGCCGAGCTAGCTAAGCATGAGAAATTTGCTTCGATCGCCGATGAAAAAGAGAGAAAAGAAGCTATCAGTAAGGCTCTTGAAAAGACTCTTTACTTACACCGCAAAACTCACATCCGCTGGGACTTCGCATTTAGCGAAAACAGCTACGGCTTCCACGGAGACGAAGAGTCGGCTAGGATCCTAGGTCAATGTAAAGAATTTGCTCGCCAAGGACAAACCGAGCTAGTTAACGAGCTTGCGCCTTACGGCATCAGCATCAAGCTAACTCAAGAGGCTACTCCGGTTCCTGCGCCTGCTTCTTTAGGACATAAATATCCTATCGGCGTAGCGCCTACCGAAGCTATGAAAAAAGCCGACGAAGACGTTAAGAATCTAAATTTTAAATAAACCCCAAAACCCAAGGCCTGCGGGCTTTGGGTTTTTTAAATTTACGCATTTATCTTTCAAATTTTTAAATCCGAATTTTTCTTATAAATTTAAATTTTATTGTTTATTTAGCCGTTTTAGGCGATAATTCCCGTTAAATTTAAAGGGTAAAATATGCTTAAAAAATTTATTTTTGCTGTGCTTGCGGCGAGCCTGGTTTTTGGCGCGCAAGAACTTGCGATAAAGACAAAGCCTTCGTCAAATTCGCCGTCGAATTTAGAGACGAATCTGGAAGAAAGGGACGAATCGCAAAAACGCGTAGATGAATGTATGCAAAAAGATAGCTCCATCGCCGGTATGGTAGGGTGTATAAATGCCGAATTCGCCGTTCAAGATAAAATTTTAAACAAAAACTATAAAAAGGCTATGAGCGTACTAAACGACGAAAATAAAAAAATCCTAAAAGATATACAGCGTAAGTGGGTTACTTATAAAGAGGCAAAATGCGCTTTTTATCCTCAGCAAGGCTCGATTCACCGTCTAGATGCGGCCGATTGCTATTTGCAGATGACTAAAGAGCGCGCGACCGAGCTTGCGGATATAGTTGGCGAATTTGAGGGCAATCAGTGAAGCTACTCGTCTCTTGTTTGGAGGCTTCTGCAAATTTGCACTTCGAGCAGGTTTTAGAGCATCTGCCAAAGTGCGAACTAAAAGGCATTTTTGACGAGAAATTCGGCGAGCCTTTTATGCCAAGCTCGGAGTTTTCCGCGATGGGCTTCGTGGAGGTTTTGCCGCTTTATTTTAAGGCAAAGCGCGCGATAAAAGAGATGACTCGCCTAGCTGAGCAGTGCGACGCCGTGCTGCTCATTGATAGTCCCGCCTTTAACTTGCCGCTAGCTAAGGCAATCAAAGAAGCGGGCATCAAAAAGCCCGTGACCTACTACATCTTGCCGCAGGTGTGGGCGTGGAAGGCTGGGCGCGTGGCGAAAGTCGAGGCGTACTGCGATCATTTGGCGTCGATTTTGCCCTTTGACGGGATGTATTTTAACCGCTCGCGCTACGTCGGACACCCGCTACTTGACGAGCTAAGAGTACGAAAAAACGAGCTTTTACAAAGCGGTAAGATCGCCTTTATGCCCGGATCCCGCCGTGCCGAAATTTCGCGGTTGATGCCGATTTTTCGCGAGGTAGCGAGCCGTATAAAAGACAAAGAAAAACTGCTCGTCGTGCCGCCTTTTTTGGCAGACGAAATGCAAATTTATGGCGACGTTAGCGACTTTAGCGTGGTTACGGACGCGCCACGCGCGCTTTTACAAAGCGAGTTTGCCTTCATCTGCTCAGGTACCGCGACGCTGCAGGCCGCGCTCGTGGGCACGCCGTTCGTGCTAGCTTATAAAGCTAAAGCAATCGATATAATGATCGCGCGGATGTTTGTGAAGCTGCGCCACATCGGGCTTGCAAATATAATGTTTGATTTTATGGGCGAAGAGGCGCTGCACGAGGAGCTACTGCAAGAGGAAGTAACGCCCTACAATCTAATAAAAGCCTACGAGAGCTGCGATAAAAAGAAATTTATCGCTGGCTGCGAAAGGCTGCGAAGATACTTAAAACACGGCTCTGCGGCTAGCGTAGCGCAAATTTTAATAACTAAAAAGGATGAAAAATGACCGAACCTATGACGCTTTTCGGGTATGAAAAAATCACGAACGAACTAAAAAACCTAAAGACGGTCGAAAGGCCCAATATAGTCGAAGAAATCGACATCGCGCGCAGTCACGGCGACCTAAAAGAAAATGCCGAATACCACGCCGCACGCGAAAAGCAGGCGTTTATAGAAAGTCGTATAGCCGAGCTAAGCGACATAGTAAGCCGCGCTAAGGTAATCGACCCCGCCCAGTACGAGCACGATAAAGTAAAATTCGGCTCAACAGTCGTCATCATGGACGTAGAAACCGAGCTAGAAAAGACCTACACGCTAGTGGGTACGCCGGAGAGCAACCTAGAGCGCGGTCTAATCTCTATAAACTCGCCTCTAGCCAAACAGCTAATCGGCAAGAGCGAGGGCGACGAGGTCGCGCTAAATTTACCAAACGGTAGAAGCGACGTAGAAATCGTATCTGTTAGCTACAAACCGATAAAATTTGAGGACTGATGAGAGAGTTTGCGGGGGCGGTTAGTATCAAATTTATTCGTGGGGCGGATAGTTTTGCGGCCGTTTTTAGATTAAACAAAAAACCCATAAACGCGGCAAGTACCGCCAAAATTGCGGTTAAATTTATGCTACCGGGAGTAGCGAGTAAATTTGATTTGGTGCAGATTTTACCGCCTTTAAATTTGAGGGTAGGTTTTAAAATCTCGGGTTTGCCGAGCGCTAAATTTTTAAAAATCGCTTTAGCAAAATTTGCCCTACCGAGTTCGCGCGACTTTAGGTTTGCGGCTGCGAATTTAACGCTTAAAAAAGCAAAATTTTATGCCTGAGCCGATCGTTATAAAAGAGGGAGCGATATTTATCGCCGACTCGCATGAAAACGAAAATCGTAAAAATTTCCTACGATTTTTATACGCGTTAAAAAGCGGCGAGATAAAGACGCCGCAGCTGTTTTTGATGGGCGATATGTTTGATTTTTTAGCCGCGCAGTGCGAGTTTTTCGTCAAATTTTACGAGCCTTATATCGACGTCATAAACGAGATAAGCGAAAAAACGGAAATTTATTATTTCGAGGGAAATCACGATTTTAATCTCGCCCCGCTTTTTAAAAACGTCAAAACCTATCCTATCGGCACGCAGCCGGTTAAATTTGCTTCAAAGTGTCAAAAATGCGTTTTTATCGCGCACGGAGATATATTTTTGCCTTTGGTTTCAAAATATGCTTTGAGATTTTTACGCGTCAAAATTTTTTTAAAGACGATGAATTTTTTCGATAAATTTTTAAATTTTAGACTCTCAAAACGAATTTTAAATAAGCTTAAACGAAAAATTTTAGACTATAAAATCCCTAATTTTAAAGAGCTAGCCGAAGCTAAAGTATATCGGTATAACGGCCTATGTAAGGCTGATATCGTCATCGAAGGGCACTATCATCAAGGAGATATTTTTGAGCTTGGTTCTCAAAAATATGTAAACGTGCCGTCTTTTGCATGCGAGCAAAGCTATTTTATAGTAGAATACGTGCCAAATATCAAGTTTGCTCGAAAGAGCGTAAAGGTTTAAAATGCTTAACAATGGTGAACTAAAAACCGGTTCAAACGAGATGGAACTTGTTGATTTTCGTATCTTTAAACAATCAGGCGACAAGGTATATGAGGGCATATACGGCGTCAATGTCGCAAAGGTGCGCGAAATCATCAAAATGCCGAATTTAACCGAACTCCCCGGAGTACCCGAGTATATCGAGGGGATTTTTGATTTACGCGGGGTCGTGATACCCGTGATAAATTTAGCCAAATGGATGCAGATAAATGAGCCCAAAGACGCGGCGATCAAGCCTCGCGTAATCATCGCGGAATTTAGCGAAATTTTGATAGGTTTTATCGTCCATGAGGCAAAACGCATTAGGCGTATAAGCTGGGCGGATATCGAGGCAGCGACCTTTGCTTCAAATGCTGGGACGCTGGATAAAGGCAAAATAACGGGCGTAACTCGCATCGAAAATGACGAGGTTTTGCTCATACTAGATCTTGAAAGCGTAGTAGAAGAGCTTGGCATCTATAGTCCAAAAATAGAGGTCGAAATCGATCAAAGCAAGCTTTTAAGCGGCCTGGCACTAGTGCTAGACGATAGCTCGACGGCTAGAAAGCTCGTAAAAGACACGCTAGAAAAAATGGGGCTAAAAGTGGTAGAGGCAAAAGACGGCGTAGAGGGGCTTGCTAGGATGGAGGATCTTTACGAGATGTACGGCGATAAGCTAAGCAATTTTTTAAAGGTCATATTAAGCGATATAGAGATGCCGCAGATGGATGGATACCGATTTGCCTCGACGATAAAAGACGATCCTAGGTACGCGGGAATTCCTATTATATTTAACTCGTCTTTAAGCAACGACTACAGCGAAGCTCAAAGTAGGGAAGCGGGAGCTGCGGCGTATCTGACCAAATTTGATGCGACGCTATTTTATAACGAGGTGCTTCGAGTAATCGAGGCGCACAAGAAATAAGGGGGGAAATCATGGACGATATGAAAGAAATAATGGAAGACTTCCTGGTCGAAGCCTTCGAACTAGTAGAGCAAATAGACCATGATCTCATAGAGCTTGAGTCAAATCCTGAGGATTTAGAGCTTTTAAATAGAATTTTCCGCGTCGCGCATACGGTTAAAGGATCATCAAGCTTTTTAAATTTCGACATCCTTACTAAGCTCACCCACCACATGGAGGACGTACTAAACAAAGCCCGCCGCGACGAGCTAAAAATAACTCCGGACATAATGGATGTGGTGCTAGAGTCCGTGGATATGATGAAAGGACTGCTGCACGGCATCAGAGATAGCGGTAACGACACGGATGTGGGCATCGATATAGAAGATATCTGCAAAAGACTAACCGCGATATCTGAAGGCGAAGCTCCGAGCGCTGCTGCTAGCAATCCGGCTCCCGTAGAGCCCGAGCCAGTAGCGGAGGCGCCAAAAGAGCCTGAGCAGGGACCCGTTAGCGATGAAAATTTGTCAAATTTAAGCGACGACGAGGTCGAAGCCGAGATAGAAAGACTGCTAAAAATAAGAAAAGCCGAGGATCAAGCAAGGCGCGCTCAAAAAGCAACCGGAGGCGAAGCGCCAAAGCCTGCCGCACCGGCCGCACCGCAAGCTGCCGCTCCCTCAAATTCGGCTCCGACTCCAAAACCCGCTCCCGCAAAACCTGCCGATAAAAAAGAGGAGAAAAAAGTTCCTGCGACCGGAGGAGGAGGAAGTACGGACGAGCAGACTATACGCGTCGAGGTTAAGCGCCTAGATCACCTGATGAATCTGATCGGCGAGCTGGTGCTTGGCAAAAACAGATTGCTTAAAATTTACGACGACGTCGAGGAGAGATATGAGGGCGAGAAATTCCTCGAGGAGCTAAATCAAGTCGTATCTAGCCTAAGCCTGGTAACTACCGACATCCAGCTAGCCGTTATGAAAACGAGGATGCTGCCTATCGCGAAGGTATTTAATAAATTCCCTCGCATGATCCGCGATCTAAGCCGCGAGCTAAATAAGCAAATCGACCTTGAGATCACGGGCGAAGAGACGGAGCTGGATAAATCCATCGTCGAGCAAATCGGCGATCCTCTCGTTCATATGATAAGAAACTCGTGCGACCACGGTATCGAAGACGGCGCGACCAGACTAGCCGCGGGAAAACCGGAAAAAGGCACCATACAGCTAAAAGCCTATAATGAAGGCAATCATATCGTAGTCGAGATCACCGACGACGGCAAAGGGCTAGACGCCGAGATGCTAAAGGCTAGATCGGTCGAAAAAGGTATTATCACCGAGCGCGAGGCTGATGCGATGAGCGATAAAGAGGCGTTTGGGCTTATATTTAAGCCGGGATTTTCGACTGCAGCAAAGGTAACTAACGTAAGCGGCCGCGGTGTGGGAATGGACGTCGTAAAGACCAATATCGAAAAGCTAAACGGCATAATCGACATCGAAAGCGAAGTGGGCAAGGGTACGACTATGAAGCTAAAAATCCCGCTCACGCTAGCCATTATACAGTCGCTTTTAGTAGGTGCGCAGGAGGAATTTTTCGCTATCCCTCTAGCTAGCGTTTTAGAGACCGTGCGAGTGCCTATCGACGATATCTACACGATCGATGGCAAAAACGTGCTTAGACTACGCGACGAAGTACTTTCGCTGGTTAAGCTATCAGACATCTTCGGCGTCAAGCAGGTCTTTGACGGCGGCGATCAGACCTATGTGGTCGTTATCGGCGTAGCGGAGGCGAAGCTTGGCATCATCGTAGATAGCCTCGTAGGACAAGAGGAGATCGTAATTAAATCAATGGGCGATTATTTACAAAACATTCCTGGAATCGCAGGCGCCACGATAAGAGGCGACGGCCGCGTAACGCTAATCATCGACGTGGGCATGATGATGGAGATGGCAAAAGACATAAAAGTAGACATAAAAGCTAGTATAGAGGCCTCAAAGAGCGTAAAGGAAAAACCGAGCGATTATAAGGTGCTAATCGTAGACGACTCGAAGATGGATAGAACCATAATGCAAAAATCGCTCGCGCCTCTTGGCGTAACGGTGATAGAGGCTACTAACGGCGTAGAGGCTCTAGCTATCGTAAAATCGGGCGAACATGCGCTTGATGCGATGCTAATAGATATCGAGATGCCGAGAATGGACGGCTATACGCTAGCGGGCGAAATTAGAAAGTATTCAAAATATAGAAATTTGCCGCTAATAGCGGTAACTTCAAGAACGTCAAAAACCGACAGGCTAAGAGGCGTGGAAGTAGGAATGACTGAGTATATAACTAAGCCGTATTCGTCCGAGTACCTTGAAAACGTAGTTAGAAAAAATATCAAACTAATAGGATAGAACATGAACGACAAACTAAATCAGGTTCTAAAAAGACAAAAAAGACAGGTGATAGACCCGAGCGAAAAAGAGCGCGAGGAGATCGTCCAGCTAGTCGGCTTTATCGTTGGCGACGAGGAGTATGCGATACCTATTTTAAATATCCAAGAGATCATTAAACCGATCGAATACACTCGCGTACCTAGCGTGCCTGAGTATGTTTTGGGCGTATTTAACCTGCGCGGTAGCGTCATCCCGCTAATCGATTTGAGAAAGAAATTTTCTCTAAACGCCGCAAAACCGAGCCCAAGTACGAGGTATATCGTGATGAAAGAGGGCGATAACGTCGCGGGATTTGTGATCGATAGATTAACGGAAGCCATCAGAATACAGCAAAACAGGATCGATCCGCCGCCTGAAACGCTTTTAAAAGACAAAGGCATGATTTACGGTATCGGCAAAAGAGATAATAATATCCTTACGATTTTAAAAGTCGAAGCGCTGCTAAAACGCGATTTTTAGGGCTAAATTTGATAAAGCTTTGCGTATTTGATTTTGACTCGACATTGATGGACGGCGAGACGATAGATTTTCTAGCTGCGGCAAAGGGTGCGGGCGATGAGGTCAGTGAAATAACTGCAAAAGCGATGGCGGGCGAGCTTGATTTTTTTGAGAGTTTAACGCGCCGCGTTTCGCTTTTAAAGGGGCTTGAGCTTGCTAAAGTAGATCAAATTTGCTCAAATTTGCCACTAATGCCAGGAGCTACCGAGCTGATCGCACATCTAAAAAGTAAAGGCGTCAAGGTCGTTGTTTTTAGCGGAGGATTTCACTCTGGTACGGATAGAGCGCAAGAGAAGCTTAAATTTGACGCTAGCTTTGCAAACATCCTACATCACAAAGACGGCGTCCTAACCGGGCTTGTGGGCGGCGAGATGATGTTTGGCTTTTCAAAGGGCGCGATGCTTGCAAATTTACAAAATTTGCTTGGAATTTCAAAAGAGCAGACGATGAGCGTGGGCGACGGCGCCAACGACCTATCAATGTTTGAGCATTCAAATTTAAAAATCGCGTTTTGCGCGAAGCAAATTTTAAGGCAAGCGGCAACTTGTTGCGTGGATAAAAAAGATTTGCGCGAGATCATAAATTTGATATAAAAGGCGAGAAAAATGTTTAATAACGATATAAATTTTTCATTGTGGTGCGACTTTATCGAGCGTGACTTTTTGCAAGACGAGTTTAAAAATTTACTTCAAATAGGCGCTATTAACGGCGTGACCTCAAATCCATCCATCTTTAAAGCCGCGTTTTTGTCGGACTCCTACAAGGACGTCATCGGCCAAATGAGCAAAAAATATCCAAAGGCGCTTTACGAGGCGCTCGCGGTGCAAGATATCAAGATAGCCGCGACCAAGCTTTTGAGGCATTACGCAAACGGCGACGACGGGTTTGTTAGTATCGAGGTCGATCCTAGCTTTTGCGATAACGCTGTAGCTACGGTGGATGAGGGCGCTAGACTGCACGCAGAAATCGGCATGCCAAACGTCATGATCAAAATCCCTGCGACAAAAGCCGGCTTTGAAGCTATGAGCGCATTAACCGCGCGCGGTATCGCGGTAAATGCGACGCTAATTTTCTCGCCGGAGCAAGCCGTAGCGTGTTTGGATGCTTTTGAAGAGGGCGTAAAGGCTTACGAGAAAAAATTTCCGCTAACGCCGCTACCAAAAAGCGTGATTAGCATTTTTGTTAGCAGATTTGATCGCTTGCTGGATGAAAAAATGCGCGAAAACTCGCTACCGACGGGTCAAATCGGCATCATGAACGCGACTAAAATTTATAAAATCATAGAAAACAGAAGCTTGCCGACGACAAGAGCGCTATTTGCTAGTACGGGCGTAAAGGGCGATGAGCTGACAAGGGATTATTACGTAAAAGAGCTAATGTATCAAAATGCGGTAAATACGGCTCCGCTTGATACTATCAAAGCCTTTATCGCTGGTAAAAACGAACCTAAAACCGCCGTTAGCGACGATAGCATAGAGAAATTTTTCGGAGTGGTAAAAAGAGCCGACATAGACATGGAAAAGGTTTACAAAGACTTGCTAAACGACGGTTTAAAGCAGTTTGTGACGGCATTTGAAGATATAATGAAAGCATTAAAATGAAGCCTTTAAGATTTACTTCGGTAGAGCAAGAAGAGGTTAAAGACTACGAACCTATCGGCTCTAGCATAAAATTTGACACTCAGGACGACGAGCTTGAGCGCATAATAAACCAACGCGCAAGTGCCGTAAAAAGCGATATAGAAGCCGTCAGAGCCAAAAATAAGCAGATGGCGCAGGCTAGAGAGGCTGCTGCAAACGAGTCTGAAGAGTCCGCGCAGGATGCGAGCAGCGACGAGCCTAAAGAAGAGCTTTTTGACGACCCATCTAGCGACGGTAAATTTAAGAGCGAGGTTTTAGATCAAATTTCGCAAGAGGGCAAACCAGACGACGAATCTTTTAACCAATCCTTTAGCGAAGACGAGCCTAACGACGAGACCTTTGTCGCGCGTATACCATCGGTTAAATTCGACGATGAGGATTTGCCTAAGATAAAACTAGTATACGACGATGATTTAGCGCAGACAAACAACGAGCCGTCCCAAGGCGATACCGAGCCTAATGATTACGAGAATAACGATTTTAGTGGTCTTTACGAGCCTTTAGAACTTAAACGAGACGTAAATAAAAATTTGCAAGAGATAAGCGAAGCATTGCACGAGATAGATAAAATGGACGCCTCCGATAAATTTAAAGACGGTGAGGGTATGCCCGCTCAGGATGAGATTAAATTTAACGACGAAGAATACGCTTTTAAGCAACGTGATACTCAAATAGATAGCAAAGACGCGCCGGCGCAAGATGAGGTTGGTTTTAACGGCGAGACAGCGCTAAATTCGGACTTGCCTTTGTTGCAGGCTAGAGCCGATCTAGCTAGCGAAAATGACGCGAAAATAATCGACGAAGCCCGCAAGGACGTGCCGGAGATAAATGATGTGGATTTGCCTCGTCTTAAGGAGGCCGAGCCTGACGTAGAGCTAAAACCGGCGATAGATATTTTAGATTACGTTCCTTACGAGCCTAGCGAAGATGAAGATGAGGCAAATGAGGATGCGATTTTGAGCGAAGAGCCTAAATTTGGTAAAAATTTAGAACAAGTGGCTCAAATAGACGAAAAAAGTGCAGAAGAGCTAAATTTGCAAACGCCAAGCTTAATGCAAGAAAAAAGCGAGAAAAGCGACGATAAAGAAAATTCGGCGCCAAAATTTATTATTAAAAACGAGGAAAAATTGGAAAAGATACATGAAAGCAAGCCTCAAACGGCAGCACAAGAGATAAATTTAAAACAAACGAAAGAGCGACGGGATGAGCAAAATTTAGATGCTAGAAGCGTAGCCGGGTTAAATTTAAGCCCTCAAAACGAACCTGCCAAGCCGGCACGAGTAGATAGAGCCGCGCTTTTAGCCGATCTTGTTGCAGATGTCGCAGAGCCTTTTGCGCCGCAAGGATTTGGCGTAGGCGCAGCGACAGAGGATGACAGCGAAGAAAGAGCCGAGATAAAAAATAAGCTTGACGAGTATCTGCTAAAGCTAATCGAAGGCGGCGGAAGCGACCTGCACGTAAAATCGGGTAAAGTAGTGCGAGGTAGATTTAACGGCGAGATCGTAAAGATGGGCGATAGGGTTTTAGACTACGATAGGGCCGTACTTTTGGCCAAAGAAATTTTGGGAACGAATTATTATAATCTCATGAAAAAAAAGAACGTAGATTTTACGTACAAGCTAAATGACGATTTTCGCTTCCGCGCAAACGTTTTTTTGCAGATGGACGGCGTATCTTTCGTTTTTAGAACGATTCCGACTAGAATTCCTACGATGTCCGAGCTTTTGCTACCGCCTATTATCGAGAAACTTTGCGATAAGGTAAACAGAGGCATCATCCTAGTAACCGGTCCGACCGGAAGCGGTAAAACTACGACGCTAGCTAGCATGATAAACTATCTAAATCATACGAAAAACTATCATATCGTCACTATCGAAGACCCGATCGAGTTTATATATAATGACGATAGAAGCGTTATTAATCAACGCGCTATAGGACAGGACGTCGATAGTTTTGCCGATGCGTTAAGGGCGTCTTTGCGCGAAGACCCGGACGTTATATTCGTGGGTGAGATGAGAGACCTGGAGACCGTTAGAACCGCGATAAATGCCGCAGAAACCGGCCACTTGGTGCTTGCGACGCTTCACACGCTTGATGCTAAAGAAACTATAGGCCGCGTCATAAATATGTTTCCAAAAGAGGAGCAAAACCGCATAAGAATGACTTTCGCATCGGTTTCCGAGGCTATCATCTCTCAGCGTCTTGTCTTAACCACGGCCGGCAAGCGCCGCGTCGCCTGCGAAATAATGGTAAAAAACATCAGGGTAAGGGATATGATTCTCGAGGATAGAGATAGCGAAATTTACGATGCGATAGAACAAAGTAAAAACACCTATGGAATGCAGACCTTTGAGCAGCATTTGCTTGACATGTATACCGCTGGCGTTATCACGAAAGAAGAAGCGCTAAGAAGCGCGAGCAGAAGGGAAAATCTCGATATAAAAATCAAAAGCGCAGACCTTGCTAAAAAGCGAGCTATGGTTGCCTCCATCGAGGAAGACGACGAGCTTTTAAAAGAGTTTCAAAGCGAGATTATCGCGCTTAAAGATATCAAGTAAGGCGAAATTTATATAAATTTGGATATTATCTGCCTCTATTTTTAAGGAAAGGAAAACGATGTTAGAAGGTATCGTTAGAGAGAGTATCGGTAAAAAGGCTTCAAAAGCTTTGAGAAGAGATGGTTATCTAATCGCCAACATTTACGGCAAGGGATTAGAGAATGTGCAGGCCGCTTTTAAAATCAACGATTTTATAAAAGAGGTTCGCAAAAAAGAGAGCCTTGCGTTTGACGTAAAAGTAGGCGGAAAAACCTTAAAAGTCGTAGTAGTCGAATACCAAAAAGACCCTGTGACAAATGCGCTAAAACACGTTGATTTAAAGGTTGCGCTTCCAGGCGTCGTCTCAAAATATATGATCCCGGTTAAGCCTTACGGAACTCCTGTGGGTCTAAAAAATAAAGGCGTTTTGATCATCTCAAAAAGGCGCTTAGCCGTAAAATGCACGGCTGAAAATTTGCCTAATTCATTTGACATAGACGTTAGCGGTCTTGATATAGACAATACCGTGTTGGTGCGCGATATAGCCGTTCCTGCGGGCGTCACTATGATCGATGCCGACCGCGTAGCGGTTCTAGGCGTAATAAAAGCTAAATAAGGCTAGCCTTGATACTCATAGTCGGACTGGGGAATCCCGGTCCCGAGTACTCCAAAACAAGACACAATGTCGGCTTTATGCTGATAGATAGACTCAAAAATTCAAATTTCACCGACGTAAGCTCAGCTAAATTTCAAGGCGAGCTGTTTAAATTTCAAAATTTACTTTTTCTAAAACCGACGACCTTTATGAATTTAAGCGGACGAAGCGTAAAAGCCGTTGCTGATTTTTACAAACCCGAGCGCATTATCGTTATTCACGACGACCTTGATCTAAATTTCGGCGTCGTTAAATTTAAAAAAGGCGGCGGAAACGGCGGACATAACGGGCTAAAATCAATCGATGCCTTAATGGGCGCAGACTACGAGCGCGTACGTATCGGTATCGGCAGAAGCGCGCACAAAGGCGAAAGCGCGGTAACCGGCCATGTGCTTGGCGAATTTAATGCAGATGAAAAAGAGGGGTTGGAAAAAATTTTGGGTTACTGTGAAAATGCGCTAAATGAGCTAATAAAAACCGACATCGACGTTGTCTCGCAAAAATTCTCGACAAAAAAAGGCATTTTGTGAGAGGGTTAAATTTGGCATTTGCGACTTTTGCATTTTCTCAAATTTTGAGGCTTTTAAAGGCGCTCAAAAATCGGTTAAATTTAGAGTCCAAATTTAAAGCCTTGCGCCTAATTTTCCTTACCGTAAATTTTATAAATTTACTTAAAAACTTTACATGCAAATTTATAAAATTTACGAAAAAAACGCCTAGACAAAAACTTGAATTCGGGTTTTTTAAGAGCGTAAAACAAGTTTGCTTCTCGTCTAGCCAAAAAGCGGCAAATTTGAGCGTCATTATGGCGGCAAAGGATGCATATTTGCAGCATAGCTCAAATAATAAACTTGCAGGTCAGGTCTGCGGTATTTTTGGTAGCGCCGCTTTCGTTCGCCTTCGACCGTGCGTAAAATTTGATCTAAAAGAGCTTAAATGAACCTTTACGCTCGTTACGTCGGCTGGCTTTATTTTAAATACTTCGCGATCTTGTTTATCGCGCTTACGCTTTTTTACGTCGGTATCGATATTCTAACCAATCTAAAAGATATGCCCGCAAGCGCGAATCTAAAGCTGCTTTATTTCGGGCTTACCTCGCTTACGGCGGTAAACTACGTCTTACCGCTTGCGCTCATTTTTGCGCTGATAACTAGCAAATTTAGCATGATCCGCAGCAACGAGCTTGTGAGCTTTTACGCGCTGGGTATCGACAAAAATCGCCTAATAAAGCCGCCTTTTTACATCGCGCTTGCTATCACGTTTATTTATGTCGGATTAAATTTTACGCCGTTTGCCTACTCTTACGAATATGCCAGAAACATCGTTAAACTCTCGCATTTATCGCGTACGAGCTCGGATATTTTCTTAAAATTCGAGGGTAAATTTATCTATATAGATAGCCTTAGCCCGATTAGCGGCGAAGCTAAAGACGTTCGGATATTTGACGTAAACGGTAGCGATTTGCGCGCTGCTACGTTTGGACGTAGCGCTAGATTTGTAGATGACGCGTGGCTTTTAAAAGAGGCGAAAATCGTAAATTTGCCGCAAAATATCAAACTGGGCGAAAAAGGACTCGATATCAAAACGCCAAGCGGGTTAAAAACGCTTGAAGGCTTTAAACCAAAAACGATAGAAAGCGCGTCGGCAGAGAATTCGGCGATCACGATTTCTGATGCGGTGGATTATATTTTGGCGTTTAAAGACGAAGGTATCGGGCTAAATTCAACCAAAACCACGCTTTATAACCTCGCTTTCGCGCCTTTTTTTGCGCCTTTTATGGTGCTTATTATTTACTATTTTTTGCCGGTTACGGGACGATTTTTTAACCTCGCCTTAAAAAGCTTTATCTTCACGATAGCCTCGCTTTGCGTCTGGGGTGCGCTTTTTGTTATGATGAGGTTTGCTAGAAACGGCGTCGTCTCGCCCGAGATCGGCGTGCTTTTACCGATTATTTTACTCGGCGCATACGCTTTTTATCTACATTTTAAAAGTCGTTAAGAGAGATTTAGGCAAAATTTCTGTAAAATCTAACTATTTTTAAACAAGGCTAGTTATGGATTTTACAAATTTGGCAAAAAAATACGGCACTCCTCTTTACGTTTACGATTTTGACAATATGGCGCACCGCTACGAAGCGCTAAAAAACGCCTTTCACGCTAGAAAATCTCTCGTATGTTACGCCGTTAAGGCAAACTCAAATTTAAGCGTTTTGAAATTTTTAGCCGGGCTTGGAGCCGGATTTGACTGCGTGAGCGTAGGCGAAGTTAGGCGCGCGCTACTAGCGGGGGCTAAAAGCTACCAGATCATCCTAAGCGGCGTGGGTAAGCGCGACGATGAACTTAAATTTGCGCTGGAAAACGAAATCCTTATGATAAATTTAGAAAGTGAAGCCGAGATGAACCGCCTGGAAGCGATCGCAAAACAGCTAGGCAAGTCCGCTCGCATCAGCATCCGCGTAAATCCCGACATCGACGCTAAAACGCACCCCTACATCTCAACCGGACTAAACGAAAATAAATTCGGCGTAGATCTGCAAACGGCTAAAAAAATGTATCTACACGCTAAAAACTCGCCGTATCTCGAGCCTGTGGGCATCCATAGCCACATCGGCTCGCAGCTAACCGACATCAAGCCCGTTATCGAAGCGGCAAAGATCGTGGCAAATTTGGCTCGCGAGCTAAAGGCGGCGCAAATCGACATCAAATTTTTTGACGTCGGCGGCGGCATAGGTATCGTTTACGGCGACGAGAGCGAGCCTGATCTATACGAATACGCGCAGGGTATTTTGGCAAATTTAAGCGGACTGGATGTCACGGTAGTCTGCGAGCCGGGACGCTTTATCGTCGGCAACGCGGGATATTTTCTAACTAGCGTGCTTTACGAGAAATTTAATAAAGAAAAGCGCTTTGTGATCGTAGACGGCGCGATGAACGACCTTATCCGCCCGAGTCTTTATCAAGCTAAGCATAAAATTTTTGCTCTTAGCGGCGGCAAGACTCTTTGCGAGTGTAAAAAAGAGCAGCTTCGGGAGCTCAAATTTAGCCCTTGCGACGTTGTCGGGCCGGTATGCGAGAGCGGCGACTTCCTCGCAAAAGATCGAAATTTGCCGCCGTTAAATCCAGGCGATCTCGTCGTCATCAAATCAGCCGGCGCATACGGCTTTGCGATGAGTAGCAACTACAACACTCGCGGACGCGCCGCGGAGGTTGCGGTAAAGGGCGGCGAGGACTTTATGATTAGGCGCCGCGAGAGTTTTGAGGACGTAGTGGCGCTGGAGCGCGAATTTCTAAGCTAGGGAGCGAAAATGCAAAACATAAACGACCTTAGAAGCGAGATAGATAAGATCGACGACGAGGTACTAAAGCGCCTAAATGAGCGTATGAATTTCGTGCGAAAGATCGGCGAGCTAAAGCAAACCAGCGGCAGCGCGATCTATCGCCCCGAGCGCGAAAGAGCTATCCTAAACCGCCTTGAGGGGCAAGACTCCGCCTTTTTAAATAAAGCCGCGATCGAGGCGATCTATCTTGAAATTTTTGCCGTCAGTAGAAACCTCGAGATGCCTGAAAAAGTCGCCTATCTAGGGCCTGAGGGCACCTACACGCACCAAGCCGCCGAGAGCCGTTTCGGCGCGATGAGCGCGTATCTGCCGCTAGCTAGCATCGAGGCGGTTTTTACCAAACTAAAGCACAAAGAGGCCAAATACGGCGTCGTGCCTATAGAAAATAACACCGAAGGTGCGGTAGGCGCCACGCTAGACTGCCTCGGACGGTTTGATAGCGTCAAGGTCGTAGCCGAAATTTACATGGATATCCACCACATTTTTGCAAGCAAATGCGAAAATTTAAAAGACATTAAACGCATCTACTCGCACCCGCAAGGCTACAATCAGTGCCGCAAATTTTTAGACGATCATATGCTTTCATCAGTCGAGTTCATCCCGGCAAAATCGACCGCGCAGGCCGCGCAGCTAGCCGGCAGCGAGCCAAATTCGGCCGCCATCTGTTCTAAGATCGCAGCCAAGCTTTACGGCGTGCCGATCTTGTTTGAGACGATCGAGGATAACGCCGCAAACCGCACGAGATTTTTTATATTAAGCGATTTTAAAAACGAGCGAGCGCAAAGAAATAAAACATCTATCTTAGCAAAGACCGATCACCGTCCCGGCGGGCTCGTGGAGTTGCTGCTAGCCTTTAGAGACGAGGGCATAAATATAACCAAACTAGAGAGCCGCCCGATAAAACAGCGCGAATTTAAGGCGAATTTTTATATAGATTTTGATGGGCATATAGACGACGATAACGTCCAAAAAGCGATACAAAAAGCGATAAGCTACGGCCACGAGATCGCGTGGCTAGGAAGCTACGTCGCGTGGGAGGAGTGAGATGAAATTTAACGAAAATTTGGTAAATTTAGTAAGCTACGAGGCGGGCAAACCTATCGAGCTTGTCGTACGCGAATACGGCATCGACGCAAAAGACGTCATCAAGCTAGCCAGCAACGAAAACCCCTACGGTACGAGCCCTGCGGTAGTAAAAGCGATCGGCGAGATAGTAAATAAAATGCATCTCTACCCCGACGATAGCTACTTTGAGCTAAAGGCCGCGCTAGCGAGCAAATTCGGCGTCGGCGAAAAATCTATCGTAATAGGCTCTGGAAGCGATCAGATAATAGAATTTGCCGTGCATGCAAAGGCAAACGCTAATAAGGGAATTTTGACTGCGGGCATAACTTTTGCTATGTATGAAATTTATGCTAAAGCAGCGGGCGCGAAGGTATTTAAAACCCAGAGTAAAGAGCATGATCTAGGCGAGTTTTTGCAAATTTACAAGGCTAATAAAGATGAGATTGGCGTGATATTTTTGTGCGTGCCTAATAATCCTCTTGGAGGCTGCCTAGACGCCGAGGAAATTTACAAATTTTTAGAGCAAATCGATGCCGATACGCTCGTGGTTATCGACGGCGCATATCAGGAGTTTGCTAAATTTAAAGACGCAAAAAAAGAGATAAAGCCGCGTGAGCTCATAGCTAAATTTCCAAACGCGATATATCTGGGCACGTTTTCTAAGGCTTACGGCCTAGGCGGTATGCGCGTAGGATACGGCATCGGCGAGCAAAGCGTGATGAACGAGATAGGAAAACTAAGGGCGCCGTTTAACATAACGACGCTTAGCCTAAAAGCGGCCATAGAAGCGCTAAAAGACGAAGAATTCGTAAAAATGACGCTTGAGACGAACTTTGAGGAGATGAAAAAATACGAAAAATTTGCCGATAAGCATAGCATAAAGCGTCTACCTAGCTTTACGAATTTTATCGTTTTTGAATTCGAGCGTCAAAATGCGAGCGAGCTTGCTCAAAATCTGTTAAAAAAAGGTATAATTTTACGTGATCTAAAAGGCTACGGATTAAATGCGATTCGCATAACGATTGGATTGCCGAATCAAAACGACGTAGTTTTAAAACAAATCGAGGAAAATTTAAAATAAATGGATTTTAAAGCAATATTTCAACAAATCGGGCAAATTTACCAAAATCTCTCGCTAAAACAGCGGCTGGTGGCTATGGGGTCGGTTGCTTTAGTGGTTGGATTTTTAGTATTTTTAAGCATTTACAAAAGCTCAAACGTAAACTACGACGGATATAGCGTTCTTTTTGAAAATACCTCTGCAGCGGACTCTGCGCTGATAATACAGCAGCTTGAAAAAGATAAGGTTAAATATAAAATTTTAAATGAAGGCACTATTTTAGTGCCAAATGCCGACGTTTACCGCGAGAGAATCTCGGTGGCGTCGCTTGGGATTTTAAAAGACGGCAAAGTCGGTTTTGAGATTTTTGACAAGCAAGAATTTGGTGCGACCGATGCCGAACAAAAGGTTAAATTTCAGCGCGCTTTGGAGGGCGAACTAGCGCGCACGATCGAGAGCTTAGCGCCTATTAAAAAAGCTATCGTTCGTATCGCGATACCTAAAGAGACGCTTTTTACAGAGCGAGCTACGCCGCCAAGCGCATCGATCGTTTTAAATTTAAAAGACGGACAGAGCTTAAATTTAAAGCAAATTACGGGTATTAAAAATTTAGTCGCTGCCGCGGTAGCAAATTTAAAACCCGAGCAGGTAAAAATCGTGAGCGAAGACGGAGCTCCGCTAGGCGAAGAGGACGGCGAATACGACAGCGATCAAATCACCCAACAAATAAAATATAAGCGCGACGCCGAGCAAGGCCTAGAAGAAAAGATCATAAACGTCCTATCTCCTATCGTGGGCGGTTCTGACAAGGTCGTGGCTAAGGTAACTATAGATTTTGATTTTGCCAGAAAAGATAGCCAAAGCGAGACCTTTGATCCAAATTCGGTCGCTAGAAGCGAGCAAAACGTCGAAGAAAAGCGCCAAGGCAGCAAAGAAGCCGAAGTACAAGGCGTGCCTGGAGCCGTAAGCAACATCGGCCCGGTCGAAGGCTTGCAAGACGGCAAAATGAAAGAACTCTACTCTAAAAGCTCATCCACGACGAACTACGAAATCTCAAAAAAGGTCGAGCGCGTCAAGGATCAGTTTGCTAAGATAAACCGCCTAAGCGCTGCAGTCGTAGTAGACGGAAAATACGAAAATAAAAAAGACGAAAAGGGCGAGCCTACGAAAGAAATTGTTTACGTGCCGCTTGATGAAAAGCAGTTAAGTCGAATCGACGCTCTCATCCGCCAGTCTATCGGCTTTGATCAAAACAGGGGCGATGAGGTAACGGTTAGTAACTTCGAGTTCCAGCGCCCTGACGGACAAACTCCAGCTAGCAAGGTAAATTCGTTCTTTGAGCTTTATATCTTGCCTTTTGCGCCGCTGCTAAAATATATATTCGTAGCGATTTTGCTCTACTTTTTCTACAAAAAAGTTATCGTGCCGTTTATGTCTAAGATGCTTGAGGACGTCAAAGAAGAAGAACCGGAGCCGATGCCCGATATCGTCGAGCTTGACGATAGCGAGGATACGCTGGAGAAATTTAAGGCCGCTAAGAAAAAGGTTGAAGAGCAGCTGGGCGTAGGAGGCGACTTTAACGAGGATGAGCTGCGCTACGACGTGATGCTCGAAAAGATGAAGCTAGTGGCTCAAGAGCGCGCCGAGGAGATCGCGGTACTACTCCAAGATATGATAAAAAACGACGCCGAATTTAGTAATCGTAAGGATATTTGATGGCTTCTATTAAACTCACGGAACAACAAAAGATGACCTATGACGATCTGTCGATGCCAGAAAAGGTCGCTATCTTGCTCATACAGCTCGGCGAGGATGCTACGACTCAGCTTTTCTCGCACATGGAAGTCGATGTGATAACCGAAATTTCACGCTACATCGCTACGGCAAGAAGCGTCGATAAGGCTGTGGCTTCGGCGGTTTTGGACGAATTTTACGCCTTGATGCAGTCAAACCAATATATAAGAAGCGGCGGACTTGATTATGCGAAGGAAATTTTATACCGTACCTTCGGTCCGGAGGCCGCGCAAAAGATCCTCGACAAACTCGCCAAAAGCATGGAAAACTCAAAGAGTTTCGGCTATCTTACCAAGGTTAAGCCTCAGCAGCTTGCCGACTTTATCGTTACCGAGCATCCTCAGACTATCGCGCTTATTTTGGCGCATATGGATTCAACCAGCGCAGCCGAGACGTTGTCGTTTTTTCCTGATGAGCTTAGGAGCGAGGTTGTAGTTAGGATGGCAAATTTAGGCGACATCAGCCCCTCTATCATCAAGCGCGTCTCAACCGTGCTTGAGGGCAAGCTAGAGAGCCTAACCTCCTACAAAGTCGAAGTCGGCGGTCCAAGAGCCGTCGCCGAGGTGCTAAATCGTCTCGGTCAAAAGGCGTCTAAATCTACGATCGAATACATCGAAGACGTCGATGAGAAGCTTGCTACGACGATCAAAGAGCTTATGTTTACCTTTGAGGATATCAATACCCTCAACCAAGCAGCTATCCGCGAGATACTCAAAAACGTAGATAAAAAAGACCTTATGATCGCTCTAAAAGGCAGCGGAGACGCGCTTAAAGAGAAATTTCTCTCCAGTATGTCCCAGCGCGCCAGCGACTCGTTTAAAGAAGAGATGCAATTTTTGGGCGCGGTGCGCGTAAAAGACGTCGAGGACGCTCAGCGCCGCATAGTAGAGCAGGTTCAGGCTCTAGCCGAGAGCGGAGCGTTCCAAATAGGCGAAAGCGATGAGATGATAGAATGAAAAGCAGTTTAATATCAAGCGAAAAAGCCAAAGAGCATTTTATAGAAAATTACAGATTTAAGGTGCTGGGTCAAGAAAAAAAGCAAGACTCGGCTCGTGGGCAGGACTCCGAGGATCAAAAATCTGACGCCGGCGAGCAAGAGAGTTCAAATTTAAACGACGCAAAAGAGCAGGGTGCGCATTTTAAGCCTGAATCAAGCTTTATCGAGGAGCTGCTAAAACGCACCGACGAGATGAGCGGCAATATGATAAAGCTGCAAATGCAAATCGAAAATCAAGAAAACGAATTCGCTAAACGCCTAGAAAGCGAGATCCAGCGCGCTAAAGAAGACGGCATAAGGCAGGGCGCAGAGGAAGCGGCGGCTAAATTTAACGAAGAACTAAAGGCGCTTGAGAGCAGGTATCTGGGGTCTATAAATAAGCTGGAGGAGCAGGCGGCTAAATTTGAAAATCTCATCGCATCCAGCGAAGCGCAGCTGCCAAACACCGCAGTCGAGATCGCAAAAGAGGTCGTAAAAAAAGAGATTTCTCTAAATTCGGCAAACATCGCCGCAGCAATATGCAAAGAGCTTTTTAGCGAGATCAAAGACGCCAAAGAGGTGCAGGTTAAAGTAAATCCGAAAGATTACGAGTTTATCAAAGAAAATTTCTCCGGTCAAAACGTCAAAATCTCCGCCGACGAAGCCATCAGCGCAGGCGGAGCGATCGTACTCAGCGACGCGGGCAACCTCGAGGGCACGATCGAAGCTAGACTAGAAAAAATCAAAAAGATAATAGGACAATGATAGACGTAAAATCTATGAACATGGAGGAGCTTGAAGCGCTTTGCGGAAAGCTCCGGGATAAAATTTTACAAACCGTCAGCGCAAACGGCGGGCATCTGAGCTCAAACATCGGCGCAGTCGAGCTTATCGTCGCGATGCATTATGTTTTCGACGCCGTAAAAGATCCGTTTATATTTGACGTCAGCCACCAAAGCTACGCGCACAAGCTAATTACCGGACGCTGGGATAAATTTGACACGCTTAGAAAATTCGGCGGTATCAGCGGCTACACCAAGCCTTCCGAGAGCAAATACGACTACTTTATCGCCGGTCACAGCTCCACCTCTATCTCGCTAGCAGTGGGCGCGTCAAAGGCGATCAAGCTAAAGGGTGAGGATCGCATCCCCGTGGCCCTCATCGGTGATGGCTCGATGAGTGCGGGTATCGCGTACGAGGCGCTAAACGAGCTGGGCGATATCAAAAATCCTTGCGTAGTCGTCCTAAACGACAACGAAATGAGCATCAGCAAGCCCATCGGCGCCTTTAGCAACTATCTCTCGCAGATGATGGCAGGGCCGCTGTATCAGAAGTTTAAAAGCCGCGTAGAGAAATTTTTGAGCTATATGCCGGACGGCGCCGCGTATATGGCGCGCAGGATGGAGGAGGGCATCAGGATATTTACGCCGGGGATGTTTTTCGAGGAGCTGGGGCTTGAGTACATCGGTCCCGTAAACGGTCACGACGTGAAGGCGCTTATCGAGGCTCTTAGCGTTGCAAAAGGTATGAAAAAACCCGTCGTCGTGCACGCACAGACGCTAAAAGGCAAGGGCTACGAAAAGGCCGAGGGGCATCTAGCCAGCTGGCACGGCGTGAGTCCGTTTGATCTGCAAAGCGGCGAAGCTATCAAAAAACCAGCCGCCAAATCGGCCACCGCGCTATTTGCGGAAAATTTGACCCAGCTAGCGAGTGAGCATAAAAATATCGTCGGAGTTACCGCCGCGATGCCTACCGGCACTGGCATAGACGCTCTTATGGAGAGATTTCCGGATAGGTTTTGGGATGTCGCGATCGCCGAGCAGCACGCCGTGGCCTCTATGGCAGCGATGGCCAAGGAGGGCTTTAAGCCCTTTATCGCGATTTATTCGACCTTTTTACAGCGAGCGTTTGATCAGGTCGTGCACGACTGCGCGATCATGAACCTAAACGTCGTTTTTGCGATGGACCGCGCGGGCATCGTCGGCGAGGACGGCGAAACGCATCAGGGCGCGTTTGACGTGAGCTATCTAAATTTGATCCCGAATTTGACGATTTTCGCGCCTCGCTGTGCCGATAGTTTTAGGCTTGCGATGCATTATGCCTACGCTCACGAGGGGCCTTGCGCTTTTCGCTATCCGCGCGGAGCTTTTTCGCTGGCGCAGGGCGAATTTGAGGCGCGAGAGCTAAAGCTCGGCAAGGGCGAAGTTTTATTCGAAGGCGGCGGCGAAGTGGCCTTTATCGCTTATGGCAACGCCGTGGGTAAGGCAAATGCCGCGCGTAAAATTTTACTGAAAAAAACGAACGGCAAATTTGACCCGAGCCTCGTTGATCTAGTGTTTGTTAAGCCGCTTGATTGCGAACTCTTACAAGAGCTCGCGCGCAGGCATAAGATTTGGTACGTCTTTTCCGATACTGCAAAAAAGGGCGGCGTAGGCGAGATTTTGGCTGCGTTTTTGCAGGAGCGGCGCATTTTTGACGTGCGCATCGTTAGCTTTGAGTTTGACGACGCGTTTATCCCGCACGGCGCTACGGCCGACGTTGAAAAGGCTCTTGGTATCGACGCGGCAAGCATTTGCGAGAAAATTTTATCCGAAATGGCGGATTAAATTTGAGCTGAAACGTTTTTGCGCGTTTTAGCGAGTGCATTCGGACGAAAAAGGCGAAAAACTTGAGCGAAACAAATCTTTTTATGCTGGGACTTGCCGCGCTTACTTTGATTTACCGAGTCCTGTATTACGCTGGTAAATTTGCGCGCGCTCGGTATGCTTTACTTGTTTTTATTTTCGCCTATCTTTTTTGCGGGCTGGTTTTACTACGGATTTTGGGTTAAATTTATATTACGGCTTGCTTTGTAAATTTTAATTTGCGCTAATTTTACTCGTTGCGACCTTTTGCGCTAAAGAGGCTTAAGCGGATTTATAAATCGCGCCTTTGGTTTGCTTAAATTTAGCCAAAATACCGCCAAATTTAATCAAAAATGCCAAACCGTAATGCGGATTTTGATCCAAGACAAGAATATCGCCTGGATCAAATTTGAGCTGTTTTTGCTTCTATTTAACGTAAATTTTAGCAGATAATAATTTATATTACCAACTATAAAGAAGTTTTAAATAATTTTTTTGTATATTTAGGAGAAAATACCAGGAAAAAACGATGAACTATATGGAACTTCTTAAAAATCGCGGCCTTAAAGCCACTCCACAACGCCTCGGCGTATTAAAAATCCTCGATCGCCACTCTCATCCTACTATCGATGAGCTATACGAAGAGATTTGCGCCGAAAATCCTTCCGTATCGCTAGCTACGGTATATAAAAACCTAAATATGCTCAAAGACGAGGGGCTAGTCGTCGAGGTCAATATGCCAAACCAAAAGGCGCGTTACGATATCTTTAGCCATCCTCATATACACGTGGTTTGCGAGAGCTGCGGGAGCGTGGAGGACTATGATTTTTGCGAGGCGCTGGATGCGTATAAGGAAAATTTGGAGAGAAAATTAGGCAATCTAATCGAAAAGATGAACGTGCTAGTAACCGTCAAGGACTGTAAAAACTGCCGTAGATAGTTTCGGCTAGTTTTTAGATTTCTAGGACTTTGCGGATTTGGCTCATTTTTAGTTTTATTTTGGCGACGTTTTGGGTTTAGAATCGGCTCAACGAAAACTAGGCGGAGCCTATCTTATTGATTTTAGCAAAATACGATAGAGTTTTTTTGTAGAGATATCGCTTTGTAAGCGCCTTATTTGTTTTTTGTATCTTTGCCTTGCTTGCTACTTATAAAAATATAGCTTTCATCTTAACCTACCGCTTATTTTGATGACGTTTTGCTAAATTTAACTATCTCTAAACATAAACAATGCATAGGATTAAATTTTTATAGGCCGCATATCAGACTAGCTAAGCGCGTAAATTTAAAAACAAAAACAGAGGTCTTTTATCTTGTTTTTTAAGTTATCTTATAAATTTGACGCGGCGATTTTGATCGTGCTAGCAGTCGGTGCGGGGTATTTCGTTTACGCAAAAGGGTTTAGACAAAAAGACTGCGGTTGTGGTAGCGGCAAGGCGTGCGGCTCTAAAGGCAAAAGATACGATTGATGCGTATTTTTGCCCGCGAGCTTTTACGGTTTTTTGCGTTTTATTTACCGCGCGTTTTAAATTTACATTTTCATGACGCGGGTCCGGGCGAGTAAAATTTGAAGCCGAAATTTACAAATTTAGCCAAATTTGACTTCAAATTTGAGCGTAAAAAGTCAAGGCGAAGTATCGTGAGATGGATTTTTACTTCGCTATGCTCGTAACGCTAAAGCGAGAAAGGGCTTTGCTTCCCTTACGGTCGCAACTGTAAGCAGAAGCGACGTAAAAATTTAGCGTAGGCTGGACAAGATAGTCCGCCGAGTTAAATTTTTACTAGCTCCGTTAAAGACGCTCGCGAGAAGAGCCGCCAAGTAAATTTATTTAACTAGATCAGCTAGCACCTTCGCCGCATGCTCTTTCGCCTTCACGCTCTTATACACCTTCGCGATCTTGCCGTCTTTGCCGATCACAAAGGTCGAGCGCGCGATACCCAGATACTCCTTGCCGTAGTTTTTCTTCACCTGCCAGACGCCGTAGAGTTTGGCGACTTCGTGCGCGGGATCGCTTAGCAATATGTGCTTTAGGCTCTGTTTTTGCGCAAAGCCGGCGTGCGACTTGACGCTATCGGGACTAACGCCCACGATCACGGTGTCTTTGGCTATAAAGTCGTCGTAAAGCGCGCTAAATTCGCATGCTTCGGTCGTGCAACCCGGGGTGTTGTCCTTTGGATAAAAGTACAGCACGACGTTTTTGCCGACGAAGTCTTTTAGGCTGACGCTTACGCCGTCGCTGTTTTCTAGGCTAAACTGGGGCGCCGTATCGCCCGCTGCTAGCGTGATCTTTCGCTCCAAATCCTCTTTAGAAAATTCGCTCATTTTTTCTCCTTATTTTGTCTGATCTCTTCCAGGCTTAGGCCGCTTTTACCGATGCTATCCATACCCAGAGTCTCGATCATCACTAGCACCGCGGCGGGGTCTTTGCCTAGCACGCGCGCGAGCGTGTCCGTGACCTCGGCGATGATTTGCTTTTTTTGCTCTTTTGTGGGCTCCGGAGCGGCTAATTTGATATTTACGAAAGGCATTTTTTTCTCCTTGGTTTAAATTTGGGCTAATTATATCAAATTTAGCCCTTTTAGCCTCGGTCTGGCGGGTTAAATTTAAAACGAATCGATAAATTTAACCCGCCGCCTGCGAAGTTTAGCCCGCTTTATCTCAAATTTACCCGCGGTTTTATACAATCTTTAAAATTTATAAAATACGGAGGCACGATATGAAACAAACCGCAACGATACATGAAAAAAGGCTAAAACGCGCCATAAATTAGTATAAAAGTTGGACGAAGGATAACGCTCATTACGAAAAAGCGGTTTCAAATTTCTATTTTATGAGCGGGTACACCTACGAGACGTTTCAAAAAGCGCTAAGGTCGGGCAAGCCAGATGCCGGCTGGACGGCTATCATGCAGGTGTCT
Source organism: uncultured Campylobacter sp. (assembly GCA_963527315.1). GTDB lineage: Bacteria > Campylobacterota > Campylobacteria > Campylobacterales > Campylobacteraceae > Campylobacter_A. Next base: position 122,951 of record CAURQE010000008.1, read on the forward strand.
AACCGCGAAGCGGACTTGAGTTATTACGGTTGTTTAAGACTGCTAGCGGGCGATAGCGAGGGCTGGGACTATATAGACCTCGCGCTTGAAGGCTCTTGGATGAACTTTAAGCTCTCTCATTTCGGCGACATCGAGGCGGGAACGGCTTTTATGCTCGCTTATTTTTATCTGATAGGATATAAAAAGCGCGCCGATTATTTAGGCGAGTTTTTCTACTACTTCGAGCGAGACGAAAAGGCTAAACAGCAGCTAGAGCATACCGATATTCCGCGATTTATCGTGCAGCTGTGGGCAAAGAGTAAAAATTTGCCGACCGAGCGTTTGGGCGAGCTTTTGGAATTTGAGCGAAAAGATAGCGGCTACGGCGAGCTAACTAGGCTTTTATACGAGCCTGATTGTCCGGATATAGAGCGGGCTATAGAGTTAGCCTTGGACTTTCACATCGAGCAGTCGGCTAAAGAAAGCGGCTGGATGTGTACTAGCCTTGCTTTTTATCTTTTTCCGGTAGAGATTTTATATTTTTTAAAGCTACGCGAAGAAAGAGGCCTAACGACGCGCGTGCCTAGCGAACACGTTTTGTGGCGCGAATACGAAAAGATAAAGCCGTCCCTAGGCGGCGCCGTCAAAACTCCGCAGCGAGACGAGGCTTTTATGCTGGCGTTTAACAAGGCCGTATCGCAGGGATTTTTTAAAGCGAAGGACTTGGATTTTTTATAGTCCGGCTTATAAATTTAGACGGCTAAATTTAAACCGCTAAAATAAATTCGCAAAGTAAAGGAAAATAAATGGACAAGACAAGCTTTTTGCAGGGTTTGACGGCGTTTTTACGCGAAAACTACCGCCGCGACGACGCTAAAATTTTAAAAGACCGCGTTAAATTTAAAAACGGCCGGATTTAAAATAACGGAGATTATATGAAGATTATGAAATTTAAAAATAGCTACCGACAATCTTGGATAGCGACTATGCCGGAGGAACTTAGCGCGGCAAATATGCTAAATTTGATAAAATCGCAGCGGATAGACGATGATTTTGTTTATGATTTATATATAGCCGCGCCGATTAGCAAGGTTAGAAATTTACATTTTATCCATAACAATATGCTAGGAGACGTTGCGGTAGTTAGCCCCGCGCTTCGCGAAATTTTTATAAAATACGCGCAAACGCAGCCCGTGCGCTTAAGGCTGCACTGCAAAGACGGGACGATAGAGGATTACTGCATAATAAACGCCTTGCAAACATCAGACGTTATAAACGAAGAGCGCAGCCAAAAGATATATTTGAGCGATGGCGGCGAATATTTTATCGGCGATATATGCCTAAATTCGCGCATTCCCGAGGATTTTGTCTTAGGGCGAGATACGCGGCATCGCACAAAGCTGTTTTATTCAGAGCGTTTTGCTAAGCTGATAAAGGATGCAAATTTAGACGAGCACGTCGTTTTTGAGGACTTGCCCTCGGTTGATAATTAGCTTAGGCGCTAAAATTTAAGAACGAATAGTAAAATTTAAAAGCGAATTTAGCCCGAAAATGCGTAAATTTAACGTAAGCGCTACGCCAAGACGAAGGAAAGATATGAAAGAAAATTTAACCGATAAAACCGAGCTTTTAGAGCCTGCTAAAATCACGGAGCTTATTTTGAGCGAAAATTTAACCGCTCTAAAGGCTCTTCTTGCCAAAGGCTGGGACGTAAACGAAAAGCTGCCTACGCTAGACGGCTTGCAAACGCCTTTGCAAATCGCGTTTTATAACGATAAAAAAGACGCGCTTTATTTTCTTTTGGACGAAGGCGCAAAGATAACTAACGAGCTTTTTATCGAAGCTTGCGAATACGGCGAAGATCCGGTTTTGGTTAGGCGGCTTATAAAGTGCGGCGCGGACGTAAATGCTGGCACTCATATCAGCTCGCTAAAAGCGGCCATATACGGCAAAAACGAAGAAATAGCCCTTTTGCTTATAGAAAACGGCTTTAGGCTCATTCCCGACGGCACGACGCTTAGGGAAGCGGCTATGGAAGGGCTTGGAAAGCTGATAGAGCGGCTCGTTGAACGCGGTTTTGACGTGAACTACTGCGAACCGGATACCGTGTATCCGTATAACGCATCCGCGCTTCAAGCGGCCGCCTCGTATGCGGATCTTGCGTTAGTAAAGCGCCTTATAGAGCTTGGCGCGGACCTTAGCTACGAGGATAAATACGGCGAGCGCGCCTATCACTACGCGCTACGAAACGAGCGCAAAGAAGTAGCCCGGTATATAAAATCCGTAGAGCCGTCCGCTTGGCACGACGATGAGGAGCGTCTAAAGAAGCTAAAATCCTACAAACTGCCAAAGGGGCTTATCTCTTTGCTACGCTCAAACGATAGGCGCGTGTTGCTGCCGGGGTGCGAATATACGGGCTTTATAGAGTTTGCCTCGCTTGGCGACGTAAGGGAGGTAAAGTGGAAAAATAAAAAATTTCTAGACCTTCTTATAGATGCGGATAGATACGGAGCGGACGGGTTTTTAGTATGGCATCCTAGCAGTAAAATGCTAGCTAACGCAGACTACGAACACGGCGTTTTTACGCCTCTTTGCAGCTTTGAGGAGTTTATGGCGGACCCGTCTGCTGCGATAAATAAAATTTTTAAATAACAAAGGAGATAAAATGAACGAACAAGCAAGAAAACTCTACAGCCAAGCCCAAGCGAATTACCCAAATTTAAAAGCCCAAATAGAGGCGCAGGTAGTGCGTTGGTTTTGGGCATCAGGAGATATGGGGCTTTTTTCTTTAGAGCCTTTTTACTTTGAGCAAAACAATTTTACAAAAGCTAAAATTTTAAAAAGAGCTCCTAAAAATGCATGCAACAAGCATCAATACGGAGTAAACGACAAAGACGAGATTATCGTAGAGCGTTGGTACGTTATCTTTGAAGACCAATGTTACGAGGAGTTCTTTTTCCGAGAGGAAAACGAAATCATCAGCTACCGCTTTGACCATTCTGCAAAAAAGGAATGCGATAACGTAAAGATTTTTACTTATAAAGACGGATTGCTTCAACATATCTACGCCGCTTTTAAAAAGCACCATTGGGAAGAGACGATGCATTACGAGGGAGACAAACTTATGCGCCGCGAAAGTAGGGGAAAAGACTGCGACTTAAAACCTTTTGACCGCGCTCTTTTTTATACCTACGATACGTCCGGAGAATTAAGTAGCATCGCTAGCAAAACGGGATATGTTATGTATCAGAAGAAAGATAAGAAAGTATAACGGTAACTAAAAATTTAAAATTAAGGAGTATCTAAATGAACAATGTTTTTGAACAATTGGCACCTTTAGCCGAGACTAAAAAACAGAAAA
>CAURQE010000009.1:0-112306 GCA_963527315.1 uncultured Campylobacter sp.
GACGAGGAGAGCGCAAAAATCCTACTCGAACCGCTAGCTAAAACATACGAGGTGCAGATTTATTCGTCTCAAATTTTATCAAATTTGGCGTTAATCAGAGTAGAAGCGAATAAATTCGGTCAAATCGGCGGCTTTATAAACGGCGCAAAAAATCTCTTTTCGGGCAAATTTTTTGAAGGCGAAGACGTAGCGGCTCACGTGGCGCGCGTACTTACGTCAAGCGGGCTGAAGCTTACCTTTGCCGAGTCTTGCACTGCGGGGCTTGCTGCGGCAAAATTCGGCGCTTTTGCCGGAGTTTCGGCGGCATTTAACGGCTCGCTAGTGACCTACGCAAATAAGATGAAGTGCGACTGGCTGGGCGTTAGCGATGAGATTTTACAAACCTACGGCGCGGTGAGCGAGCAGTGTGTGATGGCGATGCTAAAAGGCGCGCTAAAGGCGAGCGAATCGGATTTTTCTCTAGCTATCAGCGGTATCGCGGGGCCTGACGGTGGTAGCGAGGCAAAGCCCGTGGGGACGGTATTTGTAGGAGCTTACGCAAAGGACGGCGAGCGTATCATCGAAAGGCTAAATTTAAACGGAGACCGCAACTACATAAGAGAGCAAAGCGCGCTGGCTGCGTATGTTTGCTTGCTAAAGCTAAAGCCGAGGCTGTTTTTAGCGTAAATTTGGACTAAATTTGATAAAAATCGTCAAATTTACGCTAAATGCTTTTTTATAAATTTTGTAAAAACGGCGAGAATTTAAAATTTACCGCCGTCTTGCGCGCGAGTAGAGCGCAAATCAGCTGCGCTAGACTTAAAATTTAGCGCATTTAAGTCTAGCGGATAAAGTAAATTTGCGGATTATTTTTGATACGGCGCGGTTTTGTAGCCTTGATTTATTAGGCTGCTCATGCCGCCGTCAAGATTTATTATATTTAGCTCCGGCGAATCTATCGCCATAGCTGCCGCAGCGCTTCTGCGCCCGCTCCTGCAAATTAGCGCGACGGGCTTTTTTAGATCGAGATTGGCTTTTAGTTCGTTTAAAAAGCTATCTTTGTCGGCGGGGTTAAAAGTGATGGTCTTTGCGCCTTTTATCACACCTGTTTCCGCCCATTCAAAAGGCGTTCTGATATCTACGATCTGCTCGTAGTTTTTTATCGCCTCGGGACTAACTTGCACCGTAGTAATCTCTGCAAAAGCCATCGCTGCAGCCGCTCCTAAAAGTATAAATTTTCTCATTTTTTCTCCTTAAATTTTGTGGCGCAAATATTAGCACCGAATTTTAAACATTTTGTCATTATAAAGTCACTCCTAAATTTTTTATAAGCCAAGACGACGCAATCTCAAATTTACGTCAATGAAAAAATAAAACATAAATTTGCACTTTTTTGTTTTAATCGCCGCTTTATTCAAGGCGTAGTTTTAGCAAAACCTCTTTTAAAACGCGGCCATAGCGGTTTTTGGCGATTGTAAAATTATAAATTCTCCGGTTTTGCCTCGTTCGGCGACCGAGGCCGCAGCGATGCGAGCTTTTATGCCCGGGCGGTCTACTAAATTTTACTTCTAACGGCGGTTATCGTAGCTGCCTTGGTGCGGCAACTATTATTTTGCAGTGAATTCGCCTTGCTGGGCTGCAGCATTACCCGCACGGCGCGCTTTATTAGGCGACTTGGGGTGAAATTTAATTTTAAAGTGAATTTTTACCTCGCCTTTTTTGCTTGCGTTTATTGCCGTTTTTTGGAATCGTTAATCGCAGTTTTTAGGCTTTTAGATGCTTGATATTAAGATGTTTTTGCGTTAGCGGCGATACTTGCCCGCAACTTTTAGCTTTTTTAAGGTTACGCGTTTTTTGCGTCTAAGCGCCCGTAAAAATGTGAAATTTGCGCTACATACTGCCCTAGTATTAAACCGACAAAAACGCGCCAAGAAACAAGCTGAAATTAACGATAGCATCAAACGGTTTTGGGTTAAATTTAGGCTTTTGCGGAGTTAAATTTAAAGTCGTCGCTAGTTTAAATTTATGGATTTACGATAAATTTAAATTTAGCTTTGCTTAAATTTAAACGAGCTTAGCATAATCGCGCGATTTTTCGCTTTTGTCGTCTAAATTTGCTCGAAATGCGAATTTGACGGGATCTGCTCAGTCTTGATTGCGATTTTCGACGTGATCTACCCTTGACCAAGCAAGCACGTAGATAAACCCTAGCGCCAGGTAGATGCCAAGCACCGCAAGCTCGATAGGATAAGGATCGCGCAGGGCTTTGGTAAGCAAAAACTTTAGCGCCGCGGCGATAAGCGTGCCTACGATGCAAAGCACAGCGTAGCCTGAAAATAGGGCGTTTTGCGTGACGGCGCCGAGTTTTAAATTTATCTTTATCCAAAGCAAAAACGCAAGCACCGCCACGGCGCAAATGACGAAAAATAGGATCTTGTGCGTGCTGGCGGGAGCGTAGTTTGCGCTAAAGCTTAGCAAAATCATCGCGCTGCTAACCGCGATAAAAATGCGGTAAAGCTTAAACACGCCTCCGCCTGCGAGTTTGTTTACCTTTGATATCGCGCCGTAAAGGCAGATGACGGAGACGAACAGCATCGCTACGCGCATACTTGTTGCGATATCAAAGAGGCTTTTTGGTAAAATCATCTCTTGCGAGAGTAAATTTAAAATAACCAAAATCCCAGACGCCATGCCCAGTGCTTTTGCCGTGTTTAGATGCCTCATAAAGCTCGTTTGCATCTTTTTCCTTTATAAATTTTTAGAATATTTTATCTAAATATATTTAGAACTAACATTAAATTTATCCGCTTTTTGTTTTGGTTCGACAACGCGCGTGTAAATTTAAATCAATACTAGCTTAAATTTATAGGATAATATTAGTATCTTTTTTTAAGTTTATTAATAAAAAATAGTCTCAATGATAAAATAAAACGAAAATATCTTACAAATTTTTGATGCTTTAAAAGCATATATAGCTAGTTTAGCTTAAGATCTGATTTAATATCAAAATTTATATATATCTACGTTTTTTCAGGTACAACTAGCGCTTTTAGCATAAAATAAAGCTTAAAAAAATGATAAATTCGTAATAAAAAAATAAATAAAAAATTAAAATCTTAATTTAAAAATCAGTTTAATTGCGCTATAGTTTCATTATTCAATTTCATCACAAGGAGAACCGATATGGGAACCAGAAGAGAACACGACTTCATAGGCGAGCTAGAGATAGCTGATGATGTATATTATGGCGTACAAACATTTAGGGCGCTTGAGAATTTCCACATGAGCGGACGACCGCTTAAAGATTATCCGTATTTCGTTAAGGCATTTGCTCAAATCAAAAAGGCTGCGGCCTTAGCTAACAAAGAAGTCGGAGTTCTAGACGCGCAAAAAGCCGACGCCATCGCAAAAGCGTGCGACGAGCTGATCGCGGGTAAATATTTAGATCAATTCGTAGTAGATATGATCCAAGGCGGTGCGGGAACTAGCACCAATATGAACGCAAACGAAGTTATAACAAACGTCGCGCTTGAAAGCCTTGGCCACAAAAAAGGCGAGTATCAGTATCTGCATCCAAATGACCACACAAACCTCGGCCAAAGCACCAACGATACTTATCCAAGCTCGATCAAAGTCGCTACATACGCTAAACTAACCGATCTTTTAAAGGCTATGGAGCTACTTAAAAACGAGCTGGAAGTTAAGGCAAAAGACTTTAAAGATATCATCAAAATGGGTAGAACCGAGCTGGAAGACGCCGTCCCTACCACGCTTGGCAACACGTTTAACGCATTTGCAAGCTACATCAAAAGCGATATCGAAAAAATTACCGCCGCAAGAGAGTCTATGGCTGTGCTAAACATGGGCGCAACCGCGATCGGAACGGGCATCAACTGCCATCCTGATTACAAAGCGGCCGTTCATAAAATTTTGAGCCAAATCACAGGCGTAAATTTTAAACCTGCCGATGATTTTATCGCGGCTACGCAAGATACGGCAGATTTCGTTCACGTTAGCGGCGCGCTAAAAACGGCTGCCGTTAGATTAAGCAAGATCGCAAACGATTTAAGACTAATGAACTCAGGCCCAAGATGCGGTCTTGGCGAGATAAATCTACCACAAATGCAACCAGGTAGCTCAATTATGCCTGGTAAAGTAAATCCTGTCATCGCAGAAGTCGTAGGCGAGGCGTGCTACGAGGTAATCGGCAACGACGTAACCATCATGCTTTGCAGTGAGAGAGGCGAATTTGAGCTAAACGCGTTTGAGCCTGGTATCGCTTACGCGCTATTTAACTCTATCTTTATCCTTGAAAACGCGATGAAAACCCTAGCCGAAAAAGCCGTTAGAAAACTAACCGCAAATCCTGAGGCATGCTTAAAATCGGTACTCGGCTCAGTCGGTATCGTAACTGCCTTTAACCCATATATCGGCTACGAAAAATCCGCAAGCATCGCTAAAGAAGCGTTGCAAACCGGCAAAGCCGTAGGCGATATCTGCTTGGAGAGAGGCTACCTCAAAAAAGAGGAAATCGACAAAATCTTAGAGCCTAAAAATATGCTAAACCCTCATATGGGTAAATAAATTTAGGCATGCACGCGCCGAGAGAGCGATCTTTCGGCGTTTTTAAATTTATAAGTTAAATTTACTTAAAGGAGTTTTCCTATGGATATTATGCTGATTTTACAGCTCATAGTCCTATTTGGAGGTATCTACCTAGGCGTTAAGCTAGGCGGTATGGGCGTTGGATACGCCGGCGGTCTTGGTGTCGTTATTTTAGCGATACTGGGCATGAAGGTGGATATGAAAGATATTCCGATAGACGTTATTTTGATTATTGCATCCGTAATTTCTGCAATTACGGCGATGCAAGTGGCGGGCGGACTTGATTATTTGGTCCAGATCGCATCTAAAATTTTGCGTAAAAACCCAAAGCAAATAAACTATCTAGCGCCTATCGTTACGTATTTGCTTACTATATTAGCCGGTACTGGACACACTGCTTTTTCTATGATTCCTGTTATCGTAGAGGTTGCTAAAACGCAAAACATTAAGCCAAGCGCACCTCTTGCGCTCTCGGTCGTTTCGTCTCAAGTGGCCATTACCGCTAGTCCGATATCTGCGGCTTTCGTTGCTATGAGCGGTCTATGCGAAAAGCTAGGCGTTAGCTATCCGATGCTACTTTTTATATGCATTTCCACTACTTTCGTAGCCGTGCTTGTTACGGCCTTTATCGTAAATAAATTTTACGATCTAGACCTCTCAAAAGATCCTATTTACCAAGATAGGCTTGCCAAAGGTTTGGTAGAAGAAATCAAAGCGCACGAGTACGACGAGCCAAAACCGTATGCTAAAAGATCGGTTGCGATATTTGCCGTAGGCGTCGTAGTTGTTGTTTGTTATGCTCTTCTTATCTCAAAGAGTCTAGGATTTATAGAAAAACCTATCCTTTCAAGAGATAGCGCGATTATTAGCATTATGCTTACTATTGGCTTTCTTATCGCTGTTTTGTGTAAGATCGATACGGGCAAGCTTCTTTCTACCAGCACATTTCAAAGCGGTATGAATGCCTGCATCTGCGTCATCGGTATCGCGTGGTTAGGCACTACCTTTGTAAACGGACACATCGACGGTATCAAAGAGGTAGCTAAAAACGTCGTTACACAGTATCCGTTCGTGTTAGCCGTCGCGCTTTATTTCCTAAGCTGCTTGTTATATTCGCAGGCCGCTACGACGAAGGTTATGATGCCCGCGGTTGCCGCAGCTCTAGGTATGACTTCTCCTGAAAATTCGAAAGACATTTGGATACTCGTAGCTTCATTTGCCGCGGTTTCAGGATTATTCGTACTCCCTACGTATCCTACGACTTTGGGCGCTATCGCTATGGACGATACGGGAACTACTAGAGTGGGTAAATTCGTATTTAACCATTCATTTTTCGTACCGGGCACTATCATGGTTGCGCTTTCTGTCGCGCTTGGATTTTTGATAGCTCCGATTCTTTTGTAGGGATTTTTGAGCTAAATTTAGCCGAGACTTCGCTCTCGGCTTTTTAAATTTAAGGACTTTTTCATGAAACGAATCGGAATTTTAGGCGGTATGGGACCACTAGCTACGATAGATCTATACGCTAAGATCGTAGAACTCACAAACGCCTCAAAAGATCAGGACAACATCCCTATCGTCATCGACAACTATCCGCAGATCCCGGACCGCACGGCGTATATCCTGCACGGAGGCGAGGATCCTTTTCCTTTTATGAAAGAGTCCGCGACGAGGCTCAAAAACGCGGGCTGCGAGGCTATCTGCATAGCTTGCAACACGGCTCACTATTTTGCCAAGCGACTAACCGATGAGTGCGGCGTAAATATCCTGCACATCGCTAAAATCGCCACCGCATCGTTAAAATCAAACTTCCCGCACGCTAAAAAGATCGCCGTCATCGCCACTACTGGTACGACCGCGGCTAAAATTTACGAAAACGAGCTGATCGCCGCAGGCCTAGAGTGCGTAAAAATCCCCGAAAATTTGATGAGTAACATCATGGATTGCATTTATAAGGGCGCAAAAGCAAACAAGCTAAAGGAGTACGTGGGTCTTTTTAACGATACTATCGCGGCTATCGAGGCTGACGCATATATCGCGGCTTGCACGGAGATACCGCTATTTTTACCGTATGCGACGAAAAAAAATAAATTCGTAGACGCCACCCTCGAGCTTGCTAAAGCAGCCGTCAAATTCGGCCTAGAAAAATAATCAAATTTGCGTCTAATCGGCGCAAATTTACCCCCTCTTAAAACAAATTTTTATAAAATCCAAGCTAAATTTAAAGGATAAACGATGAAATTTAGCGAATTTAAAAATGCAAAAACTTTGAGTCTGGCAAGCCTGCTTTGTGAGCAAAATCCGCAGCTAGCAAAGCAGATAAAGCAAAATGAGTTTTTATATATTTCTTGCTTTGAGGATAAAATTTTAGGCACTGAAAATCTCGTTCGCTGCGAGATCGGATCGGCTAGCTACGTGCTGGCGCTACTTTGCAAATATTCGCTCGACGCGGCTAAATTTGACGAGCAAACGCGCGAATATTTTGAGGGGCTAGACGAAGGATATCTAAGCGGCGAGTGCAACGTCGGCGAGGAGGAGTTTGAGCAGATCGCGGAGTTTTTAAACGGATGCGAAAATATCGTGATCGATAGCTCCTTTTTGGCCCATGCGGACGCGAAAAATATATTCGAGTTTTTGCAAATGCTTGGCAAAAACGTCGTTTTGGCCGACGCCGAGCAGGGCGAGTTTGAAACGGATGGCGAGCTAGCTCCGCTAAAAGAGCCTGAGAGCTTTGACGGTAGCGTCGTGTTTTTTATGGATGAGGCGGACGGGTCAAATTTGAGCGGTGAGGTAAAGGAGCTAATCGGCTCGGCGTCGTTTGCCGCAGCCGCAAAGGTAAAAGACGGCGATATAGTAAGCGTGCAGGCTGAGGGCGTAGAAATAAGGGCCAAATTTAAGCTAGAGTCGCAGATGAAGGGCACGGTCGCGCTTTGCAGGACGAAATTTAGCGGATACGCGTTTAAGCTCGTTAAGATCTCAAAAGAGGCGTAGCGGCAATCGGTCAAATTTGACACATAGATTTATCTGCCGAGGCGGTCAAATTTTATAAATTTAATCCCAAAAGCCGGGCTTGCTACGTCAAATTTGACATAGCAGGCGGAGCTTTTTGGCGTGAGGCGATTAAATTTATCCGCAGCCGTGCTACTTTAAAATCCAAATTTCTTGCTATAGCAAAGTTAAATTTAGGCTAAATAAAATTTTATCCAAACGCGCTAAATTTAGTAAAAAAATAGCCTTTGAAGCGCGTAATATTCGCTTTTATAGCGCTTTTTAAACGAAAAAGGGTATAATGGTCGCATGAGAAAATATTTTTTACTTTTTTTACCGATTTTGGCGTTTTCTTTTAGCCTTAGCGTAAATTCGGGCGCAGAGGACGGCAGGCCCTACACCGTAATAAACATCAGCGACGAAAACGGACTCGTCTGCAAAGAGGAGATCCTTGCCTACGACCGTAAGCTTTATTTTTGCGATCTTCCCGGCGGAGCGCTGCCGAAGGTCGAGGATAAAATTTTGGCTCTTGCGGAGGTGAGATTCCGCGAGGAAAAAGGCGGCATGCGGGTCTATATCGTGCCGCGCGCGAGTTCTCGCTTGATATCTTCTAGCGAGTCTCTTTACGGCACTCCTGCCGTGCCTTTTAGCAAAAACGGCGGTGCAGCCAAACGCCACGCTATCGTGATAGATCAAAATTTAAACGAATTTAAAAAGCAAGCAAATGCGGGGATAAATTTCGCCCCGATATTTGAGCAGATGACCGCACCTAGCATCGGACCGCTAGATCTAAACAAGGCCCCGATAGAAAGCGGCGACAGCAACGATATAAACATGTATCTAGACGTCAAAAAAAGCTATGAGGCCAAGCGCTACGACGAGACGATAAGCACGACGCAGACGGCGCTACGCCGCTATCCAAATAGCATTTTCGCCAGCGAGTTTTTGCTCTATAGACTGCGCGCCTTGGATAAAATTTTAGACTCGCAAAATAGCTTTGATGGGCTTGGCGCAGCAGATGTAGCAAGCGAGGGGCGCGCGTGGATGCGCAGGTTCGTATCGGATGAAAACTATCCCGAGGCGCTATATCTAGTGACTAGAGCTTATCTTAGGCAGGAGCTCGTTAGCGACGCGAGCTACACGCTAGATATCCTTAAAAGCGAGCATCCAAGCTCAAATTTCACCAAGCTAGCCGAGCTTGAGTTTGCCGATAAGCTCTACGCTTCCGGTAGGCAGGACGAGGCCGTGAGGATGTACGAGGACGTGCTGTACTCGGCGCAGACGCTAGACGTCGCTAGCCGCGCGGCTCTTAGCCTCGTACAAGGCAGCATCGACAAGGCGAAATTTGATCGCGCCAAGGACTTTATGCTTAAGATTTTAAACAGAAATCAAGAGTACCTACTAAACGACGCATCTAAGCTAATGACGCTGGCGGGGGTATTTCACGAGAAAAATATGGACGATATCGCCGCGAGAATTTATGAAATTTTACTCGCTAGATTAGACAAAAACGACGATGACTACGAAACCGTGTTAAAAAATCTAGGCATCGCTCTAGCGGGCACTCCCGATACGCAAAAGGCCTACGACTACCTAAAAAGATACCAAAACGAGTTTGCGGACGGGCAGTACGCCGCCGCTGTACAAAATGCGCTAGATAAGCTATTTTTCGCCAGAAACGACGAGAATAACGCGACAAAGCTACACGAGCATTACGATGCGCTTATAGATAAATACGGCAAAACGGACGTCGGCGTTAAAGCGCTAAAAGAGCAGGTCGCGCTCTATCTAAAAGAGCGTAAATTTGACTCCGTTCTGCGCTATACGCAGGCCGTGCGCGATCTAAACGATACGGACGCTAAAGCCGTCTTGGATCAGGCGGCGCTAAATTTGGCAAATGAAGCTATCCGTCAAAACGACTGCGCTACGGCTGTAAATTTGACCGAAAACTACGGCGTAGGCGAAAAAATCGGGGCTAAATTTAAGCTCTTTGACTGCTATATGCGTCTATCCCGCTTCGCTGCCGCGCACGAGCTCGCCTCGCAAAATATCCTTGCGCCCGACATGCTCGACCGCGTGGAGTGGCTCATCAAACTAGCCTCCGTTTTGATAAAGACCGAGAAATATAACGACGCCTTGCGCGTAGCCGACGAGGCTCTGGCTATCGCGTCTAGGCAGGAGTATGCCGATGTCTCGCCCGTGCTTTTTTATAGATTTGAAGCGCTGATGGGGCTAGGTAGGCTCACTGACGCCGCCGCAACGATAACGGCCGTCGAGACGCTACGCAAAAACGACTTTAAGGTCATCGAGCTCTACGACCGCATGGCCGAGGCGACGTACGGCGCGAACGACTTTTTAAACGCGTCGGTTTACGCCAAAAAGGCGATCGACCTACAAAAGCGCCTACATATCGCCACCTTTAGTCCGAAAATAGACTTTGAGTACATCGGCTCGCTAAGTAAGCTGGATAGACTAGGCGAGGCTCTAGACGTTGTGCGAGAGCTCGTAGATACGCGCCTAGATCCCGAAAACAGACTGCGCGCGCTAGCTCAGATCTCGGAAATCTACATCAAGCTAAAACGCGAAAGCGAAGCAAAGCCGTATCTTCAAGAGTGCGTCGGCTCAAATCTGCAAAGCTCGTGGAAGGCTATCTGCGCCGAGCAGATGAAGCTCGTGGAGTAATTTATCCTTTTGCTTTTTAAACCCAGCTCAAATTTAGCGGGGAAGCTCGGGTTAAATTTGAGTTTGATCACCGTACTTTTGAGTCTAGGCTCGTGCGCGGTGCGGCGCTATCTTTTTATCCGCAGATATTTTAGGGCAAACGGGTTAAAATTAAGTTCTTTTTCTTTGTTGTTGCTTGATTAAATTTGCCAAGCGGTGGCAAAACGTAAAATTTTCAAAACGTAGCTACGTTTTTGCTATCAAATTTAAGCCCCAAATTTAGGCGCGTTACTAGGTTAAATTTAAAATTACCGCTTTTAAAACGGCTAGCCGTGAACGCGAAATTTCAAGCCGAGATGAAAGAGCTGGACGAGAAATTTGCCGCAATCTCTGAGGATGCAAAAAGGCAGTATGATAGGCGTAGATTTATCAGACGGGCGATTATGACGTATTGGTCGTCGACGTTTGTCGTTTTTTACCTTTTTGCGATGTTGGCGCCGTATTTGAAATCATTTTTTGTAAACAACGGTATAGAATTGCCGCCTGAAATTTTTAGACATATTCGGGGCGCTGTGAAGATAGTTGTGCCTATTTTCTGGACGATTTATGTTTTAAGGCGAGATCAAACCAAGCGATACAGCTATCTTTTCGTGAGGGATCAGTGGGATAGCTTCCTAGCCTTTAGGATAGAAAATTTTGCCAGCATAGTCTTGATTTTATATCCGATTTTGCTTATTATCGGGTCGTTTTTCGTGAAGGATAGCGGCGGCGGATATGCGGCTTATGGATTTTTGTACGGCCTTGTCGTAGCTCCGATTTGCTTGCTTGTTTTTGCGATATGCTACTCTCGCAATAAAAGCTCATATGAGCCCGCACCCGAGGGTGCAGATCTGCGCAGAGAGTCCGGTCTAGCTCAAAGCGCGAAATCAGCAGAGGAAAGACTCGGCGAGCTAAACGACCTGGACGCGGAATTTGATCAAATACCTCGGCATCTAAAAAACCGTTACGACGTGCATAGGCTTATCAGGCGCGCTAGTATGGCATTTATCGGGTTTGGGCTTATGGTCTCTTATTTTGCATATTTTTTAGGCAATGTTCTATACGGGCTCGTTTCTCTTGCTGCGATACTGATTTTGCCGTATTTTTTCACGAAAATTTACCTAAAAAGCTACCCTACGAAAAAATACAGCAAATTTTTTATAAAAAATCAGCGACTTTGCTTGGTGATTTTTACGGTTGAAAATTTAGCTAGCATTGCTTTGATCTTGTATCCGATTGTGCTCATGATAGCGGCTCTGATCGCTAGAAATAACGAAAAGACGGTGAGCTTGCTTTTGAGCGGCTCAAACATATTATCGGCTTGTCTTGTTATTTTTGCGGCATGCTATCTGTTTAACCGAAGTACGTATATCCCGAAAGACGAGGCGTAATTTAAAATTTGAGCGGCTCTTGACGCGGTTTTTGCCCGGACGCGATACGGTTGTAAATTTGGGCGGATTTGTAAATTTAGCTCGCTTAACTCGGTTTGGTAGGCAAGCTTAAATTTGACGAGGCTTACTTAGCCGCGCTAAAAAGTGTTAAAATTGACGCGGCTAAAACCTGCAAGCGGGCTTAAAATTCGGGTCTAAACAAAATCAAATTTGACCGCATAGCCGAACTTGGTTTTAAAGAATGAGCCAAATTTGAACAAGCTTGGAGCGTTATAGCAGCGGCTAAATTTGCATAGAAAATCGCTCAAATTTAGCCGACTTTATTTACGAAATTTAAAAAATCAGCCCCTCGTCGTCTTGTTTTATTAGCATATCCTGGGCGTCGGGTTTAGGTACGGGCGAGATCTTCGTATAGATCTCCGCTAAGCCCTCGTGCGCGGTATGAAAGACGCCTTCAGGCTCGATGAAGGTTTTTTGTTTTAGCGGGTACTCCTTCATATAGCTTTCCATAAATTTCTTAAACACCGGAGCCGCCGTGCGTCCGCCGCCCTCGACCTTTCTCATCGGCGTGTTGTCGTCGTTGCCGTACCACACTAACACCTCGACTTCGGGCGTAAATCCGCAAAACCACGCATCGACGTTATTATTCGTCGTGCCCGTTTTGCCTGCTACCTGCACGCCGTTTAGCCTGGCGCTTTGTCCCGTGCCGCGCTCTACTACCGTCCTCATCATATCAGTCATCAGATATGCCTGCTCGGGTTCCGTAACAAATACCCGCGCAGGCTCGAAAGCCGCTTCTAAATTTTGATAATTTATAATGCGTTTTATGAGGCTTGGCTCTACGATCTCGCCGCCGTTTGGAAACATCGAGTAAAATTTAGCAAACTCTAACGGCGAGATACCGAAGCTACCAAGCGCGATGGAGAGGTTTTTGGGGATATTTTTAAAGCCCATTTCGGATAGCTTTTTATAAGCCGTATCAAGTCCGATCTCGTCGAGTAAATTTATCGTGGCGAGATTGCGCGACTGGCGTAGAGCCTCTCGTAGCGTGATGTAGCCCTGGAAGCCGCCGCTGTAGTTTTTCGGTCGCCACTCGTACTGGCTGCCTTCGTTAAAAACCCTTGATATATCAGCAGCCTTGCTCATCGGCGAGTAGCCCATGTCTAGAGCAATCTGATAGATAAAGGGCTTAAAGCTAGATCCCGGTTGGCGCATACTCTGCGTGGCGCGGTTATAGCTACTTTTGGCGTAGTCTACGCCGCCTACTAGCGCGAGGATCTCGCCCGTTTTAGGTAGTGTAACGACGATAGCGCCGTTTAGGATACTGGCGTTTGCGTCTTTGTTGCGCTTTAATATCTCGTTGTAGCCGTATTTTAGCGCCTCGGACGCCATATCTTGCACCTTTAAATCAACGCTGGTTTCGATGACGTAGCCGCCGGTTTTTATGTCCTCAAAGCGCTTTGAGGCTTCTTTTAGCACCTCGTCCACGATATACGGGGCTTTGTTTTGCGTGAGAGTATCGTCAAAAACTACGGGCTGCTCGACTAGCGCGGCTTTGTACTCTGCGTCGCTGATCCAACCTAGCGCGTTCATTCTTGCTATGACGTTGTTCGCGCGGCTTAGAGATAGATCTAGGTGGCGGGTCGGGTCGTAGGTGCTAGGCGCTTTTGGTAAGCCCACTAGGATAGCGATCTCTTTTAACGTGAGTTCGTCAAGCTCCT
Organism: uncultured Campylobacter sp.; assembly: GCA_963527315.1. GTDB lineage: Bacteria > Campylobacterota > Campylobacteria > Campylobacterales > Campylobacteraceae > Campylobacter_A. Next base: position 13,385 of record CAURQE010000009.1, read on the forward strand.
TTCTAAAGTATCCTTTTGCCGCGGTTTTTATGCCGTGATAGCCGTGTCCTAGATAGACGTGATTTAGATAGCGCTCTAAAATTTGCTCTTTGGTTAGCTCGTTTTCCAGTTTCATCGAGATGATCATCTCTTTTAGCTTACGAGTTAGCTTTTTTTCTCTGGTTAATACCATGTTTTTAACTAACTGCTGAGTTAGCGTGCTAGCGCCCTCGACTAGTTTGCCCGCCTTTATGTCCTTAACGATAGCTCGCGTGATGGCCTCGGGGTTTACGCCGCCGTGTTCAAAAAAGCTCGTATCCTCGATCGCTACCAGCGCCTCTATGACGCGCGGCGGGATGTCCTCGTATTTGACGTAGATCCTGTTTTCGTCAAAGATATTTGCGATGAGTTCGCCGTTTCTATCGTAAATTTGAGTCGTGAGCTTTGGCTTAAAATCAATAATATTTGACGCATCAAAGGTAACTTGCGAGTAAAGATACGCAAACGCCGCGCTCAGCGAAACAAAGATAATAAACAAAATAGAAGCTAGAATTCTCATAAAAACGCCTTTAAAATTTTCACGTTTAGCCCCATTGCGGTGCTATTTTCGCCGTTTTGGCTTAGGATGTATTTTTTGTTGAAATTTTCTATCGTCATGGCTCCTGCCTTGCCCCGCCAAAGATCGCCAGATAGGTAGTTTTGTAGGTCGGCTTCGTCAAATTTGGCAAATTTATACTCGGCAAAGCTTACGTTAAAAAGCTCGAATTTCTCGCCTAAAAATATCATCGCAGTTACGATCCTAGCGGTATTTTCGCTTTGCATTTTTAGCATTTTAAAAGCTTCTTTTTCGTCCTTTGCTTTGCCTAAAATTTTACCGTCGCATACGACGACGCTATCGGCGAAAACGACGTTTTTTACGCCGCTATTTGCCTTTAAAAACTGCTCTTTTTTTGCCGCGACTATCTTTTGGACGTAAATGTGCGGCGGTAAATTTTTATCTACGCCGCCCTCGTCGTAGTTAAAGAAAATTTGCTCGAAATTTATTCCGCTTTGCTTTAAAATTTTCGCCCGCGTTTGCGAACTTGAGGCCAAAAAAATCATCAAAACTCCCTATATGCTATGCCAAGATACGTCGCTAGTAGCGCAAATGCGACGTTTAGCGGGATGAAATAATAAATCGTAACGATGAGATTCTCGTGAAGCTCGACGTATTCGCTATTTTTAAATGCTTTTACGGCCTTGTTTAGACGGTAAGTAACATAAATTATATTTAGAAGCAAAAAGCCGTAAAGAGCCCATTTTGTCGTTAAAACCGTGTCTAGCATAGGGTCGGCGGTTTTTGCCGCGCTTTCCTTAGCCAGCATCGGACCTGTCGCGCCTATGATTAAAATCGATCCGTAAACCGCGTATCCTAGGCGTTTCATCATCGAGATTATCGTCTCGTAGCTCTGCGCGTCGTTGCCTAAATTCTTCATAAAAAATTTAGCCATTAGTAAAAAATTCGCCTGAAATCCGATAAAAACGATAACGGCAAGGATATGGACGAAAGGTAAGGCGTTGTCGATTCTTGCAAAAGCTATATTAAATTCAGGCATTTGCCCCCTTTGATTTTAAAATTTGTTCGTTTAATTTACCCTTGCCGGCGCCAAAATTTAACGACTTAACGTACGGATAAATTTTTTTGGCTCGCTTTAAAAGTTATTAACTTCGCACATCTTTGCTTTAAATTTAAGCCTAGAAACCAAACAAATTCGGTTTTTAATTTATCCGCTTTGAAACTCGCTTTAAGCCCCTTGAGATCAAATTTAGCCGGATTTTGGATTAAATTTTACGGCTATTTTTGAGCCTATTTTTAAATTTTAATTTAATAAAATTGATGCTACAAACCAGCCCATTAAATTTTCCGGCTTGCGACTATTTTAATCTAGCCTAGTTAAAGGCAGCTCAAATTTGTTTTAAATTTCACGTCGTAAAACCGCGGTCAAATTTAAACTATTTTCTTAAATTTGACCAACGCCAGGCTTATTTTTCAAGTCTCGTTTTAGCAAACTCTAGCGCCTGTCTGATCGCATCCTCGATCGCAAGCACGTTTTTACCGCCTGCGGTGGCAAAATCATCCTTGCCGCCGCCGTTTCCGCCTAAAATTTGAGCCGTAAATTTGACCCATTCGCCGGCTTTTAACGGCGCGTTTTTCACGCCTGCAGCCAGAGCGATTTTGCCCTCTTCGTTTACTTGCACAAGTAGGATCGCCGCCTTTTCGTTCTCATTTTTAAACTCGTCTATCGTCGCCTTTATGTCGCCGCCGTCAATCACTGCGACGCAAAGCTTTGTCTCATTTACGTTCACTACGGCTAGCGCGTGTGCATCTTTTGCCTGCTTAGTTTTATCTTTTAGGCTTTTTATCTCGGCTTTTAGTTTTTTTACAGCATTCATCGGCTCGGCGCTTTTTAGCTCGGTTTTTAGCTCTTCGATCTCGCAGCGCCAGGCTTTTGCGAGATTTAGCGCGGCTTTGGAGCACACCGCTTCGATCCTACGCACGCCCGCACTCACACCGCCTTCTTTTGTGATGAAAAACGCGCCGATCTGGCTCAAATTTCCTACGTGCGTACCGCCGCAAAGCTCCTTGCTAACCTCGCCGAAGCTTAGCACGCGCACTTTATCGGCGTATTTTTCACCAAATAATGCGATCGCGCCACTGTTTTTGGCGTCCTCGATGTCCATTATCTCCGTTTTCGCCTCTATATTTTCGCTAATCGCGGCATTGACGAAATTTTCTATTTTTGTTAGCTCTTCCGCCGTCACGGCTTTTGGATGCGAGAAGTCAAACCTGAGTCTGTTTGCTTCGACGCTAGATCCAGCCTGAGCGATATGCGTTCCCAGCACGCTTCTAAGCGCGGCATGGAGTAGGTGCGTGGCGCTGTGGTGGCGCGCGATCTCGGCTCTTTGCTCGCTTACTTTTAGCTTCACGGTATCGCCGATTTTAAGCTCTTTTTTAACCGCGACGTTTGATAAATTTAGTCCGAAAAACTTCTGTGTATCTAGTACGTCGGCTGTGCCCACGATCTCGCCGCTGTCGCCCGCCTGGCCGCCGCTTTGGGCGTAAAAAGGCGTCACGTCAAACATCGCCCAGCCTTGTTCGCCGGATTTTAAAATTTGCGTTTCTTTAAAATCCTCGTCAAGCAGCGCTAAAACCTTGCTCGTGCGCTCAAGCTCCTCGTAGCCGCTAAATTTGTTTTCGCCAAATTTCTCTAAAAGCGCCTTAAAATCGCCCTTTGCGCTCTTATCGCCGCTACCTTTCCAAGCGGCTTTAGCGCGCGCTTTTTGCTCGCTCATCAGCTCGTCAAATTTAGCTTCGTCTACTTTGAGTCCCTTTTCGCGTAGCATATCGGCGGTAAGATCTAGCGGAAATCCGAAAGTATCGTAAAGCTTAAACGCAGCCTCGCCGCTAAAAATATCTTTCGTGCGCGCTAACTCGCTCTCAAAAAGCTCCAGCCCGCTTGCTATCGTGGCTAAAAATCTCTCTTCTTCGAGCCTGATTTGCTCTTTTACAGCCTCTTTTTTCTCGTTTAGGTAGGCGTAGTGGCCGCCCATTAGCTCGCAGACTTTATCTACGAGACGGTACATAAATGGCTCTTTTATACCTAGTAGATATCCGTGTCTGATCGCGCGGCGTAGGATGCGGCGAAGCACGTAGCCGCGGCCCTCTTTGTCAAACGTCGTGCCCTGAGCCAGTAGGAAAGTCACCGAGCGGATATGATCGCTGATGACGCGGTAGCTAGCGCCGCTCTCATAGGCGTAAGGCTTACCGCAAAGCGCGGCTACTTCGTTTATAAGAGGCATAAAAAGCGAGCTATCGTAGTTGCTAAATTTGCCTTCCATTATCGCCGTGACGCGCTCAAGCCCCATGCCAGTGTCGATGCTAGGCTTTGGTAGCGGGGTTAGCTTGCCGTCGCTGCTGCGCTCGTACTGCATAAAAACCAGGTTCCAAATTTCAAGAAATCTATCGCCGTCGCCGCCCATGTAGTCCTCAGACGTGTTAAAGTGCTCGCCGCCTTGATCGTAAAAGATCTCCGAGCACGGTCCGCAAGGCCCCGTATCGCCCATCTGCCAGAAGTTATCGTGATCGCCGAATCTATAAATGCGCTCCTTTGCGATGTGCTGCTCCCACAGCGCAAACGCCTCGTTGTCGCTCTCGTGAACCGTGACGTAAAGGCGGTCTTTTGGTAGTTTTAGCACCTGCGTTACAAACTCCCACGCATACGCGATCGCGTCTTTTTTAAAGTATTCGCCAAAGCTAAAGTTGCCCAGCATTTCAAAAAATGTGTGGTGGCGCGCGGTGTAGCCGACGTTGTCTAGGTCGTTGTGCTTGCCGCCTGCGCGGATGCAGGTCTGACAGCTCGTGCGTATGGGCGGGGTAGGGCGCGGTACTTCGCCGGTGAAAATGCTCTTAAACGGCACCATGCCCGCGTTTGTAAAAAGTAGCGTAGCGTCGTTTGGCACTAGTGGCGCGGACGGGATGATCTCATGACCCTTGCTTGCAAAAAAATTTAAATAAGCCTCTCTAATATCCATCGTTTTTCCTGATTTAAAGTTTTAAAATAGGGCTGATTTTATCATAAATTTGATAAAACTTGTTTGAGGTTAAACAATAAAAACGGTTGTAAAAAAAGACTAAAAAATCTAAAAATAGGGCGCATTATCCGTTTAATTACCGTTTTTTACTATAATTATTTCAAAAACAATAAAATTTGGGATTAATATGAAGAAAAAAGTTGCGATCATAGGCTTTACGGGCAACGCCAAAATTTATTACAATGAGCTACGTCGCTCGGAAAATTTCGAGCTAGTTGGAATATTTGACGGAGTGCAAAATCACGAAATTTGCACGCGAATACCGTTTTATCACAACATAAACGATCTTTTAAGCTCCGTTAAAATCGACGCCATAATCGTCACCGACACGCACAAGCACTTAAATTTAATACCGAAGTGCCTAAATTTTATAAAATTTATCATGCTTGATCCGTGGCTTTGCAAATCAGGCGAGATAAGAGAATTAAAATACTGCTTTAAGCCCCAAAATATCGGCGCCTACGTAGCTTTTACGGATAGGTTTAATCCCGTGATCGCCTCGATAAAAAAGGAGCTCGCTAAAGAAAGGGAAATTTTCTCGCTAAATATCTCGCGCGGTTTTAACAAAGGCGTAAATTTACAGCTGGAAATTTTACAAAACATAGATTTAGCAAGGTTTGTAACGGGTAGCGAAGTGGTGTTTGGTAACAAAATCTCTATCCAAAATGAAGATAAAAGAAGCGAAACCGATGCACTTTTTCAGCTTAAATTTAAAAATCAAACCTTAGCTAGCATTCACAACTCGAAGCGATTTAAAGCAGAGCGATTTACGATCGAATTTGCCGCAAGCAGGGGCGTGTATTTTGGCGATATGTCGGGTCTAAAGCTAAACAAATATACGCTTGAAGGGCAGCAAAATTTGAAAGTTTACGGCGACGTTTCGCCGGCTAAAGCATTGTTTGCAGAGTTTTACCAGGCTTGTTGCGGCGCAAAAAGCGATCTAAGCACGCTTGAAGACGCGCTAAAGGCTCAGGAGATTTGCGAATGAGACTTATTTTGCTACTAAATATGGGCGGGCCAAACGACCTTAGCGAGGTTGAAGTCTTTTTAAAAAATATGTTTAACGACCCCTGTATTTTGGGGATAAAAAGCCAGCTCTTGCGTAAATTCGTTGCATTTGCGATAACAAAATCCCGTCTAAAAACCGCGCAAAACAACTACCGCCGAATCGGCGGCAAGTCGCCCATCTGCGAGCTTACGGCTAGGCTTTGCGGTAAAATTTCGCATTTTTTAGACCGCGACGAGACGGCGGCATTTGCGATGAATTATACGCCGCCTTTTGCAAAGGACGTTTTGGCCGAGTTTGCCCAGGCCTCGGAGATCGTCGTTTTCCCGCTATACCCGCATCACTCTATCACCACCGTGACGTCAAGTCTAAACGACTTTAATAAGGCATGCCGCGAGCTAAATTTACAAGCAAAAATAAAAATCGTCGAGCCGTTTTTTGCGGATGATAGATATAATGAAATCATCGCAGACTGCATCGAAAAAAGCGCGCGTAATCTAAATACGGACGATATAACGCTAGTGTTTTCGGCGCACTCTTTGCCGCAAAAAATCATTGATGCAGGCGATGTTTACGAGGAGCACGTCAAGCGGCACGTTCAAATTTTAACCGAAATTTTGGAGAAGCGAGGGGTTAAATTTAAGCAAACGATGCTGGCGTATCAGTCAAGACTAGGTCCCGTAAAATGGCTCGAACCCTCTCTAAATCAGGTTTTAGCCGAGCTAAAAGATAAAAAAGCTCTCATCTATCCGATCTCGTTTTGTATCGACAACTCCGAGACCGTTTTTGAGCTATCAAAGGAATTTAAGCATATCGCAGACGAGCTAAAATTTGATTTTTACGATGTCGCGGCCTGCCCGAACGACGATGATAAATTTGCTAAATTTATCGCAGACAAAGCTAGGGAATAAAATTTGCTTGTAAAAATGTATCTTGTGTAAAGGATGCAAAATGACGATCGAAGAGCAGAAATTTATCCAAAAGATTTTGGCCGAGCTTGCGCAAAAAGTTGCTGAAAAGAGTGCAAAAGCGGCAAATGAGGGCGACTTTGAAAAGGAGCTTAAAAGAGCTGCAGAGCCGGTTAAAACCTCCAAAGAGCCCGATGTAGAGGGGTTTAAAAGAACCCTTACCGAGGTTGGCGCGGCTGGATTTTTATCGCAGATGAATGAACAAAAAATCCAAGAAAAACTAAGAGCCAAAAAAGAGGAGCTGATGGAAGCTCTAGGGCTAAATACCGATATGAAAAAAAGCCTAAGAGACGAGCTTGAAGCCGTACTGGACGAGCTTTTGACTAAATACGAAAAGGAGCTACGAGCTAGTTTGCAAAGCAATTCTTTGTTAGAAAAACAGCAAGCCTTGCAAAATAAAAATCCGTCGATGCTAGGCTCTGCTCTGCTGGGAATTGTATAAATTTTAACCTAAAAATCGTAACCGGAAAGATTTTTAATTTTACTATTTTTCTATGAGGATGACTTAAATGTCCATATCGTACACTTTTAAAATTTTACCTTTTATAAAATGCCTATATTTCTTTTTAAAATTTTCAAGAAAATTAGATTTTTTTCAAATTTCAGCGGAATAAAAAAGAAAAAACGGAATAATTAGTTTTAAAAATATTCAAAAAAGGAGAACAACAATGAAAATTATGCGAACTATGCTTCTATGTTTTGTTTTGCTAGGTTCTTTAAACGCCAAGACGAAAAAGAATTACACGGTAGACGAACTTAGTCGTAAGCTGTGCTATGCTGAACTTATAGAGTACATGAATGGATCAGGTAATTTTGTAAGGGTACCTGCTGGGGGAATTAGCCTACAAGTAGGAACTCCCATTAGAACTACGGTTGGCGTTATGTATGAAAATTCTGATCCCGATATCGTTGGGGCTACTGCAGACGTTAGGTATCAGAATTATAATATAACGTATGATAGCCCTAGGGAGTCACATAACGTAGGAGGCGGGGCTACTCCATTAGGAACCGATAGATCGGTATGGAGCGGGTATCCTGCGTTTTCAAACCCAGGCTTTCAGCCTGGTTATGAAGGTATGGTTAATGATCTAGATACTTATGAAAATGCCTTTTACCATAAAGCCGGTTTGTCCGGTAATCCATATAATAGTATGAGAATGGGGTTTTTAGGTAATAGGATTTTTTATAAAGAGCATTATGATAAGTTAAACTATGTATGGAAGCCTAATGAATATAGTGTAGCGGCTAATTTTTACTTGGATTATCGTAAGGCAAAGGGGACTTATTTTAGTAATCCGAATGGAGTATATCCATCCCTTTCGCATGCTGGATGGAATATGCAATCTGATAAAATAAATTTGGTTACATACTCCGGAAAGTTAAGAAAATGTAGAAATGCGCCAAGCTATAACATTACTCCAACTTGGGGTAATATTCCAAGTGGTTATATACAGTATATAAATGCGGTCGGATATATGGTTTATGATAATGAAGGGTATTTTAGAGTAACTAATATCAACTATAATCCATATAATCCAAGCGCCAATCCAGACCAAAAACTTTATACTATAGTTGCCGGAAACAATAAGTTTAAGAACAGATTTAGAATAGTCCACTTCGATAAGTACGGTAACCCATCTAATTACAATGGACCAATCTACGTCAGAGTGGGTTCTAGATATATAGATGGAGACATGAATTCAAACAGTGCAAACACTATATATGATGCTTCTGGAAATTTGATACAGGAAAATACGCCTATTAATTTTAATGGCGTACACATGGATATTTTATTGGATACATCCAATCTCCCTATACTGCCACGGGGGCATACGTTTGTTATAGCAAAGCCGGGTACTAAATCCCAGTATGCTTCAGCGAACTCGGATACTTTTATCATAAGGCCAAGCGGCGTAAAAATGAAAATAGGCTTTAATCGTTCTGGATACGTAAAATCAAGGCCTACGGCCGGCGTTCCGGTAGGTAATTTTGATAATTACGGATACTACTCCATGCCGTATAATGAGTTTCGCGCTATACCGGTCGGCGTAGACGGTAAAGAGGTGAGAGGGTATTATTTCTCCACAGATAAGGTAAGGTTTGACGTAAAGAGCCATGCGCCGGCCGGTTGTTTTTCTAATCCGATAACTTTGACTAGAATGAATTATCTTGAAAATATAAAAATACGAATGTCTATAGGTATTAGAAAGTCTCACAATGGGCACACTGATACTGTGTTTAATATGTCTTATTACGACCCGGATAATCCTTCTTCTTTCACAGGCGATACTTTTGCCCCATACGATGATGCCGCTGAGGGGCTTATATATCCAGAAGTCGGAAAAGTATCATTGCGACTTGATCGTGTTATAGACGATCAGTTTACTTTACCCGATAGGGCAAAGGGGGGCTGCATACCCGGAAGTACATCCAATGAACCAGATGCTAGCGGCAGGGTAGGATGTGATATAGCTATAGAATTTAACGAAGAAATAGGTAATCATAGACCATATGCTATAATGCCGACAGGCGTTAAAATTTTTAATTTTCAGGGTGAAGCTGTTGGTTCTAGTTCTGACATGACTTACTTGTCAAATGACCCCAAAATGTCCGCTTCTATCTCTTATGGATTGCAGGCGGTAGCGTACTCAAGAAGAACCGCTATGCTTGGAGCTAGTTATCATGGTTGGTTAAATTTTGATGCCGTATCAAATAGTTTTTTCCAAACTTATGATAAAGATACCGCAAAAGATATAGATCAGCTAATAGACTATACTAGTAACAAAAACTATATCACTCAGCTTTTTACTAAAGATTGCTATGCAGAGGACCTAAATACGAGAATAATCATAAATAGAAAAAATGAGCCTCAAACTTTTTATGGAGAAGGAGGGTATATTAGTAGGGGTGTTTATCACGGTGACTTTACCGCAAACGACGAGGATAGAACTAGCAGATATCCTAAGTCTGAAGATATGGTATTTTTTGCCGATCCTGACGCAAAAGATGTAACTAAAGACAATCCGCTCAATATAGACGACTCGAGCTATACGATATCGCAAAAGGCCTTTGTAAATGGTGTAGTGCCTGTAAGCGCTCCTATAGCAAAGCTCGGCGATAAAAAAGAGGGAGTCTGGATGAAATTTAACTTCAAGAGGGATAATCGATATGCTAGAAATCCATTTGATATAGATACCGATTTGTTGTTTATATCCGGGGAGAATAAGCAAAAAGAGTACAACATAATAGGAAACCAGAATATACCGTCATACTTCCAGACGCCTACCGATCGAAGCAGAGTTTTAAAATTTTATTACGGTAGGGCATTTTTGCCAAATGGAGAATACTATAATACAAAAAGTTTCGAACATTTAGCATACTATACCATTTACTGCAAGGATTGTGATGCGACAAAATATAATATAGATAAAATAAATACACCTATTACTGGAGAAAACTACTGGTATGCCACAAAAAAGCATGATAGCGCGGTTCTAGGAGAAATAAAAGGTTATAACTCGTTAAATAGTGTTTTACCAAGTGCTACATATCCAAATAATCCGATAAATATTACCTTTAGAAGCGTGAATTATTTTGAGGATAGTCTAAAAGCAACATCCCCAAGAATTATAGTGGGCACAGAAAAAGTAGAGGTATTGGCCGATAGTTGGCTGATATACTCGACCAACCCACTGGCTACGTCAATGGTTTCTACTATTAACTTCTATCTATCAAATGAGTGGGGTGGACAACTCTTTGATAATAAAGGTAAGAATAGCCAAAGAATAGTACCTGTAGATAACGCTCTAGAGCAAAATAATGGTAGTATGACAATACAAAGACCTAGCAGGAGACTTCAGTGGTGATGGATGGGGGATGCAAATCCCATCCTGTTTTTTACTGTGGGGTGGCCGAATTTATGTCTAACCAAGTATAATCAAATAACTTGAACGAAACTTAGTCGGGTTTTTAGCTACCCTACCCATACATTTGACTACCCTAAAAATCTTATCAATTTTAGTAGATACAACAGGACTATTTTTATAGAAAAATTATTTCGTAATCGGCTTTGCTTGTTTGTTATTATAAACTCTATTTTATAGATATACGCTTTAAATAACTTAGCTTTCCTGTAGTCGTTGCTATGCTAAATTATAGATTAGCTAAATTTAAAGAGATATCATTAAGCATGACGCAATGATAATGACTGCGCAAAAGTTAAGAGAAAGACAATTTCTTACTTTATCTAAAGAGTGCGAATAAGCTGTGAATAAAGAGAGGTAGGGCTGGAATACAACAGTATTGATATATAAAAAGCATTGACGACGCGATGTTCTTATAAAAAAGCTGTATTGCTATTTTTTAAATAAATAAGAGGGTCTTATATGAGTAATAATAAAAAGGAGCAGTGACTAAAAATTAGCTTGGGTCTCATTGGGCCTTATTTTTTATAGATGTTTTAAAATTTGATAACGCAATTTTCTGATTATTTTAAATCATTATCAGTAGTTATAGTATGCAAGTATTTTATATTAAAATGTTGTAATAATTTTATTTCCTTTGCTTATTAATTTTTATAGATTGATTTTTGATGAGTAATAAGACACCCTTATATTCTGTGATAGCATCAAAGGCGAGCTTAGCTCGCCTTAATTTTGTATTAGTATAGTCCAAATTTACCATCTGACCTTTTATATAAAACCCTCATTTTTGCATCTATATCATTAAATACATAAAACTGTGCATCACTGCTTTTGAGTTTGAATAGTGCTTCTTCTATTTCAAGAGGTTTGTATATTTCAAGTTCCATAGGTACGATGTCGTCAATATCTATTTCACTGCATACTTCGTTTGCGATAGCATTCCTAATAGCCTTTTCGTCATCTTTATTTTTGATAGTAGTATTTTTATCGTGCTCTCTACGGAGAACTTTTGACGCTCGATCTATTGCAAGATCAATACAAGCGTATAAATCTTTATCTTTGTGGCGAATGACGATAGTGTCTTTTTTTGCCAAATTTAGGATAAATTCTACACAAAAGCCTTTTCTGCCATTTTTTTCGTCCGCCGATACGACACACTTTCCTGAAATTATATTAAGATTGTATTTTAGGATAGCTTCGAAAGCATTTTCTATGTATTCCTTTATGGGATCGGTTAGATCAAATTGTTTCCCAATGATACTTGTATTCATCTCTCCTCCTTTGATTGGTTTTATAGTTTTTGTATCGTTCTTCTATGAAGTCTTATTTTTCCGCTATTTGTTATTTTCATTGCTGCTGGAATGATTTCTATATATGTATCAAGCACAACTGTTCCTACTGATTCTGAAGTACTTATTGGCGTAAAGTTGCTACAATCACCTATCTTGCCAAAAACTTTAGACACTACAACTTTTATATTAAATATATCTAATCCGCCCAGTGAGTATTTTTCGTTTAAAATCGTCTGATTTTTGAAACAATTACTGCTATTGGCAATTTTATTTGGATTTAATATAATTTTTGCTATCGCTATTTCTGTTGCGCTCCTGAGTAGAAAAGCGGCCTGTTCTTTTAAATATATATCGCCAGTAGTCTTTACGGATTCTACTGAAAGTTTTAACATCGTAACTCCCAAAGTTGAGACGAGCACCATAAACAATATAGCTGTAACCATACTAAAGCCTTTTCTCATTATAGCACCGCCCTTCTTTTACAAACTATATTTTCCTCTAGTGATGCCTCGTTTATCGGCAACCTTATATCAGTCATGCAAAGTTGTAATATGATTGTACTGTCTAAGGCTTTATATGAAAAACCTTTAACTCCCCTTGCTAGTAATGCTTTTGGGGTATTTGTATCACTATATTTTTCCCCTAGCCATGGTCTGTAATTGTAGTGTAGGTATATATCAAATCTACCATCATCAGGGGTTGTATCACTTCTTCCATCTTTTGGATTTACTGGTACTATGGCGTATGCGGTGTGAGCCAAATAGTATTGTTCATAAATTTTATTTACTTTTCCTATATCTGCACTATCCACTTCAAGCACTGGACTACCGTCAGATTTTGCTTTTACTTTTACAACACTATCTGCAGCAAAAGTAGAGTGATCAAAGCCGAAACTATTTTTAATATTGCCTGTTACTTCATTGGAGCGAAATATCATTCCAACGGTATAGTTTGAAGAAAAATCTATTTTTTTTCCATTTGTGTCCGTTAAATCGGCCATAGTATATTTTGTTGAATTATATAGTTCGCTGGTATTGGTTTTGCAACAGAGATTGCTTCCGGGAGTTGAAATGGTTCTAGCTGTTTTATTGGTATTTGGGCTATCAATGTCAATAAAGCCACTCCAACCGCCATTTTGGAAACTCTCATATGAATAGCTTATCCACTCTAAGATATTATCTTTATTGGCTATAGTATGCCTTGTAGGTCTAAAGCTGATATGAGTGAAATCCGTACCAGATGTTCTGCTTATAACGGATTGGTGTATTCTATTTTCAAGCCTTTTTGCAATTATTTCTAGGGTTAAATCTGTTTGTGTAGTCAAATAATTGATGGTTCTTGAATGAAAATAGCCGTTATAAATTTTTACGGTTAGTTCTGCGCCGAAGTATGCTAAAACACCTACTATTACGATAACTATTACTATTTCTAATAATGTAAATGCTTTTTTCATATTTTACCATACCTTGCTTTGTATCATTGGTCTATCTCCTATATTGGCAACAAAGCTATTTAAGACTACTCTTGTTTGATCTTTTTTGTCACTTTCAGTTTTTTTATCATCTTGGGCAAAGAGCTCTATTGTAATTTTCCATACGTTATTATCTATACTATCGTCTATTGTTTTGTGTTCTACTTTTTTTGAAATTTCTGACACCAAGGATGATGTTGTAACAGTACTTGCAGAGTCTATATCTAGTTCCGGTATTGATTCGCCAGTAGTTGCGCAAGAGTCATTTGGTCCTCTAGATACAAATATTCTTCTGTTTGCTTTCGAAATACCGTTTATATCATAAAAATCTTTCCCTGGATGAGAGGTATCGTCATAATTAAAGACGGGTGTCACAGTTTGTCCACCCAGTCCGTGGCCACCACCGATTATTTCTTCACCACATCCATATGGAGCCCTTAAAACTAATGTCATTATTTCTTGGGCGTCTATAATAACTGATTGAACTATCGACGTTTTATCTGCTACTGTTGACTGATTTAGAAGTGTTGGTACGCCCATTAGCACTATGCTTACTATAACCATTGACAAAACTAGCTCAACGAGAGACACGCCTTTTCTCCACTGAATATAATTATGGCAATTATTGTTTTTTTCTATTATATTAAAGTTGTTCAAAATATGCCTCAAATCTTATAAGTTACTCTTAATATACATAAGAAATTGTTAGTATTATAAATCTTATATATACAATCAAAAATATTAAAATATATTAAACCAACAAAAGATACTTTCATTTTTCTATAAAATCCGAAATTTTTTCGGCCTGCTTATACATCGGATATGTCCACGCATCAAGCACTATCTGCGAAAGCGTCATATTTGTCATATTGCAAACGATAGGGGCGATAAAATTTACCGTCGAAGTCTCGATAGGGGTGCTTACTACCATTATATTGTAAATCCTTAGCTCGCTTTGATCGTTTATGTCCATTAGCTCCTGATAGTACGTAGGTATTTCAAATTCGTAATTTCTCAAAGCATATGGGTTTATCGCTGTAAAAGACGTCTCATCGTCCTTGCTTTGAAGCTTTACGAAAAATTGATCAAGCTCTTTTAGCTCGTAGCTTTTGATATGTTCAAAGCCCAAAATAGGGCTTTTAACCTGAAAAACCATATACGTCTCCTTAATTATACATTTACTTTTTAGGCAATTGTACCCAAATTTTTCTATTTTTAAGCATAAATAAAACCGAAATTTACCCAAAAGCAACAAAAACAATGGTAAAATAAACCGTCTGAAAAATTTAAATTTAAGGGAACGTATGAAAAAAACGATTAAATTTTTATCTGCGATTTTTTTTGTTTGCTTAGTCGGCGGCTGCGCTGAAAAATACACCGAGCTATATAATCTAACACCCGATCAGTGGTACTCCGAGATCATCGGCGATATAAAAAATCGCGACCTAGAAAGCGCCGATAAGCACTACACGGCGATGTCTAGCGAGCACGTAGCTAGCCCGCTTTTGGAGCAAATTTTACTAATCCTTGCCCAAGCCCACGCCAACGACGAAGAGTATCTGATGGCGAATTTTTACCTGGACGAATACCTTAAAAGATACGGCGATAGCGGCCCTAGGAGCGAATTTGCGCAGTATTTGAAGATAAAGGCGAATTTTGACTCGTTCTCGCAACCCAATCGCAACCAAAAGCTAATGCAAGACAGTATCGCCGAGATAGAAAAATTTCTCTACGTCTATCCAAACACGCAGTATCGCCCGCTGATTGAAACTATGCTGGTTAAATTTAAACTCGCTATCTACAACCTAGATGTGCAGATAGCCGATCTATACGAGCGCACGGGCAGAGACGAGTCGGCGCAAATTTATAAAGAAAAGGTGCAAGCCTCGCCTCTAAACGATGCAAATATCGTGCTTCCGCAGCTTCCTTGGTATAGAAAAATGTTTGAGTAGGAGCTAAATTTGCAAATTTACGAATCAAAAATGTTCCCTGCGCAGCTGCCCGTCATCGTAGAAGACGAGCTGTTTTTGTATCCTTTTATGATCACGCCTCTTTTTTTAAGCGACGAGGAAAATATCGAAGCGCTAAATTCGGCTCTCGAGTCACAGAGTCCCATCCTAGTCGTGCCAGCAAAAGCGCAAAACGAGGGTGCTAGGAAATTTGACGCCGTATACGATGCGGGCGTCATAGGCACCGTAATGAGGCGAGTGCCGCTACCAGACGGCAGGGTAAAAATTTTATTTCAAGGTACGAGCAAGGGCCGCATAGTCTCAAAAGTAGGTCAAAAGCCGCTGCGAGCGGTCGTAGACGTGCTGCACGAAAAAAGACCCGAAAATACTAAAAGCGACGCGCTACTAACAGTGCTTCGCGAAAAGGTGCGAGATCTGGCCGCGCTTAGCCACTTTTTCCCGCCCGATCTTTTAAAAACGATAGAAGAGAGCGCCGAACCTAGCCGCGTTTGCGATCTGATTTTAAGCTCGCTAAGACTAAAGAAAAAAACGGCGTACGAGTTTTTTATCGAGGAAAATTTGGAGCAAAAGTTGCTAAAGCTCATCGACTACGTTATCGAGGAGATCGAGGCAAATAAACTACAGCGCGAGATAAAAAACAAGGCTCACTCAAAAATAGATAAGGTAAATAAAGAGTACTTTCTAAAAGAGCAGCTAAAGCAGATACAGCAAGAGCTCGGCTCAGATACCAGCCGCGAGGAGGAGATCGAGGAGTACCGTAAGAAGCTGGAAGCTAAAAAGAAATTTATGGGCGAGGATGCATATAAGGAGATAAAAAAACAAATCGACAAGCTATCGCGCATACATCCTGATTCTGCCGACGCAAACACGATACAAAGCTATCTGGACTGGGTAATCGAAGTGCCGTTTGAAAATACGGCAAATAAAAAACTAAGCGTGCAGGAAGTCGCAAAGCAGCTAAATGCTGATCACTACGGGCTTGAAAGGCCAAAGGATAGGATAGAGGAGTACTTTGCTCTGCGCGAGCTTTTGCAGCTACGAGGAGTCGCGGGCAAGGTAAATAACGGAGCGATTTTATGCTTTGCGGGGCCTCCGGGCGTCGGTAAAACGAGCCTGGCAAACTCCATAGCAAGGGCGCTAAAGCGCGAGCTAGTGCGCGTGGCACTGGGCGGTCTTGAGGACGTAAACGAGCTGCGCGGGCACCGCCGCACCTACATAGGCGCGATGCCGGGCCGCATCGTGCAGGGTCTGATAGAGGCAAAACAGATGAATCCCGTCATCGTGCTAGACGAGATCGATAAGGTCGGTAGGAGCTTTCGCGGCGACCCGACGGCGGTGCTGCTAGAGATCCTAGACCCTGAGCAAAATAACAAATTTAGGGATTATTATTTAAATTTTAATATCGATCTGAGCAAGGTTGTTTTCGTCGCGACGGCAAACGACGTCGGCGCCATACCGCCTGCACTTCGCGACAGGATGGAGTTTATCGAGCTTAGCTCATACACTCCGCAGGAAAAATTTGAGATCGCTAAAAAATATCTAATCCCTCAAGAGCTCAAAAAACACGGCCTAAAGCCTGGCGAAGTGACTCTAGGCAAAGACGTGCTAAGCCTCATCATCTCAGACTACACGCGCGAAAGCGGAGTGCGAAGCCTGCGCCGCCGACTGGCCGATATCTTTAGAAAGGCGGCAAAAAGGCTGCTGGGGGGCGAGGCGCAAAAGATAACCGTGACGACTAAAAATTTGAGCGAATTTTTAGAAAAGAAGGTTTATGAGATCGAGCATGCGGACAAAAAGCCGCAGATCGGCCAGGTAAACGGGCTGGCGTGGACGAGCGTGGGCGGCGACGTGCTAAAGATCGAAGCCATACGCATACAGGGCAAGGGCGGCCTGCAGATCACGGGTTCTTTGGGCGAGGTTATGAAGGAGAGCGCATATATAGCATTTAGCCTCGTTAAAGTGCTGATCGACGCTAAAAAGATAAAAGTGCCCTCTAAAATCATCCCAAGTCTACCGGAAGACGTCAAAGACGGCGTGAAAAAGGAGCTAAGCCCTAGCGAAGTGTATCGTCGCTACGATCTGCATATCCACGTGCCCGAGGGCGCCACGCCAAAAGACGGGCCGAGCGCGGGTATCACGATGGTGACGGCGATCGCCTCGATCCTAACGGATACCAAAGTGCGAAGCGACGTAGCGATGACGGGCGAGATCACGCTAAGCGGCCGCGTGCTGCCTATCGGCGGGCTAAAAGAAAAGCTCATCGCCGCGCATAAGGCCGGTATAAAAACCGCTCTGATACCGCGCAAAAACTATGAACGCGATCTGGGCGATATCCCGCAAGACGTCAAAAACGATATGCAAATTTTACCCGTGGACGTCATCGAAGACGTGCTAAAAAATGCGTTCGTCGCAAAATAACTTTTGAAATTTTATTAAATTTAGCCTCGCTTGCGGGGCTGAGTTTATTGCCTATATCCAAAAACCGACTTTAAATTTACCGCTATTTTCGGTTCGCGTAAATAGACCGAGCCTTGTTGCTAAAATTCGGTAAATTTTAATCAAGCCGGTATTTTTAAGAGCTAGAAGCAAATTTTAGGCATCTTTATGACAAATAGCTTAAATTTCCATTTAAAGATAAATAAGCGAAAATTTTAAGCCCTTTGCGCGTATTTTCGTATTTTTGGGCCTTATTTGCTTAATGCGGCGGCGTAGTTACGATTTGAAGCGCCGAGGGCGGACTAGCCCGCCCGTTTTAGCGGAAGCGGACTAAATTTGTTTGCATCCCCACTCGGGATAAAATTTTCTAACGTAAGCGTTTAGCTCCCTTTCGGCGTCGCTATACTCGCGGTTTGAAGCGTTTTTGGCGTCAAATTCGCAGTCATACCCATCGCCTAAAAACTCCGTTATCATACCCGCGCCAAGCGTCGCGTTGGTATAGCGGTCGATCACGATAAAAGAGCCGCTTTGGCGGTTTTGCTCGTATAAATCCGCGCATACGCTCTTATCTAGGCTCACGGCGCATTTTGCGATGTCGTTTAGCTCTAAGCGCCGGGCTTTAAGCTTTTCAAAATTATTGACGTCGCGTTTATATAAAATTTCGTCAAATTTCGCGTTTATCAAGTTTGAGTTGATTTTGATTAGATATTGCTCGCCGGGCGTTAGCGGCGCTTCGTTCATCCAGACGATATTTGCGTTAAATTTTCGCGTTACGCGCGGCAAATTTGCAGGTTTTGCTATCATATCGCCGCGGCTAACGTCTACCTCGCGGTCGAGGCAAAGCGTGATAGCTTGGGGCGCAAAGGCCTGGGGCGCGGTTTTAAACGCGTCGTCTTTGCCTTTGACGCCAAGGTCTAGGTTATCGGTCGTTATTATGGATTTTACGCGCGCTTTTTTATTTGACGGTAGTACGACTACTTCGTCGTTTTCGCGTATTTCGCCGCCCGTTATAGTGCCGCAGTAGCCGCGGAAATTTAGATGCGGGCGATTTACGTACTGCACGGCAAATCTAAACTCGCTAGGGCGGTCCGGACTAATGTCTAGCGCGTCTAGCGTCGGCAGTAACGCAAGCCCTTTATACCACGGCGTATTTTCGCTATTTTTTAAGATATTATCGCCGTTTAGCGCGCTAATTGGGATAAAGTCGAATTTTATCCGCTCGCTATGAGGTAAATTTCGGCTCATTTTTAGATAATCGCTCTTAATGGCCTCAAAAACGTCCTGTCTAAAATCCATCAGATCCATTTTATTTATCGCTACTATAATGTGCCTAATGCCTAGCAAGCTAGCGATAAACGAGTGGCGTTTGCTCTGCGTTAAAACGCCTTTTCTAGCGTCGATTAAAATGACCGCGATGTCCGCCGTACTCGCGGCAGTCGCCATATTTCTGGTGTATTGCTCGTGGCCGGGGGTGTCGGCGATGATGTATTTTTTCTTATCGGTGCTAAAAAATCTATACGCCACGTCGATCGTGATGCCTTGTTCGCGCTCGCTGGCTAGTCCGTCTACTAAATTTGCGAAATCTATCTCGCCGCGTTCGTTTCTAGCGCCGTTTAGCTGGTCTTCAAAGATGCCCTTGGCGTCGTAAAGCAACCTGCCTATTAGCGTAGATTTGCCGTCGTCTACGCTACCGCACGTGATAAAGCGCAAAATATCTACGCTCTCGTTTCGTTTTAAAAATTCCCTCAAATCCATTAAAAATACCCCTCTTGTTTTTTTGCTTCCATCGACGAGCCTTCGTCTGAGTCTATGAGCCTACCTTGGCGCTCGCCGCTGTTTGCTACCAAAAGCTCGGCTACGATCTTTTCTAGCGTATCGGCTGCTGAGCTAATAGCGCCCGTTAGCGGATAGCAACCTAGCGTGCGAAAGCGCACCAGCTCGTCTTTGGCAGAGGCTCTAAGCTGTGCGGGCATTCGCTCGTCGTCTACTAAAATTTTAGCGCCCTTATACTCCACGACGGGGCGGACTTTGGCAAAATATAGGCTTGGGATCGGGATATTTTCAAGCATTATGTACTGCCAAATATCAAGCTCGGTCCAGTTGCTAAGCGGAAATACGCGGATACTTTCATTTTCCTTTATGCGGCCGTTGTATATATTCCATAGCTCGGGACGCTGATTTTTAGGGTCCCAGCGGTGAAATTTATCGCGAAATGAGTAAATACGCTCTTTTGCGCGGGACTTTTCCTCGTCGCGCCTAGCTCCGCCAAAAACGGCGTCAAATTTATACGTATCTAGCATCTGTTTTAGCCCCTGCGTTTTCATGATATCCGTGTGCATGGAGCTGCCGTGTATAAAAGGCGAAATGCCCATCTGCTCGCCTTTTGGATTTACGTAGACTATTAGCTTCATACCGCTTTCTTTGGCTCTGCGGTCGCGAAACTCTATCATCTCGCGAAATTTCCACAGCGTATCGACGTGTACCAGCGGCACGGGCGGCACGGCTGGATAAAACGCCTTTTGCAACAAGTGCAGCATCACGGAGCTATCCTTGCCGATACTATAAAGCATCGCCGGATTTTTAAACTCCGCGACCACTTCGCGCATTATATGTATCGACTGCGCTTCTAGGGCTTGAAGATGGGTTAAATTTTGCATATTTCTCCTTTTTTCTTAAATTTAACTACTTTTTAGCGGCGACTTAAAATTCGCTGTTTAAATTTGGGCTTTTTAGCTCGCTTATTCGTCCGCCTTCTCGTTTTCTCGCTAACTTCGCTTGCAAATGCCAGCTTCTGCTTTTTGCGCGCTTGCATCGGCGACACAGCTAAATTTAGCGCCGTCAAAACGCGGTCTAGGCGCGTAAAATTTAAAGCTAAATTTACGAATTTAGCCGAATTTGACCTCAAATTCGAGCGCAAAGAGCTAAGGCGAAGTATCGCGAGACGGATTTGAAAGTCGTGCAAAAAATTTAATCGAGACTAGGTATAAATCCTGTCGCGGATTAAAATTTTCTTCTGCTTGCAGTTGCGAGCAAAGAAAAGCAAAAATCTATTTCAAAAGCGCTTGCAAGACGAGCCGCCGGCTACAAAATTTAATCTCGCCCTTTTATATGTAGCCCGCACTCTTTATGGTTAGGATCTTCCCACCACCACCTACCCGCGCGTATGTCCTCGCCGGGTTTTATCGCGCGGGTACAGGGCTCGCAGCCGATACTGGCGTACCCCTTCGCATAAAGCTCGTTTACGGGCAAATTTAGCTCGCGCGCGACGCCCCACATAAACTCGTCGCTAAAATCAAATAGCGGGTTGATTTTTTTTAAATTAAAATTCGCGTCCGTTTCGCACAGGCTAATGCCCGTTCTAGTTACGCTTTGCGCCGCGCGTATGCCGCTTATCCACGCCTCTTTTTCGTTTAGCGCCTCGTGCAAAGGGATCATTTTTCGTTGGTGGCAACAAAATTTGCGGTTTTCTACGCTATCTCTCATGCCCCATTGCCCGATCTTTTCATCCACTCTGGCTAGCGTCTCGCCGCTAATGGCGTATGTTTTTATCTTGATACCAAAAAATTTCTCTACCTCTTTTTGATACTCTAAACTCTCTTTAAAAAGCTTATGCGTATCGAGGGTAAAAATTTCAAGCCTATCTAGATCAAAGCCCGATTTTAGAGCCATATCTATCGCGATACAGTCCTCTATCTGGTGCGAAAAGGCCAGCGCGACGCGCCCCTTTATCTCTGCCAAAACCGCCGCTAAACGCGACGTCGCTTCATTATATGTAGTAATCACAAAAACTCCCGTCCTCTTGCGAGTAGCCATGCACGCTAGTAAAATTTAGATATACGAATTTTAAATTTTTCTCTTTTATGTCTTTAAATTTCGCGCTCGTGATATCGACCTCGACCATATCCGCGCTCTCTTGCATCTTAATATCAAGCCTAATGCGAGAGCCTAAAATTCGGCTATGCACGATCTCGCCTTTTTTAGAGCCGGCGCTGTATTCAAAGCCAAGCTCTATCTCGTGAGGCCGCACGAAAAGCAGATCTCCCGCGCTCTCGTCGCTTACTATACCCTCCGCGCCCACTCTGCCGCGAAAGAGATTTACGTTGCCTAAAAAGCTATACACGAAAGGATTGGCCGGTTTTTCGTAAACGTCTACGGGCGTGCCTACTTGCTGGATCTCGCCTTTATTCATCACGACTATTTTATCGCTTACTTCTAGCGCTTCTTCTTGATCGTGCGTAACGAACACGCTAGTAATGTGAATTTCGTCGTGTAGTTTTCTTAGCCACCTGCGCAGATCGGCTCTAACCTTTGCGTCCAGCGCCCCAAACGGCTCGTCTAGCAGCAAAATTTTAGGCTCCACCGCTAGCGCCCTAGCTAGCGCCACGCGCTGTTTTTGCCCGCCGCTTAGTTCGTCTGGGAAGCGTCCCGCCAAGCTTTCTAGCTGGATCATTTTTAGCAGATGCATGACGCGCTGCTTTATCTCGTCCTTGCTTGGGCGCGAGGCTTTTGGACGGACGTTTAGTCCAAACGCTATGTTATCAAACACGCTCATATGCCTAAATAGCGCGTAGTGTTGAAAAACAAAGCCTATGCCGCGTTCTTTTATGCTTTTGCGGCTGACGTTTTCGCCGAAAAACGAGATTTCGCCGCTACCTGCGTTTTCTAAGCCCGCGATTATGCGAAGCAGCGTCGTTTTGCCGCTACCGCTAGGTCCTAAAAGCGCGGTTAGCTCGCCTTTGTTTATCTCTAAATTTACGTTTTTAAGCGCGACGAAATCGCCGAAATTTTTATTTAAATTCGATATTTTTATACCCATTTAGCTCCTTTTGCTAGCTTTTTGAACTAAAAATTTTAGCGCCAGCGTGACTACCGAGAGCAGCAGCAGCAAGCTAGCTACGCTAAAAGCCGCTACGTAAAGATAGTCGCTATATAAAATTTCTATATAAAGGGGCATCGTGGTAGTTAGCCCGATTATCTTGCCGCTTACGACCGCCACGGCGCCGAATTCGCCCATCGCTCTGGCGTTTGTTAGCACTACGCCGTAAAATAGTCCCCATTTTATGTTCGGCAACGTAACGCTAAAAAACGTACGAAGTCCGCTAGCACCCAGGCTAAACGCCGCCTCTTCCTCGATATTTCCTTGCTCTTGCATTAACAAAAGCGTCTCTTTGGCTACAAACGGAAAGGTAACAAATGCGCTAGCTAGTAAAATCCCCGGCAGCGCAAAAATCACGTCGAAATTTAACGCGCTAAAAAATTTTCCCAAAAAGCCGCTATTTCCAAAAAGCAGCACGAACATTAGCCCCGCGATAACGGGCGAAATGGCAAATGGCATATCTAAAAGCGTAAGTAGCGCCGTCTTGCCGCGAAACTCGAATTTCGCCGCCGCGTAGGCTATCATAACGCCAAATACGGTATTTATAACCACGCAAAATCCCGCGCAAAGCAGGCTAAGCTTTACCGCGCTAAGCGCATAGTCGTCGCTAATCGCGCCAAAATAGCCGCTAAGCCCGTCTTTTAGGGCTTCTGATACGATGGTATAAATCGGAAGCGCGATAAAAACGAATAAAAACGCGGCGCTAATTAAAAGCAAAACGGGCTTTAAAATTTTCGGTTCGCTCATTTTGCGACCTTTTTTTGTATGAAATTTATCAAAAATAGCGAGGTAAACGCTACTAAAATCATGAAAAATCCGATTACGGCGGCTTCTTGATAATTAAAACTATCTAGGCGCGAGACGATTAAAACGGGTAAAATTTCGCTTTTAAAAGGGATGTTGCTCGAAATAAAAATGACCGAGCCGTATTCGCCAAGGCCTCTGGCAAAGGCTAGCGCAAAACCCGTTATCAAGGACGGAAGCAGGCTTGGAAGCATTATTAGCCTAAAAATTTGCCAAAAATTCGCGCCTAAATTTTCGGCCGCTTCAAGCACTTGTTTGTCAAAATCTTTTATAACAGGCTCCGTCGTTCGCACTACAAACGGCATGCTTACGAATACCAAAACGATTACGACGCAAGTAAAATCCGCCCCTTGCAAATCTATACCGAGCCTTAAAAGTGCAGCGCCCATAACGCCGCCGTGCGAGAATAAATACGCCAGGCAAATCCCAGCCACCGCCGTAGGCAGCGCAAAAGGAATATCTATAAGCGAGCTAATAAAGCCCTTGCCCCAAAATTCGTAACGCGCCAGGCACCACGCGATAATAAAACCGAAAAGCGAATTTATCGCGGCGGCGACGAATGAAGCCGTAAATGAAAATTTAAGTGCCGATAATACGCGAGGATCGCTAATAACGGCTAAAATTTCGCCTATGCCGCCCTTAAAGCTAAAGGCGCCCAGAGCCGCCAGCGGTAGTAAAACCAAAAAGCAAACGTAGCTAGCGCCAAGACCGAAGCAGATATTAAATCCCGGCAAAATAGAGGGCTTTTTAAGTAAAAATTTTCTCATTTTTTGCCCTTTGCTACGATCTCGTAAATTTTATCAAACTCGCCCCCGTCGCTAAAATGCCGCTTTTGCGCCGCGTCCCAGCCGCCAAAGCTCTCTATGCTTATTAAATTTATTCGCGGGAAAATTTTCTCGTATTTTTTAGCGACGTTTTCGTCCGTCGGGCGGAAGAAATTTTTTGCGATAATCTCCTGCGCATCGGGCAAATAAAGGCGCGCCAGATATTCGCGGGCAAGCGGGACGTTGCCGTTTGCGGTGGCGTTTTTGCTTAAAACCGCGACAGGAGGCTGCGCTAGGATGCTAAGGCTCGGGTAAATAATCTCAAACTCGTCCTCTCCTAGCCTTGCTTTGCTAAGATACGCTTCGTTTTCCCAAGCGATCATCGCGTCGCCGATACCGCGGCGTATGAAAGTGTTCGCCGATCCGCGAGCGCCTGCGTCTAGTACGGGAGCGTTGGCGTAAAGTTTAACCAAAAACTCGCGAATTTTATCCTCGTCGCCGTCAAATTTAGCCGCTGCGTAGGCGTATGCGGCTAGGTGGTTATACCTCGCGCCGCCTGATGTTTTGGGATTTGGCGTTACGATTTTTACGTCGTTTCTTACTAGATCGTCCCAGTCTTTTATGCCTTTTGGATTGCCTTTTCTAACCAAAAATACGATCGTGGAGTTGTAAGGCGCGGAGTTTAGCGGGAACTCTTCTTGCCACGAAGCATCCAAAGCGCCGCTTTTTCGCGCGACGGCGTTAATGTCGTAGGCAAGAGCCAGCGTAGCGACGTCGGCTCTTAATCCGTCTATTAGCATCCTAGCCTGCGCACCGCTACCGCCGTGGCTTTGTAAAATTTTAATCTTTTTGCCGCTTTTTTGCTCGTAGTATTTAATAAAAAGCGCGTTATATTCTTTAAAAAGCTCCCGCGTCGCGTCGTAAGAGACGTTTAAAAGCTGTTGCGCGGCGGCAAAATTTATAAGCGCTAAAAAGATTAAAATTTTATTCAACCGATATCCTTTCGCATTTTGGTTTCAAGTTTAGCGATTTTTCGACGACGGGGCCGATTATTAAAATCGCGGGACGGGCGCATTTTAGTGCCATAGATTCTAAATTTTTTATTCGTCCGACGATTACTTTTTCATCCGCTCTATCTATATTTGAAACAAACGCCGCCGGCGTATCTAGGTCTAAATTTAGCTTGCTTGCCGCATTTAAAATTTCGCCCGCGTAAGCGTGCGCCATAAGCGCGACCGTCGTAACGTCTCGCGTCTTTAAAATTTCAAGCCAAGCGGTGTTTATCGCGCCGCCTTTTAGATGCGCCGAGACTATCAAAACGCCGCTGCTAACGCCTCTAATCGTAGGCGTAATAAGCGCGCTAGCGCATCCCGCAAAAACCGAACTGACGCCGCTAATTAGCTCAAACTCTACGCCGTTTTCCTCTAAAAAGCTCATCTCCTCAAACGCTCTGCCAAACAAGCTCGCGTCGCCGCCTTTTAGCCGCCCGACGGTCTTGCCTTCTTTTACCAGGCTTAGCATAAGGGCGTTTATTTGCTCTTGCGTCGCGCTATCTTCGTCTTTGCCTTTGCCTACGTTAATAATCTCTACGCCTAAATTTCGTAAAATTTCGCGCGTATCCTCGCCGACTAGTTTATCGCTTAGAGCTACGTCTAGCAGCTCAAACGCTTCAAGCGCGCCTAAGGTGAGATTTTGAAGGCTGCCGCTGCCGCAGCTGATTAAAAAAACTTTGCCTAAATTTTCGCGGCACTTCGGTTTTAAAATTTCGGCCTTTTGCGGGTTAAAATTTTCAATCGCCTCAAGCCTGGCTAGTTTTAGCTTCGGGATAAAATCCGCTAGATTCCTAGGCAAAATTTTAGCTATTTTATCCCTTACGAGCACGGCTAGGCTAGGACTTGCGCCGCTAGTGCTAACGCCTACGCTAAGCTCGCCTAAATGCGCGTTTGCGGTAAAATAAAAATCGCTTAGAGCAGGCTTATCGACTACGTTTAGCAAATAGCCCAAGCTTTTACGCTCGCTAAATAAAGCCTGCCCTAAATTTTCATCTCCGCTAGCGTCTATTATCATTTCAAAACCGCTTAAAGTTTCGCCCAAATTTTGCCGCGTTAGCTTGCGAATTTTTACGTTTTTATCGGCAAAAAACGGCTCTAAAATTTTTTCGGCTAAAATTTCGAACTCCCAATTAGCCGCTTTTAGAGCTAAAAATTTTTGCCGCGCGACCTTTCCGGCTCCGACTAAAAGCGCGCGTTTAGGCGTAAGGGCTACTGGTAGGGTCATTAAATTTTATCTTTTAGCGTTTCGCCAAAAAGTGCGTCCGCGCCGTAGTCGTAATACGCTCCCGGGTTTTCCTCAAACGTCCCCACGCGCTGATACAAGCCGCAAAGCTCGGCTATGACGCTATCTCCGCCGTTATCGACCCAGTCGTTGAAATTTTTAAACTCGGATTTTACTTGCGTAAATTTTTTAAGCGTTTGATAGACGAATTCAGGCACGTGATAAGCGGCCACGCCGCCTACTTTTTTGCCGAATTTGCTTTTGCCTTCTTTTAGCTCGCCTCCGGCAAATACGCTGTAATAAGGAAGCGACCTGCCGTCCTCGCGCCTAGTGCCGCCCATAAAGCCTAAATTTGCGTTTTGATGAGCGGTGCAGGAGTTTGGACAGCCCGACATTTTAATAACGATATCTTTTAAAAGAGAAAAGTCTAAATCGCTGTTTCTAATATGATCGTGGATAGCCTCCACGGCGCCTTTTGGACGGCAAATTCCTAGCCGACAGGTCGATGCGCCCGTGCACGGAGTCATGTTTGCAAACACGCGCGGATCGGCGCTCATAGGCGAAATCTCCGCGATAACGGGATAAAGTGCGATAAGATCGGTCTTTTTGAGATTTTTTAAGATTATATGCTGGTCTCGGCTTATAAAAAGCGAATCTTTTAGGCCTAGTTTAATAAGCGCTTTTGATAGCTTTATCGCATCGTCTCCGCGCACGTTACCCCATAAAAACGGCACTACGGCGTAGTAATAGCCCTTTTGTTTTTGCGCGGTTACGTAGTTTTGTACCCATGCTTTTTGCGCGGCGGAAAATCTAACGCGAGGCTCGCTTATTAGCGGCTTAACGCCCCTTGGCTCTTTGATATCCAGCTTCCATTTTTCGCTTGAAACTCTAATTTTTGCGACCTCGTCCTCGATCATTTTAAAAATCGTCTCTTTTCCTAGTTTCTCGGCGGCATGGCGCAGGCGGGCGGAGTTTCTATGCTCGTAATCGCCGGTTTTAGCAAACACGAGCTTGATGGCTTGCGCGTATAAAAAGGCTTCGTTTGCGGGGATGAAGCTTTTAAATTTATCGCCTAGGCGCGGTTTTGAGCCCATTCCGCCAGCGACATAGACTATAAAGCCTTTTTTGCCGTCTTTTTTGGTTGCTACAAAGCCTGCGTCCGTGATAGTCGCGTTTGCTCGGTCGGCCTTGGAGCCGGAAAAAGCGATTTTAAATTTCCTAGAAAGTCCGTAAGAATCGGCTCTGCCGATAAGCATGCTAGTAATGGCGTTTGCGTAAGGAAGGACGTTAAAAGCCTCGTCTTTGGCGACTCCTGCTAACGCGTCGCAAACCACGCCTCTAACGCAATCCCCGCACGCGCCGCGCGTAGTCATATTTATCGCGGCGATCTCGTTTTCAAGCTCTATAAATTCGTCGTCTTTTACGAAATGAAGCTGAATGCTAGCTCTTGTAGATAGATGTAAAAATCCGTTGGCGTAGCGCTTGCAAAGCTCGCCGAGGCGTGCGAATTCTTTCGCGCCAACGCCGCCGCCGTGCGTTTTTACCCGCGCCATGTAGCTGTCTTTTACGCGCTGTTCGTATATCCCAAACGCCACGCGAATTTTCTCAAAACCCTTAAAATCAAGCTCGCCGCTTTTATATTCTTGCCATTTTTGCCTAAAAAATTCCGCGTCTTTGACGCTTACTTCCGCCGGAATAATATAGGTGTCCATCGTTTGCCTTTTTATAAAATTTGGGCGAGATTTTACAATAAATTTACTTAAATAGATTAAATATTATTAAAATTTTTGGTTTTATGGTAGAAATTTAACAATAAGGCAATTTAAAATTAAATAAGAGTTTTTTATTGTAAGCCAATTGAAAGTCATTCGTCGACGTAGTAGGACTCGCGCCTATGGCTGCTTTTGTCGGCTTTATAATTGCGAGCTATCAAGCATTTCGCACTTTTTGCGCTCTGGCGTAGAAGCCATAATTAACGCCTGCGGGTTGCGGGCAAACTCTTTGTTGTCATGGATTTTTATTTTGTCTCCTTTTTGAGGGTTTAATTTTGGTTCTGTTTCCCTAAAAAGTAATTATATCCGCGTACTTTCGTATTTTTATTTTTCTTGAAATATCGTATTTTAGGCGCTTTTGTAGCTCTTTTAGCGTATAGTCCGTTATTTTTTATTTACTTTACTTCTACTAGGTAAAAAAAATGGCTACATAGTAAATTTTGTATAGTAATCAAGGCTGTTTTCTACAGCCAGTTGAGCGTAGGCTCGTTTTGAAATGTCGTATTCCGGGGATTTTGAATGCGTAAATTGTATGCTATGGTGCCCGAGGTCGGACTCGAACCGACACAAGGTTGCCCTTACCAGATTTTGAGTCTGAGTATTTACTAAACTATAGATTATTATAACTTTCTATAAATACCCTATTTTACGCTATTTTAGTATATTTATAATTTCCTTATAAGCGACAATTTTATACAATTTGCTATAAAAATGTGTACCCTAATGTGTACCCTAACAAAAATTTGATCATATAGATATAGGATTTTGCTGTGGCAGATAAGCTGATTAAAGTCAATCTTGATAATGCGGATTGTAAAAACATATATTTTGTAAATAATGACGATTTGTTCGCTGGAAAAGAGATCGTAAAAGCCCCAACTTACATTAGTAGAGACTATAAACTGATATTAAGAATTACTATTGTAAATATTAGCGGCATGAGAACTCAAACTAAGAAGACGTATTCTTTTAATAAAAAAATCACTTTCTTGCAGGCGATCAAGGAGGTGGCGTCAAAAAGAGAAGGGCTTTTGAGTAAGCTCAAAGAGGGTAAGCATAAAGAGATAAAAATAAAAATACCGACATTAAGTCAGGCGTGGGGCAGATATATGGATATGAAGAAAAATCAACTATCCTCAAATACGCTTGCTTCCTATAATCTATTTACAAATAAATGGATACTGTCTGATTCTAAGCTAGCCAAAACGCCTATAACCCACATTACCACCGAAATGCTGCAAAGCATAGTGAATAAAATGCTAGATCTAGGTATGAGTCCTAGAACCTCAAAATCTGTTAAAGAAGCTCTTAGGCCTATGTTTAACCTGTATGTTTTGGAGGGTATGGTTAAAACTAACCCAGCTAGCTTGATTCAAATACCTAAATTTGACAACCAGGTAAATATTGAGCTAGATGACGAAAAAATAAGGGAACTATACGATGCGCTATATGGTTATCCGGTAGAACCGTTTAGAAGTATATTTGTGTGGCTTTCGCATGGCAGAAGACTAAATGAGGTTTTGAGTTTAGAATGGAGAGACATAAATATACCAAATGGCATATATAATATTAGATACGAAAATAATAAAGTTAGAAAGCCTATGACTTATAAATTAAGCAATGAGCTTTTAGAAACCCTTAAAAATATAGATAGGCAAGAAAGCGGCTATATATTTCACGCCATAACAGATAAGAGTAAAAAAATAGATAAAAATACAATCAGACCTCATTGGGAAAAGATATTAGCAAAGCTTGGGATAAAAATTAGAATTCACGATTTAAGGCACTTGATAGGCGGAGTTTTGGTTTCGGAGGGTAAAACGTTAGAGCAGATAGCTTCTATACTAGGCCATACTTCTACAAATGTTACAAAAAGATATTCAAAGGTCAGAAGAGAAGTGGCTGCCGAAAGCCTAGATGATTTTTTTAGAAGAGTAAAAAAATAAAATCTATTGCCACTGATAAAATATTTACGCGCTAATAACGCTTATCGGTTTTATGGCTTCCAGCTCGGCTTTTTGCCTATTTTTGCTTTCTCTTAGCTCTATATCGCTTTGTAAATTAATAAAAAATCCGTCGGACATCGAGAAGTATCTTGAGAGCCTCAAGGCCGTATCTATAGATACTCTGCGTCTTCCATGTAAAATATCTTGTATGCGAGAAACCGGTAAATCTATATCTTTGGCTAGTCTATATGCCGATAGGCCGTAAGGTTCCATAAATTCGCTAGCTAAAATTTCTCCTATCGTAGGAAGAGGTATTCTATCCATAACTACTCCTTAATGATAATCCACTATTTGCACGTCGCAAAAATCGTTTTTGTTTTCTAGCTTAAAACAAATGCGCCATTTGTCGTTTATTCTTATACTATACTCGTCTTTTCTATCGCCTATTAGTTTTTCTAGGCGATTGGACGGCGGAGAGCGCAAATCGTTTAAATTATCCGCATTGTTTATCATCAAGAGTTTGCGCAAAGCCTTTTGCTGCACATCGGGCGGAAACTTTTTTGAAAAAGTCTCACTGTATATAAGCTCGGTCTCTTTGTCTGCAAAACTCTTTATCATAGTTAAGGATTATACACGAAATTCAGGTATAAGTCAATATGTTTTATTTTTAAAAAATATTCACTCGTTCGGCTTGACCGAACGAGTGAATATAAGATTATTTTTGTATAATTTTTATTTTTAGTATTTTGGCTATCAAATCTACGCTGCGAATGCTCACTTCAATAACTTTTAGCATCAAATCTAAAATATATCGTGTATTATCATTATAAAGATTTGGGTAGTTTACTATACCATTATCCATCCGATGGCACTCTTGCCGTTTACTACGTAATCATAAGCTTTTTCTGGAACATTTTTTATATTTATTTTATTATTATAGACGATAGTTTTTTGGTTTTTGAGTAATTTTTACATTTTTCTCAAATCCAATTTTTGTCACCTAAAGTTCTGGCTAATCGAACAAATTTCCAATCTCAATTTTACCCTTCGTGATCTTAGAGACAAGGAGTAAGGTAGCCACTAAAAGTTTAGACGGTTCTAAGAGCTTAAAAGATCTGTATAAATTTTGATATAATTGCAAAGCGTTTTAACTCAAAGTATTTTAAATATTTTTTGTTATTTAGCAAACAATCTTCTTCTATTTTTGTAGTTTTTGGATGGTAGCAATTGTAATATAGGAGCAAAAGTCTAGTCACCAGAACATCCAGTTAACCACATTTCTAAATATAACCCATAAGGAGGGTAAAATGAAAAAGTTCGTAATCTCAATGTTGGCAGTTCTTGCCTTAGCTTCAAGTGTAAATGCAGGCGTTAATTTGGCAGCAATAGAATCTTCTACCGGTCAGCCTATTGAAGTGGTAAAGAAGGTGTTTGCAGAGTCTAGCTCCAAGGCTCTTAAAAAGATCTCGAATAAAGATCAAGCCACGATGATGAACAGCGGTGCACATCAGCAGTTAGAGGCGTTGTTATA
This sequence comes from uncultured Campylobacter sp., assembly GCA_963527315.1. GTDB lineage: Bacteria > Campylobacterota > Campylobacteria > Campylobacterales > Campylobacteraceae > Campylobacter_A. The sequence continues at coordinate 45,029 of CAURQE010000009.1, forward strand.
TCTAATAGATACACTTGATAAAAGGTTTCCGGGGAATGATTTAAAGGTTAGAACTGCGCAATTTATCGAAAATGCATATGGCGTTAATAAAGATCTCGACGAAGCAGAGTATGCATATGCGTTTGAGAAATTCACTACACTGCAAGTTCAGGATATATGCAATGAATTGACGTGGCGTCTATATAAGTTTTTCGAAGTAGAATAAGGGAGTAGCGTGAAAAAGTTATTACTAATATTAATAGCCGGACTAACATTGGTGTTTGCCGATGTAGTTCCGGCGAACGTAAGCGGGACTGGCATGCCAGTCTCCGAGTTTGTGGCAAGGGGTAAGAACGAGTGGGATATAGTAGCGAGCATGGCACCGAAAGAAAAAGAGGAGTATGTAAAAGAATCACTTAGAACACAAATAGTTCTACAGATAGATTCATTTACTAGATACACACTTCTTGATCCAGAATCAGATGCTTACAATTCAGTAGCTGGATTCTTAAAGAAAGGCTATGGCATAGATATAGAAGGCACTAACGTAAAGCTTGATAATCTAGGAAAGTTGAGCTTAGGCGAGTTAATAAATCTAAGTACTGATTTAACAATCAGGCTTAGCGAAAACATTGGAATAGGAAGATAAGATGAAAAAGTTATTTGTTACATTGGTAATGGTATTAGGTTTAGTAAGTTCTATAGAAGCTAGAATTATTCCACCTAACTTAGACTACAACGGACGACCTGCTTATTTAAGAAGTACCGATGAGGCAACTCTAGAAGAGATTGAGGTGTTTAACAAAATATCTCCCGAAAGGAAGATTGAAGAAGTTAAAAATATAATGGCTAATCAAATCACGGCATTAGTAGGGCCTATGCAAGCTGTAGAAAAACTCCAGCCAAATCTAACCTTGGTGAAAGACACTAATCAATTTATAGGTTATGCTTATGGTCTTAATCTAGACCTAGTAGATACCGATAATGCAGTAGAAGCATTAATTAGTCTAGACATCCCTATGCTAGCTGACTTATACTATAATGTACTAGCTAGATTTCAGGCAGTATTTGAACAATAAAATATGTAGTACCTATATGCCTAGACATATAGGTACTGTTAATTATTTTTTAATTATATGTTATTAATAAAATTTATTGGTATCGTGCACAGAAAGTAAAGACTAATTTTTTCTAGGCCTGCCTTTATTGTTTTTCTTCGGCATGACGCCTCTCCTTAAGGCTCTAAAGCTTTTCCCATCTTTGCCGGCTATATTTTGCTCCCCTTTGCATAGATATGACAGCACTTTCTCTTTCAGAATTTGTATTTTTTCTTTGTCGTCGTAGCAAATTCTACCCAGCCCATTATTCTTATACTTTCCTAAATTGCAATTATGAGAACACCCTTTGCCTTTTGTAATATTATTATTCCAATAGTCGCAAAGACGTTTGGCTGTCTTTGGTGTTGTTTGCTCTCTAGTATTTTGCCCATCCATAAAGATAACTACGTGAGCGTGTAAGTGGTTATATCCACTATCTCCTTGCTCCATTTTGATAATATAGCCTTTTGAATTTTTAAATAGCGTATTGCCTCGTTTATTGGTGTACAAGTGGTTGATATCATTGTCAAAGCTTTCCAATGTAGCATCGTCTCTATTTTCTTGTCTATAATACAAATCAACCCTTATCACGTCTATCCTGGAATTAGTTTGCATAATTCCATCTACATATTCATTTAGGCTTTCTTGCCTTCTCTGTTCTGTTCTGCCACAGTGTTTTTTTGTCATATTTAACTCCTTTGATATTTTAGATAACTACAGATCGTATATTTAGCTATTTTTGTATCTATTAATAACTTTAAATTAATTAATAATACTTATTATGCTAAAATCAAAGCCTATAGAAATCAATATAGCCGATTGGCTAAGGGCTTGATATTCTATACGTCTTAAATTATCAGTTAATATACGTACTTATGGCAAAAACAAAAAAAGTAAAATATTAATATACACTCAAAGCCCATATCGGACTTTGAGTGTATATTTATTATGCAACGTTAGGGTTAATGGCTTTATACCATTGCTTGCTGCCGTTGTCCCATCTAAAGCCAAGAGATTTAATCGTATCCTTTTTTGAAAATACGTCTTTCCCAGTAACTAGCAAAAATCCATTTCGTTGGACGATGTCTAAACCTAAATTTTGTAAGGTCGTTTGCTCGTCGGTTTGGCTGAGGTTGTTCTGTCTGGTATAGAAGTTAGGTTTTTGTTCTTGCTTGTGTAGGCTGACAGTAGCTTTTGACAAATTGTTTTGCTGTGCATTTTGCGGAAAGTAGTTACGGCTTTTGTCGTATAAAGAATTGCCGAATTGATTTCCAAATGTCCGCAAACTCCTTTTTAGTGCATCGGTTACGGCCTCTTTTGCACCGTTTTCGTGAGCGTCTGCTAGACTTTTGGCTACCCCTGTGCCAAATCCTACATCTTGACGAGTAATGCATTTGGAGTGATCCGAGCTAAAGACATCAACCTTGACTACGGCTTTATAACAAATGACGGCATTTTGATTATTGTTCGTCTCTTGCGATACTTGCCCTAACGAAACGATACTGTAACTCCAACTCCCGAATCCAAAAATGTTATTGGCCGCTTCTATAACGTCAAAACCTTCCAAGTAGGATAATTTAATACCGGCTTTTTCTCTTGTTTTTATCCTACTGCTATCTAGTTCTTCTTGCAGGATTTTAATTTGCTTTTCGTTAAACATCTAATATCCTTTTAAACGGCTTTTGGAAGCTCGTCATCTACTGGGAACATATTGATATTGTCAGGTTTGACGTCTCTTTTTTTATTAACCTTGATTTTGGCGGGGCAAACGGTGGTAACGATCGAAATTTCCGCAAAATCCTTTATTTCATCTCGTCTACCGTCTTTTAGTCCTTCTTCTATGGCCTCCATGTCAAGGCTAAATTTTACGTAGCCTAGGCTCATTAACGCAGCCTCGTCTTTAATCTTGATTTCGTCTTTTGTCTTTACGTTTTCTTTAATCAGAGTTAAAGATGATATTATGTTACCGTCTATTCTGTCGATACCGTTTTCCAAGAAAACTTCCGCTGCTATCTCTTTTGCGATCTCTAGCGCTTGTGTTAAGTTTCGTTTTAGAGTTTGAAGCTCTTGTATGTCTTGAGATAAAATGTCTATCTTATTTTTAATCTCGTCTAGAGATAACCCTAAGTAGTCGCATTTTTGAAAGTAGCTCGTACTATTGTTTTCTAGGATGCCTTTAATATACTCTTTAAAATTTTGTGTAGGCTTATTTTCGTTTAAGCGTTCTATCTCGGATTGTAGCTTGTAGTTTATAAGTTTCATTTTTCTGCCTTATGCTATCAATTTGCTTTGAGTAGCTTTAATCTTGGCGATGCTTTCTGCCATATTCCAAAGCTTCTTGTTTATGCCTGTATCGGTAGAAATCGATTTTATAATCCTACTAGTAAATCGTCTATTCGTTTCGGCGTTAATTCCGCTAATGTTGCCCCCAATCAAATGTTCCTGGATGGTGTTAAAGGTAGTATATAGGTCGTCCTTCTCGTCTTCTATTCTGTGCGGAACCAATAAATCTCTATAATCCACCTCCAAATGCTTTTCAAATCTTAACGGGATCGCAGCCTTGGCAAAGCTTGCTTTATCGTCTTGGGTTAGCGGTATTTTGCTAAATAGCTTTATTTTGTTCAAAATATCGTATTTGGCTTTGGCTATTTTGTTTATAGCGATCGATACGTCGTTTTCTTTGTCGCCCAAGTGTTTTATTTGGTAAGACTCGAATACTTCGTCTGATACCACTAGGCCGTTAGCGCAAACGAATCTAAATACGCCCGCGCTTATACTAAAGCATTTGCTTCTATCGTGCGAATTAAACAGCAAAAGCTCTACTACATTCTCTCCCGGGTTTAAAAAATCGTCTAGATGACGAAACCTTACGTAATGCTTTTGAAATCCCTCTTTCTTTTCGTCTCTCACGTTTGCTTCGCTTACGCCTACGGGATACCAAGCGTAATCCCTGATCTCGTTTATTACGTCGATCGTAGATATAAAGTGATACTTGTCGCTTGCTTCAAAATACGGTTCGTCCGCAAACAAAGACGGAGCTAGTTGCTCTAATTGCTCATTAGTGAGCGGTTCGTTTGATATAGTCATTTTTTGTTTCTCCTTTCGACTATTATTTCGGTTATGAATAGCAAGGTTATTCGTCTATACTATCCTTAATTATTTTAGCGACAGCCATCACTATCTCTAAAAAAACTCCCATTTTACGCCTCCTAAAAGTATAATTTAAAAATTACGCAGTTGATTGGAAAATATCCAAAACCTGTTTCTGCCGTCGGTGAACTATCGCCTATACTGACTACGCTAGAACTCATATCTATTCCTTTTGCGTTTTAGGCGTAATAGTTTATGGATTAGTCTTTTGATCCTAGACGGCCTCTTATTTGGTAAAAAGCAACGATTTACCATATTAGCTCCTTGAAAAGTGAAGTAGCGATATATTTCTATATGCTTATATAAATAATATATAATTGAAATTTTTTCATTTTGATCCCATCTCCACCTATGGCAGATTAGCCATAGGTGGAGATCTTTGTGCCTTGTTGAAGTAGGGGGACGTTTTGTAAGTGCATAAAATAAAAAGGGTGATATTACTTAATTTGTAGCGGTTTTTGTTAGTTTAGGGCGGGCAGAGTGTTGCTTTCTAAGAATAAAATCAAGACTTGCCTACTAATAAAATTCTTGGTGCCGATCTTCACCACCTCTATTTCTCTATTGTAAATCAACTTCTTTAGCATATCAGATTTTATCAAGTTCATGTCCTCTATATCCTTTATGCTAAACAGCAATCCTTTTGGAAGGAGCGAATCATAATTTGCATAAATTTCCATTTTCAAAATCCTTGGGTTGTATTTTGTCAATGGATTGAGCTACTGAAAAAAAGAAAGTACTAAAAGCGCATACGAAATCTAAAATTTATGCAACTATTTTTTTAGATAGTATATATTTACTTTTATCATTGTATAATGTGCAAATAGTTTCTATATAATTATATATGTATATAAGTAAAAAGTATTGTATTTTTAGGAATTTATGTATTAATTTTAAAATATAATATTTTAATAGTATAGAAACAAAAGTGCTATAAAATACGCTTTTTTTGGGTATTTTATAAGTATTTCTACATTATCTTTTTAATGTTTCTAACTTTAGAATAGAAACATTAAATTTGTTTTTATCTATATCTAGAAATATAATAGAAACACTAAAAGAAACATAATATTAATTAAGTATAATATTAATATTTTAAGAATATTTATCTAATTTTTGTCTGGGAAATAGAAGCATTTTGCTCCGCCTGGAGCTAGTACTGTTTTGAATAAATTTCCATCAAGCTCTTTTAGTTTTTTATATAAAGTAGTAGCGCTAATATCATAGTCGTATTTTTGTTTAAAGACTTCGTATATGTATTTTCGTTCTACTTTTTTATGTTTATCATATAGTTTTCTTATATTCTCAAAGTTTTCATCTGTGTTATTTTCTTTTGCTTTTTCGATAAAGATTGGTATATTTTTGCTATTAGTAAGCTCACTTGCAAACTCTACGATACAGTTTTCCAATGTTGGCTTTTTTGTTATATCTATATCTTTTGTATATAATATTTCCTTACTAGGGACATAGTGTTTTAAAATGCTAGAAAAAATATCCAAATCAACAGACAAATTGTATTTTAAGCTAAACTGGCTATGAAATTTATCCGGTATATACATTGTTTCTATGTCATCGGGTAAATCTAAAACTACATACTCGACACCGGACAAGTCATAAGGTATATATTTTTTATCCGTAGTTATAACGATACCAACTATGTTTTTATCTTGTTTTGTAAGAATATCTCGAATAAACTCTTTCTTTTCTATGTCTTTTAGCGAGCTGCTTGATATATTGTCAAAATTATAGAATATTTTATTAGATTTTTCTTTTTCTATACTTTTTTTAGATAACGTCTTGTCGTCTATTCTTAAACAGTATTCGCTTCCAAAAATAGGTTGAATAATCTGGTTAAAAAATATTTCTTTGCCTGACTTTTCTCCGCCCCTAAGAATTAATACGCTACGAAAAAGATCACTATTTGTTATATTATTTGTAATATATCTAATCATATTAGACAGCCAGCACATTATATAATTAAACCCGTCTGCTCTATATCTAGATATATGGTATAAATATTGCATTACATGGTGGTATTTGTTTTGATCCATCTTGTTTCCGGCATTATACTTGTCGCTATATATAGGATATAAGTTGCCTATAATAAATACAAAATTTGCAATATCTGCAAGGCAACTATTGGGATAAAATTTATTTATATATATTTCATTATTTTCTTTTATAAATTGTTTTTCATTAACGGAAAATTTTTCGCCCAAAATCATAGGCAGAGTGTCTAGGGCAATTAATGTTGGCTTTGGCTGAAACGGCATAAAGGACTGATTTTTCCTGTCTAGTTTTTGCTGCTTTATTTCCCAGTGCTGTAACTCCAATTGATTTTTAAATGTTTTTACATTTTGCTTAGATAGACTGCTCAAGAGGAGATCCATATTTTGTAAAGGAATGCATTTTTTTGTATTTTGATAGCAATGAACAATGTTTCCCCTCTGATCAGTCCAGAACAAATGGCTCTTATTGGCTAGATCCAAAAAAAAGTTTCTAATAATAAGATAATAATGATCGAGAGGATTATAGGGGTAAAGCATGTCGTAATTAAAATATTGAAAAGGTATTGGTGCCGTAGAATAAATTATTTTTCTGTCTATAAAAAGCTGTCTATAGTCTTTTGGGGAGAATAACTCTGCGCTATGCATCTTTAGTTCCATATTTTTAAATAATTGTAACATTATTTTTTGCTTTTGAAACCACTAAAATGATTTTTTTAAAAAAATGTGTACCCTAAAGTGTACCCTATACTATAATTGTAGATTTTTCGGTTTTGAAAAAAAGATATCAAACGCCGATAAAATCGATGGTGCCCGAGGTCGGACTCGAACCGACACAAGGTTGCCCTTACCAGATTTTGAGTCTGGCGCGTCTACCAGTTTCACCACTCGGGCTAAGAAAGTTGAGATTTTACCTTGAAAGATATAAAAAAGAGATTAAAAAATATGGAAGCTCAAATTTAAGCTTCCATAAACAAGAAATTATTTCTTTTTAGTTTTTTTGCCTACGCCTGCTACGACGGCTTCTTTTAGTTTTTTGCCGACCTTAAATTTAACCGCTTTGCTTGCAGGAACATCGATGGTTCTATCCGTTCCAGGCACTCTAGCTTTTCTAGCGGCTCTTTCTGCAGTACCGAACGTACCAAAGCCTATGAAGCTAATACTATCGCCATTTTTAAGAACCTCTTCAATGGTTTCTAGCGCAGCATCAACCGCCTTTAGAGAATCTTTTTTAGAAAGACCGGCCTTATCGGCGACAGCTTGAATGAAATCAGCTTTTTTCATGGAATAATCCTTAATAATGAAGTGGTATGCGCGCATTTTACAACGTTTTTCTAAAAAATACAATAGTTTTTAGCCGAAAATTTAACGATTTTTACGCAAAATCGGCAAAAAACGACGAATTTTAGACGATTTGCACCAAAAACTCGCTTTTTAGCCCCGTTTTTTTAACGTCTATGAGGCGCAAATTTTCTATATCCATTTTACAAAGCTCATCAAAATTTTTCACTCCGTTTTGCGCAACCTGCCTCAAGACTATTCCGCGGTAAGCTTTGGCATAGTGGCTGACGACTTTACCGTTTTTTAGAAATTTAAAGGTCGCAAACGGTTTTCGTATGCGGTAAAATTTCTCGTAAAACTCAGCCCTAAGGTCTAAAATATCGTCATCTCCTAGCCACCCATCTATCTCGCCGCTAAAATTTTGCCTATAAAACTCCTCCAAATTTAACCCGTTTATGCGCTCGCCTTGCTTTAGCTTGTATTCGGGCAGGGCGTCTGCGGCAAGTACCGGGCCGAATAAATTTGAAAAAATCAGCGTATTTTTATCTATAAAATCCTGCGCCGCGCTATCAAGGCTGCGGTAGTCAAGGTGCTTGTAGGCTACTCCGTCATAGCGCAAGACGGCTTTTATTGCACCTTTTTTGAAAAGGCTTTCGCGCAAGCTCGGCTCATCGGTCAAATTTTTCACGCCAAAAAGTTTTGAGATTTTTTTAGCGGTAGCTGTTTGTAAAAAATCATCGTAAATTTTTAAAATTTCGCACCGCTTTTCGTATAAATTCGGAAAAATAAAGTCGCTCCTATCTATAAATTTGTTTGAACTCACGGCGGTTTTGGCTTCGCTCGGCGAAAAGAGTATTTTCATTTATGCTCCTTAATTTTGGCAAAATCATATCTAAAACTAAATAAATTTCGAAATTTGACGATATAGCGAGTGGAACTTTATTTGCTTGCAAGAGTTTGATTAAATTTAAGGAAAATGCGATGAGAATGACGAATCAGTTGATGAAATTTACGAATAATTACGATTATCAGACAAATATGAAAGCGCTACACAAGCTAAACACGCAAATTTCAAGCGGTCTAAAAATCCAAAATTCTTTCGAGGATAGCAGCGTTTATAACGACGGCATGAGGCTTGATTACGAGGTTGCGACGCTTGAGCAGGTGCAAACGGCGACTTCAAAGGCGCAGCACTTTTCAAAAAACACCGACAAAGCTTTGGGCGAATTTAAGCAGCAGCTTGAAAATTTTAAAACAAAGCTGGTTCAAGGCGCCAATGAAATTCACTCGCAAACTTCGCGAGAAGCCATCGCAAATGACCTTCAGGGTATTAAAAATCACCTGGTAAATATCGCCAACACCTCGATAAACGGGCAGTTTTTATTTGCCGGAAGCGCGATAAATACAAAACCTATAAACGGCGATACGAATGAGTATTTCGGCAATGCGCAAGCGATGAAAGCCGTAGGCGGAGCCCAGGTAAATTTGACCTACAACCAAAACGGGCAGGAACTGTTTCTCGGCAAAGACGGCGACTATAATAAAAAAATCACTTCCAACACGATGCTAAAAGCGCAAAATTTAGACGACAGAAACAAGACTGTTTATATCGATAGCGAGCATAAAATGCGAGACCTAATCGGCTTTAAATACGTAAAAGACGAAAAAACTTTGACTAATCAAGATTTTACCGGCACCGGCGCACGAGAGTTTCAAAAGACTACGTTTTTCTTGCAGGGCAAAAAGCCAAACGGTACGAGCTTTACGAGTAAATTTAAGATGACGTCGGACGCCTCGATAAACGATCTACTAGAAAAAATCGGCACCGAATACGGCAATACGCCAACCAATAAAGTCGTCGAAGTAACGATAAACAACCAAGGTCAAATCAATGTAAAAGACCTAAGCAAGGGCAATCAGGTTATTGATTTTCACATGATAGCGGCAACGAAAAAACTAAATAAGGCAGAAGATCTAACAGCCGCTAACATCAGTGCCGCCTCAGGCGAGTTTGACTCGGTCGATAGCCTAACTAGCGGCACAAACTCGCTTGAAGCTATGGTGCGCGCAAACCCTAACGACTATGAAATCACGGAATTCGTAAAAAGCAAATACGAAGACCTAGGCGGCACTGTCACGAACGCCTACGATTACGATAAGATAAATTTAAAGCAAGAGGGCAGAAATCTAGTAGGCACCGTATCGCAAGTAGAGCGCGGCAGCGGTAAATTCGCCGATGATAACACGACTCTAAGCCAAGTCGTCGGAGCTAAAAATTTATACGACGGCGAGCGAGATAAATACAACATAAACGACCAAACTCTAAAAATGCAGATAAAATCCAGAAGCGGCGGAAACTATAAAGTAGACGTAAAATTCGGCGCAGGCTCTCCTCCGACGGCTTCAGGCGACGCTACGGTCAAGATCACCAGGCCGGATGGAACTACGTATACGACGAAGGTTTGGGATAGTTTTTATAACGACACGACTAACCCGCCGACTACCGAGGGCAGAGATACGCAGTCAAAAAATATGACCTTTAGACAGCTAAACGACATCATCGGTATGGTAGCTAGCGACAGCGTCCCTGCGGGCGTCGGCGGTAGTGCCCCGACTGATTATGTCGCCTACAAACAAGCTATCGCAAATTCGCAAGGTAGCGTTGAAGCAAACATGGATCATAGAGGCCGCATAAAAGTAACCGATAAGCAAAACGCCGTCACGCCGATAAAGGTAGGAATATACGACGAGGTAAATGCCGATAAATTTGCCGGAGACAGCACCGGAGCTACGCCGGCTACATCACAGGGCAAGGGTTCGCTGTGGAGCTTTTCTGCAAACAACGGCGTTGAGATAGATAGCCCGAGCGTGGATATTTTTGCGGATTTAGATAGGATGATAGAGGCCGTTAGGAGCGGTCAGTACCGCGCCGATAGCCAGGGCGAGCATCCGCGTAACTCAGGCATACAAGGCGCGATCGAGAGACTAGATCATATCGCCGATCACGTAAATAAAATCCATACTAAAGTAGGCAATCAAACAAACACGCTAACGCAAACCAACACGCACGCTAGCGTCATGGAAGTAAACGTAAAAACCGTCAAGGCCGATATCACGAATGCCGACTACGGCGAAACCTATATGAATCTAATGCAAAAAATGATGTCTTATCAGGCGATGTTGCAGTCCGTGGCTAAGATAAACCAGCTTTCGTTATTAAACTATATGTAAAAACTCGCTATAATCTACCGTTTTATTAAAGTTTCGTTATCAAAGCGGGTGGAGCAAAAATGGGGTCAAATTTGATAAATTCGGCTCCGTGATTCGTCCTCCCGCAAATTTAAATTTACAGAATTTAAAGGACGCGCCATTTTAAGAGAATCGGTTTTAGTCGTAGTCGTTTGTTTTTTGATATTTTTTGGGATTGCTACCATCGCACCCGCGGCAAATTTCGTCGGGAGCTTCGGCAACGCGATCGGGCTTTGGAACTTCAAGCTTTTTGGTTTTATAGCTTACGTTTATCCGTTTGTTTTTATATTTTTTGCATATTATATTTACAAATATTTTGACGGCTTTGACGCAAAATTCGCCCAAACCGCACTCGGAGCGGCGCTGCTTTTTTTGGCGTTTTTGATGTTTCAATCAGGCTCAAATGCTATTTACGGCGGACTAGTCGCAAATAGCGCAAACGAGGCGTTAAAAGACGTTATCGGCGTGATAGGTATGTGGGTCTTTATCGTGATGCTTTTTGTGCTGAGCTTCGGTCTCATCGCGCAGGACAACATCATAGCTATCCTAAAAAAGGCCTTTGTAGAACCTAGCGCCAACGAATATAAATTTGAAAACGTGGGTGAGCTTAAGCCTAAATCGCAAAAAAAGCCTAGACGAATCAAGAAACAAAAAGCAATGAACGAGGCAAATTTAGGCGATGAAAATAGTGAAAATTTAGAAGATGAAGCGCAAGATTTCGGTAACGACGAACCAGATGAATCAGATGAAGGCGAGTTAAATTTAGAAACTAACAACGAAACGGGGGCGGTCACTATAAACGGCGTCGAGATCCTAAACGAAGTCGCCGAAAACAAAAAACTACTCGAACAAATGGAAAAAGGCAAGGTCGAAAAGCCTAAGGATTTTGCGTTGCCGCCGCTCAAATTTTTAGCCGACCCGCCGAGGCGCTCAAACAGCGTAAACGAAGCCGAAATCGATCAAAAGATCTCCGATCTGCTCGATAAACTGCGTAAATTTAAAATAGACGGCGACGTCGTGCGAACGTACACGGGGCCGATCGTTACGACGTTTGAGTTTCGCCCTGCGCCGCACATCAAGGTAAGTAAAATTTTAACCCTGCAAGACGACCTCGCGATGGCTCTGCGCGCGCAGACCATCCGTATCCAGGCTCCGATACCGGGCAAAGATGTCGTAGGTATCGAGGTGCCTAACCAAAATATCGAAACCATCTATCTAAAAGAAATTTTAGATAGCGAAGTCTTTAAAAACTCGAGCAGTCCGCTAACTATCGCGCTAGGCAAGGATATCGTCGGCGCGCCTTTTATCACCGATCTAAAAAAGCTACCCCACCTGCTAATCGCGGGAACGACGGGCTCGGGTAAGAGCGTAGGCATAAACGCGATGCTGCTAAGCCTGTTATATCGCAACAGTCCGCAGACACTGCGCCTGATGATGATAGATCCAAAGATGCTTGAGTTTAGCATCTATAACGACATCCCGCATCTGCTAACGCCCGTCATCACGCAGGCTAAGCAGGCCATCACCGCGCTATCAAACATGGTTGCCGAGATGGAGCGCCGCTACAAAATCATGAGTCATACGCGCACCAAAAATATAGAAAGCTACAACGAAAAGATGAAAGAAGAAGGCGGCGAGCAGTTTCCCTACATCGTCGTTATCATCGACGAGCTGGCCGATCTGATGATGACTAGCGGCAAGGACGTGGAGCTATATATCGGGCGCCTGGCGCAGATGGCACGGGCTAGCGGCATACATCTCATCGTCGCCACCCAGCGCCCCAGCGTAGACGTCGTGACGGGGCTAATCAAGGCAAATTTACCTAGCCGCATCAGCTACCGCGTCGGTCAGCGCATCGATAGTAAGGTAATCCTAGATCAAATGGGCGCAGAGAGTCTGCTAGGGCGTGGCGATATGCTATTTACGCCTCCTGGAAGCCCCGGCGTCATCAGACTTCACGCGCCCTTTGCTAGCGAAAAAGAGATCGATACGATAGTAAATTTCCTAAAAGCGCAGCAAGAGGTGGTCTACGACGAGAGATTTTTAGCAGAGGATGGCGCTAGCGGCGGCGCAGGCGGCGGTACTACGATCGCGGGCGAGCTAGACGAGCTCTACGAAGAGGCCAAAGAGATCGTGTTAAGCGAGCAAAAAACCTCGATCAGCTATTTGCAACGCCGCCTAAAAATCGGCTACAACCGCGCAGCTACGATCATCGAGCAAATGGAGCAAATGGGCGTGCTAAGCCCGGTAAACGCAAAAGGGCAGAGGGATATTTTGTAAATTCGGCTCAAATTTATAGGCAAGCGCCGACTGTATTTATTGTTAGGTTGGTGCCGTTAAATTTGAAAATAGGCTTCGCTACGAGCGACTGATTTCGCGCAGCGTTGCGAAGTTTTGCGCGTTTAAATCAAAATTTAGTATTTTTATCTAAATTGCGTTATATTTAAATTTGCTGACCGAATTTACGGTCAAATTTTAAGCTCGTAATCGGCAAAATTTACCGTCCAAGCAAAATTATTTATAAACGTCAAGGCTCAAATTTAACTCGTCTATGACGCGTAATAGCCGCAATATCTCGTCTTTTATGGCCTGCGCGTCAGAAAGGCTTAGCGGCGGGTCTAATAGTGAACTTTCAAAACGGTTTTTTGCACCGTTTAAAAAGAGATAGAATTTATCGTCCATAAACGCCGCGCTTAGCGATACGGCACTGTCAAAACCCTGCTTAACCTCGCGTAGGCGTTGCATAAAACCGGGGCTTAAAAGATAGCGCGCTTCTATTTTGTCGTCGGTAAATACGCGAAATTCGTTGTTAAACTCCGTATCGTCAAGTATCTCTTTTTCGCCAGATATTTTCGTATTTAGCACCTTCTTGTCGGCTAGTATCGTTTGTCCTTTGAAATTTTTATAAAACTCGCAGACTAGTACTGTACCGTTAAAGTCCATATATTCGTCGTATATGACTTTGCTTACTCTCAAAAGCGCCAGATAAGGGTTTTTTGAGCCGTTTGAGTCATATGTTTTTTCTACTTTTATAGCCTCGCTTAATTGAAATTTGACATTAGCGTAAGTGCCGCTTATTTGGTCTTCGCCGTAAAAATTTACGTGCCTGTATATTCCGCTTTTATAAAATTCGTTTGCGCTGATGCCTTTTTGAGGCTCGTATGTAAAATTGCTATCTATATCGGCAACTACCGTGCTAACAAAAACATTTTTGTAGAAGCTTCTATACTCTTCCAGCGTTTCTTCTACTTTTGGAATCCTCGGCGTGACGTATATTGGGATGACTGCAAATAAAAGAAAGAATATTTCAAAGCGTCGCTCCATAATAATAAAAAGTAGTATCGGCGCGACAAATGTCGTTATAGTCATAAACGTAGCGTATTTTTTGACTACTTTTTTGCACTCTTTTTGCTTCTGCGTTACGGCGGCGATGGTTTCTTTGATTTTTGGACTTTTCATTCGTAAAAAACTCGGTTTAGGTAAAGGCCGTTTGGCGGCGCGGGGATACGCGTGAGCGGCTTTTGCTCGTGGATAGCTCGGCGTAAAAGCTCTTTTGCTTTGAGGAAATTTACATCGCGGCAACCGCTTGAGTTTTTATCGCCGATTTTTGCGAGATTTTTTTCGGTATCTATGCTTGCGGCTTTGTTTAAATTTGAGTTTTCGGCGTCAAATTTTGAGACGGTGCAAACTGCATGTTCGGCTGTCAAATTTGCGTTTTTTTCAAATTTCGCCAAATTTACGCTTTCGTGACTTGCCGTCAGGATATTATCATGGCTGTTTTTGTTTAAATTTGCTCTCAAATTTGCCGCCTCTGTGCACTCAAATTTAAACTCCTGCGCCTGCGTTTGTCTAAATTTACCGCTTTTGGCAAGCTCAAGCGCCTTTAAAACGCTAGCGACCATTAGGCGAACCTGGGCGCGCAAAAAGCCGTTTGCTTTAAAAACGATGATCGACCGCTCGCCGCGCGCGTAACAAAACGCTTTTTTGACGCGCCGCACTGGGCTTTTGACGTCGCTACCAAGCTTCATAAACGCGCTAAAATCATGCTCGCCGACAAAAAGCGCAAGCAGCTCGTTTGCTAAATTTAGGTCAAATCTCGGCAAAAAAGTCTCGTAGGGCGCCAAAAAAGGCGAAAACTCGCCGTGATTTATGACGTAGCGGTAGGCTCTGACCGTAGCGTCGTAGCGCGGGTGAAAGCAGTCCTGCGCTCGGCTTATAAATTTAACGTGAACGGCCGGGTGAGCGTGGCGATTGATGAGAGCTTTTAGACGCGCAAAGTCGCTAAAATGCTCGCCGCACTCGACGCAGGCTACTTGGTTGTTTGCATGCACGCCCTTATCGGTACGCGAACTAGAGATTATTTTGCTAAAAATGCCCACATGCGCTAGAGCCGCGCCCAGAGCGTCCTCTACGCCGTTTTCGTGCGGCTGAGTCTGCGAGCCTTGAAATTTAGACCCGTCGTAGCTAAAAACAAGCTTAAGGCGCACTTAGTATCTTTTTAAAATTTTAGCCCTAAAGCTAAAAATCGAGGCGATAAAAAATAGCGAAAATATCGCCACAATCGCGATAAAAACTCGCGAACTAAAGAGCATAATAAGCGTAAAATAGCCAAATAGCACGCCAAATATCCCAAAATACACAAAGCCCTTTTCGTAGCGGTAGGTCACGATGCCCAGACTCAAAGCAAAAAGCGTCGTCGCTAGCGGGAAAAGCGCGATGAGAACGTAGGTAGCAAAGTCCTTGGCGCGCTTTTTATCCTCGCTCATCATTTGCCAATACTGCACAAACGACTTCGTCTGTGCGACGCTATCCTCTTGGACGGTGCGGATTTTCATCGTGCCAAAGTCCGTTTTATGCCACGAGGTATCGCCGATATCGTAAATTTTACCTTCAGCTAGCGTAAGCTCAAGCGTGGCATTGCTATTGGTTAGGCGAGCGTTTTTAGCTAGAACAAACCTATGCGCGCCATCTTTTGGCGAATAAAGCGTCACGCCTTCGTAAAGAGTGCCGTTTTTGTCGCTCTTTTCGTCTTGGATGAAGACCATCCAGTCGGAGAATTTTTGCCCGAATTCGGTTGTTTTTAAATTTAGCTTGGCGACGGTTTTTTTGTACGAGACGAAATTTGAGTTTAGCTCCGCAGCCGTGGGGATCAGCACTACCGCGGTAACGATGAGAAAGATTGAGACCGCGCCGCTAACGATGAGAAAAAATTTAGCGATCCTAACGGGCGAATATCCGAGCGTAAAAAGCACGATACTCTCGTTTTCGCGAGAAAGCCTGAAAAAAACAAGCGCAAGAGATGCAAAAAACGCGATCGGCACGGTAAAAAGCAGCACTCTAGGCAACATAAACATATAAAGTTTAAAAAGCTCTAAAAACGTAATCTCGATATAGGAGGTGATGCGCGCGATCTGGATAAAAAACACGATCGACATGATGAGAAAAAGCGTCGCAAATAGCGATGCGAACGTGCCTAGAAAGTTTGATAAGAGATAGCGCGCCGTCCTATCCATAAATGAGCCTCATGAGTAAAAAAAACTGATCCTTAAACGCATAAACGATAAGCGTAGCAAGGCTTAGAAACGGCACGAAAGGCAGCTCATATCCGCGCTTTTGCACGATAACGTATGCAGGTAGCGTCAGTAGCGCCGAGACGTAGATCGCCATGAGGCCGAGCTTGATACCTAAAATCGCACCCATAACGCCCGCGATAAAAATATCTGCAGAGCCCATGGCTTCGCGCTTAAGAGCTAGGCTAACGAGCGCGCGAAGTAGCCAAAAGGCAAACATAAAAATCGCGGCGTTTATAAACGAATCAAAGGCTTGCAAAAGCCCTTCCGAGTCAAAAGAGGCGGGGAGATTAAAACCGTAAAGTAGCGAAAATGCGACGCTAGCAAAAAGCAGCGGATCGGGAACGGCTTTGTAGCGAAAATCAATGAGGCTAAGCGCTAGCAGCAAGATAAAACAGATACCAAGCATCGCCGCCTTAAAAATCGCGGCGTAAAAGCCGTCTGCAAACATCTCTAGCCCGCGCGTTTCGAAAAAATACGCAAGCACGCAAAGCAGGGCGCTAGCAAGCTCAATGAGCGGATACTGAAAGCTGATTTTTTCGCCGCAAAACGCGCATTTGCCGCGCAAAAACAGCCACGCGAAAATCGGTATGTTGTGATACGGCTTTAGCGGAGTTTTACAGCTTTGGCAGTGCGAGGCGGGGAAATTTATACTCTCGCCGCGCGGCATACGGTAGATTAGGACGTTGCTAAAGCTGCCGACTGCGGCGCCTAAAATAAAAAATAAAACGGCAAAAATCATAACTCTCCTATTTAAATTTATTCCATTTTTGCGAGCTTGCGCCAAAACTGAGCTTTTTAAACTAAGCCGCGACGTTTTAAAAGATAATCTTTACGTAAAATTGCTGATTTGTCGCGTTAATTTGATCTAAATTTGCCTCGTTTTTTGCGCCGCAAAAATATAAAATGCAAAAATTTAAAGGCGATTTTAGCGAAATATTGCCTTGAATGATTTTAAATTTAAAGATTTGGGTTTAAAATTTATGCAAAAGGGCGTTGCGGCAAGGCTTTTGGCTCGTAAAATTTAAAAGCCTTTTTTGCGAGCGGGTAAAATAAAAAGACGTAAATTTAAAAGAGGGCGGCAGCTAAAAGCTCAATTATAGTCCGCCAAACCTTCTGTCTTTTTTCTTAAACTTAGCCGTTATCAAGGCTAGCTCCTTGCGCGTAAAATCTGGCCAAAGCGTGGGCGTAAATGCAAACTCGGCGTAGCTAGCCTGCCAAAGCATAAAATTTGACAGTCTCTGCTCGCCACCGGTGCGCACTAGAAGATCTATTGGCGCGGGCTCGTCGAGGCAGCATTGCAGACTATCTTCGCTCAAATTTTGAGCTAGATTTTCGGCGTCAAATTTGCCACAGTTTTTCTCGCAAAATCTTTTAAAAGCTCTTAAAATTTCATTTTTAGCACCGTAGTTTAGCGCCAAATTTAGCTTTAGCCTAGAATTTTGCGCGGTTGCGTTTTTGATATCAGCTATCTCGTTTTTTAGCTTGTCGCTTAGCGGACTTTCGTCGCCGATAACGTTAAATTTGATACCGTTTTTGATAAAACTCTCGCGTTTTGAGAGCAAAAATTTATGCAAAAGCTCCATCAAAAATGCCACTTCGCTTTTTGGGCGCTTCCAGTTTTCGGTGCTAAATGCATAAAGGCTCAGCACCGCCACGCCCTCGTCGATACAAAACTCGCACATCTGCTCTACGACGTTCGCGCCCGTTTCATGCCCTTTGGTGCGTAGCAAACCGCGGCTTTTGGCCCATCTGCCGTTGCCGTCCATTATGATAGCTAGGTGATTTAGCTCGTTCATTTTAGCCCTTAAAATCAATTATTTTGCCGCTTGGATCAAAGAAAGCGGCGATGTTTTGAGTCGTTTGCGCTTCGCAGCTAAACTCGTCTCGCAAGAGTCCCGCGACCTTGTCAAACGGCGTTTGCGCGCTGATTATCCTGACGCCTTTTAGCGTAAAAATAATCGGAGCGAAATTTGAAAAAACGAGGTAAATTTGACTCGTGCGGGCGCCGTCAAATTTCATCTGGAAAACGCCTTTTGCGCCGTTATAAACAAACGAAATATTAATGATATTTTTTTGCAGCGCAAGCAGCATCTGGGCTAGATTTTCAAACGTTTCTCGCGAGTCTGCCGCGCTAAGACCGTTAAATATATATTCATAAAACCAGTTTAGATCGGGCTCGCTTATCAGCCTTTCTATCAGCGCGAGTCCCTCAGGCGCGGCGTAGGCTAAGCTTGGCTTTTTAAAGAGATTTCTTATCACGATATTTTCGGTGCCGCTTGCGATCTCGCCCCAGTATTCGCCGTCCACGTCGAGGCTTTTCATGCTTTTCGTGCTTAGGATTTTGTTGCCCATTTTGAGATTGTATCGATTGTAGCCAGTCTTTTCGGCGACTTTGATGCTGATGGGCAGGCTCGCGTTTAGAGCCGTACCCGCGCCGCCACTTGCGATTTTTTGCACTCGTGAGACGGGATTTATCATAGCGTACTTGCTAAATTTACGATTTGCCGCGCCGCGTCCTCTTTGGACGTTAGCGCGATATTTTGCGCGTCACGGCTCGTTATAAAGGTGATTTGCGTGCTATCCGAGCCGAAATTTACCTCGCCGCCCAGCACGTTTAGGCAAACGGCGTCTAGGCTCTTTTTTTCAAGCATATTTTTTGCGTTTTGCATGGCGTTTGCGGCGTCCGTTTCCACTTTAAAGCCGATTTTTTTGACGTTTTTAAAGTCTTTCAAGGAGGCCAAAACGTCATCGTTTTGCGCTAGCTCCAGCGTCCAAATTTCGCCTAAGTTTTGCTTTTTTAGCTTGCCTTCAAATTTGGTTTTTGGAACGTAATCGCTAACCGCAGCCGCCATCGCGAGTAAATTTGCGTCCGTCAAATTTGCGTGCAGTAGCTCTTTTAGCTCCGCCGAGCTTTGAAATTTGAGCGTTTTATAGGGCGCGTTCGCCGTCTCAAAGCTAGCTATCAGTGTCACGTCCGCACCCGCGTAGTAAAATGCGTCGGCAAGCGCCCGCGACATCTTGCCGCTGGATAGATTCGTCACGGCTCTTACGTCGTCGATCTTTTCGCTCGTGGCGCCACCCGTTACGATCACCTTTTGTCCTTTAAATTTTGGCTCCGTTAGCATTCTTTTTGTTTCGTAGATTATCGTCGAAACGTCTGCTAGGGCGCCTTTGCCCATATCGCCGCAGGCTAGGGTTTTTTCTACCGGTTCGATAAATCTCGCGCCGTTTGCCGCTAAAAACTCGAAATTTTTGCGCGTAGAGAAGTGATTTAGCATTTTATCGTTGGCTGCGGGCGCGATGAGTAGGGGAGCCGGGCTAGCGATCAGAGTCTGCATGAAGACGTTATCGCAAATGCCGCTTGCAAGCTTGTTTATCGTACTTACGCTAGCAGGCGCGATGAGGATTAGATCGGTTTTGGCGTAAGCGATGTGATTTAGTCCGTCCTGCCAACTCTCCGTACGCGAGGTTAAAATTTTATGCTCGCACAGCGCTTCAAAGCCGGCTTCAGAGCAAAATTTAAGAGCCCCTTCGCTAAGCATAACCCGCACGTCCGCACCCTCTTTTTTTAGCGCGGATAAAATTTCATAAGCCTTATAAAACGCGATACTGCCGCAAACCGCGAGCAAAATTTTTTTATTTTTTAGCATTTTCTTCGCTTTTTGCGCCGTTAAAAAATTTATAAAAAAAGCCTTCTTTATTTACCTGTTTCGTGCGGCTGATGGCTAGCGCGCCGCTTGGTACGTCGCTAGTTACGGTGCTTCCTGCAGCTATTAGCACGTCGTCGCCGACTTTTACGGGAGCTATGAGCTGCGTGTCCGAGCCGATAAAGACGTTTTTGCCGATTATCGTTTTGTGCTTGGCTTTGCCGTCGTAGTTGCACGTGATGGTGCCGCAGCCTACGTTTGTGCCAGGGCCCATCTCGCAGTCGCCCAGATAGCTTAGATGGCCTGCCTTAACGCCGTTTAGCCTGGCTGCTTTTAGCTCGACGAAATTTCCGATGTGAGTGTTTTTGATCTCGCATTTTGGGCGCAGGTGCGCTAGAGGGCCTACGTCTGAGTCCTCGACGACGGAGCTTTCTACGACCGAGCCGCTTTTGATGACGGAGTTTTTGATGAGGCATGCTCCGATGACGCTTACGTTTTCTTCGATAACGCATTCGCCTTCAAATTTGGCTCTAGAGTCGATATAGACGCTATTTGGTAGACGCATTAGCACGCCGCTTTTCATCAAATTTTTCTTGATCTCGTCCTGCATCAAATTTTGGGCGATACTGAGCTGAAATTTATCGTTTATACCCATGAAATTTTGCTCTTCGACGCTGATGGCCCAGCACTTTAGACTGCGCTCATTTGCTATTTTTATCGCGTCGGTTAGGTAAAATTCTTTCTGCGAGTTTTCGTTGCCGATGAGTGGCAAAATCTCGCGTAAAACTTCGCTTTTAAAGCAGTAGCAACCGGCGTTTGCGCTTTTTATCATTTTTTGCGTCTCGGTCGCGTCTTTTTGCTCGACGATGGCTTCTACTTTGCCGTTATTTATGATCACGCGGCCGTATCCGTAGGGGTCTGCCGCTTCAAAAACGCTTAGCGCGACGTCTGAGTTGCCCGCGCTTAGGCGGATTAGGTCGTTGGTTTTGATAAGCGGCATATCTCCGCACAAAATCAGCGTTTTTTCGCTATTTAGCGGGATGTTTTTTAGCGCGCCCGCAGTGCCCGGGAAATCTTTTAAATTTTGTTCGTAAATTTTAGTTTGAGGGAAAATTTCTTTGATTTTGGCTCCCACTAGCTCTTTTTGATAGCTCAAAACCACGCTCACGTCGCTACTGATCTCATAAGCCTTGCGCAAAATATGGATAATCATCGGCTCTCCGCAAAGCTCGAAAAGCACCTTTGGCCTGCTTGATTTCATCCTCGTGCCAAGCCCCGCGGCAAGCACCACTATGCCGATATCGCTCATCTTTTTTCCTTGTTTAAATTTGAGCGATTTTATCTCAAATTTGCTAAATGCGGGATTAAGGTTTTTTGGACTTAACAATTTCTTAAGCATTAACTTATATAATCACGGCCTTTGAATATAATCAAAATCAAATTTAAAGGATGCAACTTGCTTTCATTTTTAAAAAAGGCTTTAAGAAGAAATCAGTTTTTGTTTAATCTCCACCTGATTTTATCGATTATTTTTGCCGTTCCGCTACTCGTTATCGGCGTTACGGGCGCGATTTTGTCGTATCAAAACGAGCTTGAGGAGCTTATAAATTTAAACTCCGTCAAGGTCGAAAAAACCGGCGAAATGCTAAGCGCGGAAAAAATCTTGCAAAGCTTTAGCGAGCAAACGGGCGTTAAACAGCCCGCAAGGCTCGTGCTGCCGAAAAATGAAAACGAAGCGATCAAAATTTATGCTAGCAATAGCGATGCCTATTTGGTCGATCCGTACACCGCGCAGATCATCGGCAAGGACTACGGAGTCGCCTTTGTTCGCACCGTAATGTCGCTGCACCGAAATTTGGGCTTTGCGCTAACTGGCAATAAAACCGCTGGCGAGGTCGGCAAGCAGATCGTAGGCGCTAGTACGGTAGCGATGATAGTGCTCGTGATAAGCGGCGTTTGGCTACATTTCCCAAGATTAAAACGCAAATTTGCCGAGGCGATAAAGCCGAATTTTAAACTCAAAAAATATGCCCTTTTTTACAACCTGCACACGAGTTTAGGCGCCTTAAGCGCGCTGATTTATCTCGTCGTCTGTCTAACGGGGCTCATGTGGTCGTACCGCTGGTATAACGGCGCGGTGACTGAGTTTTTCGTTAGCGCGCAAAATTTGCCTAAAGAGGCCGAGCGCAAAGAGGGCGCGCCCGCAAAAACAGAGGGAAAAAAGAGCGCCGAGTATAAATTTAGCGATGTGCAGAGAGCTTACGAGATATTTAAATCAAGCGGCATAGAGTATAAAGAATTTAGCCTGATGCTAGCAGCCGGAGATAAGATAAACGTTAGATACTACGAACCCGACGCGCCTAGCACCGCTCGTCCGAAAATGACCTCCGTAAATGTAAAAGAGGGCAAGATGGCGGAGCAAAAACAAACCGAGGGCATAACCGTAGGCATGGTAAAGAGCACGAACTATCAGCTACATACGGGATACTTTTTCGGGATTGCGGGTAAAATTTTGTGGTCGGTAGTTTCACTTTTGATGGCGCTTTTTATATTTAGCGGCTTTTATATGACGGCAAAAAGGGCGTTTAAGCCAAAAAGAGCTTAGCTAAGCTTAGCCTAGCTTTGCGCCTTAATACTTAAAATTTTACCTTAAATTCGATCAAATTTAACTCTAGTAAAGGCGGTAGATTTGCCGCCTTAAATTTTGCTTTCTTTTTAAAAATTTAACCCAGCAGTATCAGCTGAATTTACGTCTAAAATCGCGCCTAAACGTTAGGATAAATTTTATCGCCCAAAGCGCGCAAAAATCGAAATTTAAACCAAAATGCGGTTTTTGAAAAAAATATACCGGTTTGGAACGTATTTTGCAAAGAGCTAGCCTGAGTTTAACTGTTTTTTCAACTAAAAAAAACTAAAATACAAACCAAATTTTATAGGTGGAAAGTTTAAGATGGATTTAGGTAGCGTCGTCGGTTGGATAGTTGTTATGGTGCTTTTGCTAGGTTCGATGCAAATGGGCGTCGGAATCGGAGCTTATATCGATATTCCCTCGGTTTTGATCGTTTTTGGCGGCACGATTTGCGCGCTGATGATCGGCTTTAAGATGGAGCAGATAAAAAAGCTAGGCACGTTTTATGGCATTGCCGCAAAACCCAAAACCTATAATCTGCCCGAAATCGTAAAAAAAATGGTCGAGTACTCCACTAAAGCCCGCCGTGATGGTATCTTGGCGCTTGAGAGCGACGCAAATAACGAAACCGACCCGTTTCTAAAAAAAGGCTTATCTATGGCGGTTGACGGCAATGAGCCAGACGCCATCAGATCGCTACTTGAGATAGATATGGAGCAGTCTAGCTCGAGGCATGGCGATAATATCAAAATTTTTGAGCAAATCGCGGGCTTTGCGGGCTCGATGGGTATGATCGGTACACTCATCGGCCTGGTTGCGATGCTAATGAACATGTCCGATCCTTCGGCTATCGGTCCGTCGATGGCGGTCGCGCTCATTACGACGCTTTACGGAGCGATGATAGGAAACATCCTGGGCTCGCCCGTGGCAAACATCCTAAGTATCCGCGATAAGGACGAAGGCACGGCAAAGGTGCTAATGCTAGAGGGCATAATGGCGATCCAAGCCGGCGATAATCCTAGGACGCTTGAAATGAAACTGCTATCGTTTTTACCGCCTAAAGACCGCGTTAGTCAGTTTGATAAGTAGAAAAAATGGCTAAAAAGTTAATCGATCCGGGTGACTGCCCCAAATGCTTACCCGAGTGGCTCGCGGCGTTTGGCGACTTGATGTCGCTTCTGCTTTGCTTTTTCGTACTGCTTCTTTCTATGAGTACGATGGATGCGAAAAAGCTAGAAGCCGCGATCGGCTCGCTAAACGGAGCGTTAGGCGTACTTGAGGGCGGAGCAAAGCCAGACGTGAGCTCCGAGCAAAACCAAGACGACCATGCCACATCAAATAAAGAACGCACGGGCGTGAAGTCGAATTTCGAGCAGACGCTGCGCTCTATCAACGAGCTTTTGCACGCTAGCGGCTCACCTGAAATCACGTTTGAGGAGAGCGAGAGCGGATTTGTGATTAGACTGCCCGCAAATTTACTCTTTGCAAAAGATAGCGCCAAACTGCAAAACGACGATGCGTTGCTATTTTTAAAACGTATCGCGATGGTGATAGCAAAGCTGCCGCCCGACGTCGTAGCAAACGTGATCGGGCATACCGACAGCGAGCAGCCAGCGTCTACCGAGTTTAAAGACAACTGGCAGCTATCGTCGGCTAGAGCTATCAGCGTAGTTAGCGAGCTAATCAAAGACGGAGTCGATCCTAAAAAGCTAACCGCGTCTGCAAAGGCGGAATTTGAGCCGTTTGCGACGAATTTTACCGAGCAGGGCAGGGAGAAAAACCGCAGGGTCGAGATCCACTTCGTTTCGTTAAATTTAGACGACAAAGCCAAAACGCAAAAAAGCATACTGGACGCGCAGGAGTAAATTTGAAAAAACTGACGTTTTTGCTGTTTTTTATCTTTGCGGCGGTCGCGATCGGTGAGGATAACGTCACGATCCCGACCGTAAATCTCAGCCTAAGCGCGCCTACTACGCCCACCCAGCTAGTTAGCTCGCTAAACGTCCTACTAGTCCTAACCGTCCTCACGCTAGCTCCTTCGCTAGTTTTTATGATGACCAGCTTTTTGCGGCTCATTATCGTTTTTTCGTTCTTGCGTCAAGCAATGGGCACGCAGCAGATGCCGCCTTCTACGGTGCTTATTAGTCTTGCGATGGTGCTTACGTTTTTTATCATGGAGCCTGTAGGCAAGAAAGCCTACGAAGCGGGCGTGCAGCCATATCTAAGCGAACAAATAGGCTACCAAGAGGCCTTTGAGCGCGGTGTAAAGCCGTTTCGCGAGTTTATGATAAAAAATACGCGCGAGAAGGACTTGGCGCTGTTTTTACGTATCAGAAATATGCCAAACCCGCAAAGCTTTGACGATATCCCGCTCACGGTCGTGATGAGCGCGTTTATGATCAGCGAGATGAAAACGGCGTTTGAGATAGCCTTTTTGCTCTATCTGCCGTTTTTGGTCATCGATATGGTCGTTAGTTCCGTGCTTATGGCGATGGGTATGATGATGCTGCCGCCGACGATGATTTCGCTACCGTTTAAGCTGCTTATTTTCGTACTCGTAGACGGGTGGAATTTGCTCGTCATGAACCTCGTTAAAAGCTTTCATTAGGTTTTTTATCGCTATAATCTTAAAAATGCTCCATGCGCCGCTTAAATTTCATTTTATTTTACTTATGGCGCCATGCCCGAGACGGCGCAAACCTGCTCAAATTTAGCCCGCGCCGCCCAGAGCCAACAGGGAAGGGTTTAGATGAAAAAAATTTATATATTTTTGAGTTTTTGCGTTTTTTTAGTCGGTTCGGAGGTTAAATTTGAAGGAAATTTGCCCGAGCTGATTTTAGCCGCGCAGAGCTCAAATTTGGCTCAAATCTCAAACTACGAACCGCAAAAAGCACAGCTGCAAAAAGAGGCCGTAAAAAGCGCGTATATGCCAAGCCTCAGGGTTGAGGGCGGATACAGCTTTTTAAGCGGCGACATAAACGTCCTGCGCCCGCAAAGAGCCGCCACGGCAAGAGCGATTTTGGAGCTTGCCGTTTATGACGGCGGTAAAAGAGAAGCCCTGCTAAGCTCGCTTTCGCACCTTAGCGCGGCTGAAATTTTAAAAAATGAGGATTATCAAAACCTGCTCGCATTTAACGTGACTAAGCTTTATTTTAGCTTTTTGTCGCTGGGCGAGCTCGCGCTGGCAAAAGAGGGCGAGATAAACTATCTAAAAAACGCGCTAAATAGGCTGGAAAAATACTACCGCGCGGGGCTTAGCGACGAGAGCGAGTATGAAGCGATAAATGCTAGATACGCCATGGCACTCGCCGAACGCCTCGAAATCTCGCAAAATCAAAACGAGATAAAAAATCAAATTTACGCGCTAACGGGCAGAGATATAGAGCCTGTAGCTGGCTCTAGGATCGCGTTTGCAGACGACTCCACGCCGCAAAAAAGCGAAAAGCCCGAGCTTGAGGCGCTTAGGCTAAATTTCGCCGCGGCTTTGGAGGACGAAAAGATAACCGCGTCCGAGACGAACCCGCAAATTTTCATTAAAAATACCTACACCTTTATGCGCACTCATTACGACAGAAATTTGCTGCCGGTGCAGTATAGAAGCGCGCTGGAGCCGTATTTTGACGACTTTTTTAAGCCAAATTTAAATACAAACGAGTTGATTTTGGGTTTTAGCTGGAAGGCGTTTGATTTTGGCGCTAACAAAAAGCAGCGCGAGATAAAGCGCATAAGCGCGCTGCAAGCGAAGCTAAATTTAGATCAAAAGCGCTTGCAAAACGAGCTAAATTTAGCAAATATCAAAAACGACCTAAAGACGCTCGAGCAAAAGATCGCCGCGGGCGAAAGCGCGCTAAACTCGGCGCAAACCTCGCTAAATGCCGTTAGCAAAAAATACGAAGCCGGGCTGCTTGGATACGTCGAGTTTTTAAACGCGACCGCGCAGAGCTTTAGCGCAGGCAGCACGCTGGAGCTAAGCAAGAGTAAATTTGAGATCAAAAAGGCGGAGTATCTGTACGAGCGCGGCGGCAAAATCGCTGAAAATATCGAAAAAACGGAGCGCAAATGAATAAAATTTTACTTTTTTTACTGAGCGCGGCGGTTGCGCTTTGCGCGCAGGATAA
Source organism: uncultured Campylobacter sp. (assembly GCA_963527315.1). Taxonomy (GTDB): domain Bacteria; phylum Campylobacterota; class Campylobacteria; order Campylobacterales; family Campylobacteraceae; genus Campylobacter_A. The sequence continues at coordinate 71,755 of CAURQE010000009.1, forward strand.
AATTTACGCGAGCTTTGACGTCGCGCCCGCAAAAGACGCGCAGCTCGCGCTAAAAGCCGTCGGTATCGTAAAGAGCGTAAACGTAGAAATAGGCTCCGCGGTAAAGCGCGGCGACGTGCTGCTTGAGCTTGAAAATGAGAGCGAAAAGCTAGCCGTCAAGCTCGCGCAAAACGACCTAGAGAGCGCGCAGACGGCAAAAGCCCACGCAAAAAGCGTGCTGGATAAATTTAAGCTCGTTCAAAGCGTGAGCTCGAAGCAGGCTTTTGAAAATGCGGAGTTTGATTTCAAAAACGCCGCGCTAGCCGAAAATAGAGCGCATCTGGCGCTAAATTTGGCGCAAAAAAGACTTGAGGATACGAGGCTACTCGCGCCTTTTGACGGGACGATATCTGGCAAGAGCATCGAGGTCGGCGAGGGCGTTGGCGGCGTAGCGCAAAAGCTGATGTCGATCTTTTCGTATCCGGACGTGAAGCTCAAACTTAGCTTTGACGAGAAATTCAAAGACCGCGTGAAAATCGGCAGCGAATTTATCTATAAACTAGACGGCGAAAATGAGGAAAGGCGCGGTAAAATCAGCCTCATCTACCCGACTATCGACACGAAAAACGGCAAAATTTACGCCGAAGTGCAGGCGCGAAATTTGACGCCGGGACTTTTTGGCGAGGGATATATCGTCTCAGATTCGCAGGTTGAAACGGATGCCGAGCCTAAAAAAGAGGACGCAAATAAAACGTCCGGGCTTAAATTTGACGGCTTAAAAAACGGCGGGCATGCCGCTGCTGGCACGAAATTTGACGATAAAAAAACTAGCTTCGGCGTAGTTTGGTTTTTAAATTTGACGCCGCAAACGAAAAGCGAGATAAATTTGAGCCCAGATTCGGCGCGCGTTAAATTTGACTCCGCTGCGAAAAATGCAAATTTAACGAGCAGGTTAAATTTATCGCATAAACAAGGCGGCATAAATTTAAACGCCGAATTTGACGCGGCGCAAATTTTACTAGCCGCTAAACGCCAAACGCTTGATGCGGGGCGGGGCGGCCGGGTAAATTTGATGCAAAAGGCAGTTTTGTCGAAGGCGCAAAATGTATAAACTAGCCATAAATCGCCCGATTACGACGCTGATGTTTTTCGTCGCGCTCGTATTTTTCGGCGCGATGTCGCTTTTTAGGATGCCGGTAAATCTCTTTCCCGAGGTCGTCATCCCGCTGGTTAAGATCACGACCTACGCGCCGGGCGACATGAGCCTCATCGAGAGTAGGGTCACTAAAAAGATCGAGGACGAGGTCTCTACGATAGACGGTATCAAAAAGATCAGGTCTTATACATTTAACAACCTCAGCATCGTTTTGGTCGAGTTTAATCTCAAGAAAAACATCGACGTCGCCGCAAACGACGTGCGCGACAAGGTCGCAAAGGCAAAGCTGGACGCCCAGCCCGAGATAGAGAAAATTAGTAGCGACAGCGGCAAGGTGGCGAGCTTTTTCGTTAGCCGCAAGGACGAAAATTTAACCGCGCTCATGCAAACGGTAAAAGACGAAGCAAAGCCGTTTTTGCAGCGCGTAAAAGGCGTGGGCAAGGTCGATGATAAGGGTTTTTTGGAGCCTGAGATTAAAATTTACCTTGATCCGTTTAAGCTCGATAAATACGCCCTGACCGCAGCCTCGGTCATAAATATAATCAAATCGCAAAATTTAAAAGCGCCTTTAGGAAAGCTCGAAAACAGCGAATACGAGATATTTTTAAAGAGCGAGTTTGACGCCAAAAACGTGCGCGAGCTAGAGGAGATCCGCCTGCAAAAAGACGTATTTTTAAAAGACGTCGCTCGCGTGGAGTTATCTCATCACGACACCGACGCCGTAGCGATGTATAACGGCAAGCGCGGAGTGCTGCTTGACGCTATAAAAGTAAGCGGCGCAAACACTATCGAGACGGTAAACGCGCTCAAAGCTAAAACGGGCGAACTAGCGGCGAGGCTGGGCGCGAACTACGAAGTAGAGCGGGTTTATGAAAAGAGCGAAAGCATCCTAAAGCACATAAATCAGGTCAAATTTGACATGATGCTAGGCGTCGCGCTCACCGTCGTCATCGTCTTTTTCTTTTTGCGAAGCTTTAGCGCGACTATCATCGCCGCGCTCGCGATACCTGCCAGTATCGTGGGGACGTTTTTTATCATCGACGTTTTGGGCTTTGATCTAAACCGCCTCACGCTGCTGGCTCTCACGCTTGGTATCGGTATATTTATCGACGATGCGATCGTGGTCGTGGAAAATATCTCCAAAAAGATGCAAGAGGGCGAGAGCAATCCACTAAAAGCGAGCTTTGAGGGCGTGCGCGAGATCGCATTTAGCGTGCTTAGCATTAGCGCGGTGCTGCTTTGCGTGTTTGTGCCGATTGCCTTTATGGAGGGCATCGTCGGACAGTATTTTAACTCCTTCGGTATGAGCGTGAGCGGCGGTATCGTGGTGTCGTTTTTGGTTTGCATTATGCTGATACCTAGTCTCGCGGCAAGGTTCTTGAGCGAGGGCGAGAGTAAATTTTACCGCGTGACGGAGCCTATATTTGAGGCGCTTGAGAGCGGTTACGAGCGGCTTTTGAAGCTTATTTTGAGGTTTAAAACCGCGTTTGTTATCCTTACTTTTGGCGTACTGGCTCTTTGCATGAGTCTAGCCGGCAAGGTCGGTATGGACTTTTTGCCCGTCGAGGACGAGGGTCAGTTTGAGATATTTTTAAAAGCAAGCCCGGGCATCTCGGTCGAGGCTATGAGCGCTAGAGCTAGCGAGGTCGTGCGCGAGGTAGATAGCGATCCGCGCGTCGAGTACTCCTATATGATCGCGGGCTACACGGACTCAAAGGACGCGTATAAGGCTAAAATTTACGTCCGCCTAAAAGGCTTTGAGTCGCGAAAAGAGCGCCAAACGCAGATAATGGACGAGTATAGAAAAAAGCTTAAATTTGATGACCTCAGCGTCAAGGTTCTGCAGATACCATACGTCGATACGGGCAGCGACAGTGAGCCCGTACAGCTAACGATCACGGGCGATAGCCTAGAAAAGCTAGACGAAATCCTGCCAAAAGCCATCGCCATGGTGCGCGCGATAGAGGGCACGACGGATGTTGGCAGCGATAACGAGGATAAGATAAACGAGCTACAAATCAGCGTAAATAAAGACAAGGCCAAACGCCTAAGCGTCGATCCTAGCGCGGTCGCACAGGTGATATACGCGTCGTTTGGGCAAAATAGGCTTGGTAGCTTTGATAACGGCGACGCGCAGTACGATATGATACTGAGGTTTGACGACGAGTACCGCAGGGACGCGCAGGCGCTACAAAAACTAAAGATCAAAAACGCGCACGGCGAGAGTATAAGCCTAAGCGCGGTGGCGGAGTTTAAGACGAATAAGACCTTTTCCGTGATAAACCGCTTTAACAAACAGCGTCAGATCAGGATCGTCGCAAACGTCGATAACGTCCCGCTGGGCGCCGTGCAAAATGGCATCGACGAAAATATCGGTCAAATTTTGCCCGCAGGCTACGACTACGTGATGACGGGCTTTATCGAGATGATGAACGACACGAACGCGGCCTTTGTCTTTACGATCAGCCTTAGCGTCGTGCTCATCTATATGATCCTGGCTGCGCTTTACGAGAGTTTTATTTTGCCGCTCATCATCATGATCTCAATGCCGCTGGCGTTTGGCGGCGTGGCGGTCGGGCTGTACCTTAGCGGTAACTCCTTTAGCCTGTTCGTCATGGTCGGCGCGATATTGCTTTTTGGCATGGTGGGTAAAAATGCGATTTTGGTCGTGGATTTTGCCAACCGCTACGCAAACGAGGGCGCGCCGCTAAACGAAGCCATCGTGCGCGCGGGAGTTAAAAGGCTACGAGCGATACTGATGACTACTTTTGCGATGATATTTGCGATGTTGCCGCTAGCTCTTAGCAGAGGTGCCGGATACGAGGGCAACTCCCCGATGGCGATCTCGATCATTTCAGGGCTTATTAGCTCGACGCTACTAACGCTGCTAGTCGTGCCTGCGCTCTTTGGCGCGATGTATAAGATAGATAAATTTGTGAGTAAAATTTATAAAAGAGAGGAAATCTAGAGCTCAAATTTAAGCTTGCTTTAGGCGAGACCTGCATCAAATTTGCGCTCGACGTTTGCTCTACCGTTGGGCGCTGGTTTTGTTTAAACTAAAAAGCCGATTTTGCTTTGAGACCACATTAAATTGATTTCCGTAATTTAACGTAGCAAATTTGTCGTTTTGTATTCGTCTGCCTTTACTAAACCTCGTTTTTAAATATTCAACGCAAAATATAGATTCCTTATTTATTTGATAACGGTTTTAGAAATTATTAATTTTTAAAATGCTAAAATCCGCGCCGATTTAAAGAAATTTTAAAAGGGCAAATTTTAAACGTGAATATATTTAGCAAAAAGATTATGTATAAGATTCATACTTACGCTTCGCTGATATTTTGTATTCCATTAGTTATCGCGTGTTTTACGGGTTCGGTTTTGGTTTATAAAGATGAGATAAATAATTTATTAATGTCTGGCGTCATATATGTCGCAAAAAATAGCGATGAAAACGAGCAAAAAAGTAGATTAAAATTTGACGAGTTAAGGGAAAAAATAGAAAAAGAGTATCCGCATCACGAGATCGTAGGCTGGAATATCGACGCAGATCCCCAAAAGACGGACAAAATTTGGCTGTTAAAGCACGGAGCGGGCGAAAAAGAGTGGGCGTGCGTGTATCTTGATGCATTTAGCGGAGAGATAAAAAGCGACCTAGTGCCGCATGATAGCGGATTTATCGGCGTTATTACCGAGCTTCACGAAAATTTACTCCTTGAAAAAAACGGTCAAATTTTGCTTGGACTGACGGCGATTTTTGCCTTTATTATTTCGATTAGCGGTTTTATCGTTTACCGAAATTTTTGGGCGAATTTGCTGCGCCTTCGGTTTGCGAGAATGGCGGTTTTTATGAGCGATTCGCACAAATTTATCGGCGTTTTTTCGACGCCCGTTATCTTTGCGGTCGCGCTTAGCGGTGCTTGGTGGGAGCTTAGGTTTATGTTTATGCCGCCTTTTGATAATTCTAAATTCGTAATCGGTCCGCAAATTTACGATAAAAATATCTCAATCGACGCCCTCGTACAAAAAGCGGCCTCGGATATGCCGGGATTTGAGACGCATTACGTTAGTTTTCCGTTTTATGATGGCGCAAACATCACGCTTTACGGGCAAAAACCGAGTCAAGGTTTCCTTCATAGCCAGTACTCAAGCACCGTTTCTTACGATAAAAACAGCGCAAATTTAATCGATGTAAAAGATATCGAGCTAGCAAGCAAAACGGATAAGTTTTTATCGACGTTTAGGCGAGCTCACTACGGCGACTATAACGCAGCGACTAAATTTATCTGGTTTTTATGCGGCTTGGCACCGTTAGCGCTTAGCGTTTCGGGGATTTACTTATGGATAAAAAGATCAAATTTTAAAAGGAGAAAAAGATGAAAAATAAAATTTTGTTTTCGGTTGCGGCGATAAATTTGCTAGCGTCCGTTCAAATTTTAGCCGCTCAAAACGGCGAGAACGCAGCCGGCAAAGAGACGCTTTAGGCCGTCGAGGTCACCAGCGAGCAAAGGCGCGACGACGTCAAATACAACGCCAAAGAGCTTGTAAAAAGTACCACGAGGCTAGACCTCACCTCGCGCCAAACGCCCCAGTCGCTAACCGTCATCACCGAAGCTAGGCTAAAGGATCAAAACATCAACGACTATCAGGTGCTTTTGCGAAATATCCCGGGCGTCACGCTTAACGAGTGGGACGAGCGCGTATATCCTACGGCAAGAGGCTTTAAGATAGATTATTATTTGCTTGATTCGATGCCAAGCTTCGGCGGATTTAGCCTAGGCGCAAATGATATGAGCATGTTGCCCTATGAGCGCGTCGAGGTCGTAAAGGGCGCAAACGGCCTGCTAGCGGGTGCCGGCAATCCGGCGGCTAGCTTAGATTTCATCCGAAAAAGAGCAAATTCAAAAGAATTGACGGGAAATTTTAAACTAAGCGCGGGCTCGTACGATAGATACGGGGTATCTGGCGACGTGCAGACTCCGGTGACTGCTGACGGCAGCGTGCGGGCTAGAGCGTCTTTTATGCACGAGAAGTCTCGCTCGTATATGGACTACTATAACCGTAAAAACACCGCTATCTACGGCGTAGTGGACGCTGATATCATGGATAGTTCGTGGCTTAGCCTGGGCGCGTTTTATCAGGAGCTAAAGCGTCACGGCGTACGCTGGGGAGGAATGCCTGCGTTTTACAAAAACGACGTTAGGCGCGAATTTAGCAAAAAAGAAATTTTTTCGCAGCCTTGGACTAGGTGGGATATCAAGACTTTTGACGTTTATGCCGATTTTAGGCACTATTTTGAAAACGAAGCCAGCCTAAATCTATCCTACTCCTTCCGCCGAGCAAACACGGACTCAAATCTACTCTACTACGGCGGCAAGGTAAATTTAGACGGCACGGGCGACATCGGCGGACTTAGCGTCTACGCAAACAAACGCGAAGAAAATATCCACAACCTAGACGCCTACGTAAACGTGCCGTACGAAGCGTTTGACTTGTCTCACGAGGCGGTTTTCGGCGCTATGTATAACAACTATAAAAAAAGCTCCGACAACGTCAGCAGCTACTGGAATAGCCGCACGACTCCGGCGGGCCTAGCCTATGCGGCGCGCACCAGGATAGACTTTAACAACCTGCACCTAGACGATCCTAATCTACCTTACGCCGATCAAAACAACGCCGATAAAACGGTGCAAAAGGCCGTATATTTGGCTAATAAATTCTCAATCACGGACGAGCTTAAGTTTTTGCTAGGAGCCAGAATGAGCTACTATAAGTACCGCATCACGGGCGGCAATGGAAATAGAAATTTCACTCAAGAAATCACGCCGTATTTAGGTATCACGTACGATATCGGCGAAAATCACACGCTTTATGCTAGCTACACTAGTATCTTTAAACCCCAAACCGTAAAGGATATCAACGGCAAATACTTAGATCCGATCCAAGGCAAAGACTATGAGCTTGGTATAAAGGGGGACTATTTTGACGGCGCGCTATCGGCCTCTTTTGGCGTATTTAAGGTCGTACAAGATAAACTAGGCGCAAGAACGGGACAAAAGATCCCAGGCACTACGACCGATGCGTACGAAGCTAAAAAAGGCGTGACGAGCAAGGGCTTTGAGGTAGACGTAAACGGCGAGATAAATCAAAACTTAAGCCTAGGTCTTGGGCTTACTCACTTTAACGCCAAGGACGCCGGCGGTAAGAAATTTGATACCGAAAGCTCGCGCACTACGGCAAATCTCTTTGCCAAATACTCTATAGCGGACTTTAGAGCGGGCGCTGGAGTGCAATATAAAAGTAAAATTTACGTTGGTAGCGGCGCAAACGAAATCACGCAAAAGGCCTATACGCTGGCAAATTTAATGTTTGGCTACAGGATAAGTAAAAATTTCGACATTCAGCTAAATATCGACAACGTGTTTAATAAAAAATACTTCGAGGGCATCGGCAACAACAAGATGGTTTACGGCGATCCGCGAACCTTTAATCTAGGTTTTACGTATAATTTCTAAGGCGTTTTGGCACGCCTTTCGGCTTGGGTTGCGCCCGTAGCGATCCAAGCTATAAATTCGGCGCTTTTTGTCGGTATTAAATGTGTAAATTTACAGGTTACGATAGGCGCCGAATTTAGATATAAAACTATGGGTAAATTCGCCTTAATATGCTAAAAACGCCCTTTTAACGAGCGATAAATTTGTTACAAATTTGGCTCCGTTTGGTTACTGTCAAGGATTTTAAAGTTTATTTTAAGCGTTATTTTGGCGAGCGTAAGGTAAGATTAAGGCAAAATTTTCTTAAGGCTAAATTTTGAAACGCGCTTTTTTTCAAGCTATCTCGCATATTGCCGTTTTTGCGCTGGTTGCGGCGTTTGCTAGCGGTTGCGCCGCGCCGAAAAAGGCGACCCCCGCACCGCCAAAGCCCGTTACGCAGTCTGAAATAAAAAACATCTGCGACGGCAAAAGCCCAAAGGAATGCAACGATACGGGCGTGAAATTTGAAAATGCCAAAGACTACGAACGCGCAAAGCTCTGCTATCAAAAAGCCTGCGAGAGCGGCGAGGGCGTAGCGTGTTCGAATTTAGGTTCTCTTTATCAAAAAATCGATCCTGCTAGCGATCAAATTTTACCTCTTTTTTTAAAGGCCTGCCAAGCGGGCAATAAATACGGCTGTTTTAATGCCGCAAACGTTTACCGCCTGGGGCTTGGTGCGCGTAAAAACGACTTCGTGCGCGCGATAAAACTCTACGAAAAATCCTGCGTGCAGCTAAAACACGCTAAAAGCTGCACGAATCTAGGTAGTATGCATCAGTTTTCTTTGGGCGTAGAGACGGCGAGCAGGGACGTGGCGAGGAAATTTTACGAGATAGGATGCGAGCTGGGCGATGAGGTCGGCTGCAGAAATCTTTCGCTAGTAAATAGCGAGTAAATTTAAACCGCAAGCATACGCCTGCGCGAAATCTTTACTCGCCTTGCAAATTTGGATTTGACTAAGATTTTAATCGAATTTTATTAAACTCGCAAAGTCTTGAAATTTTAAAGATGGGGTTTAACCCTTAATTTAATCGCGAGGAACTTTACGGAATATTTTAACTAAACGGCCCGAGGTTTTAAGGACGGTTTGAGCTAAGAATCTATGAAAATCGCTTTTTATTCTCGGGATGCATCATGCGATTTTAACCGCACGGCGCAAATTTTACGACTGAAATTTGCTTAAGAGCCAAAAATCGTAAAAAATTCGTAAAGTCGTTTTTGTTACTTCAAAAAGGAGTTGGATTAAATTTTGGTTATATAGCGTAATGCTAAATTTAAAATCTCAAATTTGGCTCAAAGCTCAAACTGCCGAATTTGATGTCGAATTTATGCTTGCCACCGCAGCCTAAACGTCGTTTCTTTGCCGGATTCGCTTTCGCAGGTTACTGATATGGCGTTGTTTTCGCAGGCTCTTTTGACCAAATTTAGCCCGATGCCAAAGCCGCCTTGGTCTTCGTTAAACCGCGTGTATCGCTCGAAAATTTTATCTTGCTGCTCTTTGCTTAACCCCTCGCCGCTATTTGAGATTTTTAGCTCGCCGTCTTGCAAACTAACCGCGACGTAGCCGCCTTGGTTTGCGTATTTTACGGCATTGCTTAGTAGGTTATCCACCGCACGTTTTAGCTCGTAGACGTTTGCATTTATGAGAGCGTCTTTTAAATTTAGCCTTAAATCAAGCCCTCGTTTAGCAAAAAACGGAGCAAAAAATTCGAGTCGCTCGTTTAAAATCTCTCTAAAATTTAGCTCCTCTTTTGGTGCGCTGCGTGAGGCGCCAAAGGATAAATACGTTAGGTCCTCGTAGGTGCGACTTAGCGTTTTGGCGGCGGTTTGGATGTTGTTTAGGCGCTTTAGATTTCTCTGGCTTAGGCTACTTTTATCTGCCGTTTCGATGCTCATAAGTATGACGCTAAGGGGCGCGTTTATCTCGTGAGTAGAGTCTTTTATAAAGCGATTTAGCGCGGCGATCTTGGCGTGTAGCGGCGCTAGCGCGTTCTTTGCTAGATAAAAGGCGATTATCATGATGATGCCCAAAACGATAAGCAAATTTAGCGCCGTACGCAGCCATAGCAAATTTAGCTCGCTCGTGACGTCCTTACCGCTTAGCGCTATTTTTGCCGTCGCTAGCTCGTCCGCGTCGCCTTCGTCCATATTTTGCAAAGCCTCAAATATCGTTACCTTGCCGTCCGATACGACCGTGCTACTCTGGGCGTAGTCAAATTTAGCGCAGCCCGCCTCGCCGTATAAAATTTGACCGCTTTTAGCTACGATGCAGGCTTTGACGTCTTTTTCGGAGGTAAAGCTTTTTACCGCGCCAAGCCCGTCCATGCGCGCTTTCATGTAGATGCCCATCTTGATCTCTTTTAGGTTTTTTACCTCGTTTGAGATGAGGGCTTCCTTTTTCATTTTATAGTCGTTCGTAAAAAAATACCCCAAAAATATGGTACTAGTGATGAGATAAAGCGAGAGGATTTTAGCTATAACGGCGGAGCGCTCAGACATAGATATAGCCGTCGCCGCGCCTATTTATGATCGCGTCCTTGCCTAAAATGCGGCGTAAGTTTTTGACGTAAACCCGCAGGCTCAGCTCGCTGGGTTCCTCGCCGTAGTTCCAAATTTTCTCAAATATCGCCTCTTTACTCAGTAGCGCGTTTTTATTTTCCAAAAATAGCGCCAAAAGCTCGCTTTCTTTGTTTGAGAGGTTTACGATTTGTCCGTTTTGCTGGAGCGTTTTGGAGCTTGGATAAAATTTATATCCGTCGTTAAGCTCGATAAATTCGTCATTTACGTGAGAAAATTTGCGCTTGATTAAAATTTGAATACGAAGCAAAAGCTCTTTTAGCTCGTACGGCTTTTTAAGGTAGTCGTCGCAGCCGCTTTTGTAGCCGATCTCTAGGTCTTGCAGTGCGTTTAGCGAGGTGGTAAAGATCGCAGGCGTGTCGTCGCCAAGCCGCCTAAGTTCGCGCAAAAGGGAGAAACCGTCGCCTTTAGGTAGCTTGACGTCGAGGATGAGGATATCAAAATTTCGCTCGTAGGCGGTATCTAGAGCTGCTTTAGCATCGGCGCAAACGGTCACGTCGTAGCCTTGTTCGCTCAGATACTCGCTGATGAGTTCGCTTAGCGTCTCATCGTCCTCTACGAGCAAAATTTGCGTCATTACATCTTATCCTTTTTCATGTCTTTCATATCGTCTTTCTTTTTGCCCATATCGTCTTTCATCTCTTTCATGTCGCCCTTCATTTCGTCTTTTTTTATCATCATATCGTCTTTTTTCTCCATCATGGCGTCCTTCTTTTCCATCATGGTATCTTTTTTCTCCATCATATCGCCTTTCATCTCGGCGGCAAAGATAGAACCTGTAACGAACAACGCGCTAAGCGCAACTAAAGCTAACTTTTTCATAGCATCTCCTTTAGGAAAATTTATGATGGAAGTTTAGCCAAGAAACGTGAAACGAGCGTGAAATTTACGCCATCAAACTAAAAACATACGATAAAAGCGGCAGGCTAATAAAGCTAAACGCCACTCCCACGGCTACGGCGGCTACGGCTAGCTGGCTATCAAGCTCTGCTTTCATGATCATCGCGCTTGCTAGCACCATCGGCGGCATGGCGCACTGTAATATGCCTATCATCCAAATTTGACCGAAATTTACGCCAAAAACTATCGTGACTAATATAAAAATAAAAGGCGCCAGCAGCATTTTGCCCGCGATTACCACGGCCGTTGATTTATAGCAACTCCTAATACTGCGAAATCCAAGTCCGATGCCGATCGCAAAAAGAGCCACCGGAACGACGCTTTGCGCAAAAAGCGTAAGCGCGTCAAATAGCACCTTTGGAAGCGGAACGCCGCGAAGTAAAAAGCCCAAAATAAGCGCGACAAACGGCGGAAATTTAATCACTTTCATCACGTTTTGCACGAGCGAAACCTTCGCAGGAGCGCCGAACGCCAGGATAAAAGGTCCAAAAATGCTAATCGGGATCGAGGTGGCTAACTGATCGTAAAAGATAACTTCATTCATCGCGTCCTCGCCGAAAAAGCCTTTGATGATAGGCATACCCATAAATACGGTATTTCCGAACATTCCTAGCAGTACGGCGCTCACGGTCGTAGCTTTGTTAAATTTTAAAAATTTGCACGCGAAAAATATCGCCGCAGCGCCCAGCATCGAACAGGCAAAACCCGTGGCGATGACGTTAATGAGCGTGGTGTCGATGTTTACGTGGTAAATTTTATCGAAAATCAGCGCCGGGAGCGCGAAGCAAAGAGCGTAGTTTATGAAAACGGAGGCGTTTTTTTGCTCAAAGACTTTAAATTTTTTCGCCCCGTAGCCGGAAGCGATAATGATAAAAATGGATAATAATTGCGTAAACATTTGCGTAATCCGAGTTATAAATTTCAAAAAACCGATTATACGGCGGCTCGCATTAAAGAAAAATAAAATTTAGTTGAATTACTTAACATCGCCTTAACGCATTTTTGTATATAATCTCGCGTTAAATTTAAAAAAGCGAGAAATAATGAAAAAACTTATCAAATTTATCGCGGTTTTCGCCGTACTGGCGGGGGCGGGTTACTACTTTTACGATAAAAATTTTAATGTCCCGCAAGTCGATCAGTTTATCGCCTCAAAAGCCGTTCGCGGCGAGCTCGTTAAAAGTATCGAAAGCAACGGCGAGATCTACGCTACCGAGCTAATCGACGTGGGCGCGCAGGTGGGCGGCCAGATCAAAAAACTCTACGTCAAACTCGGCGACGTCGTAAAAGCCGGCGATATGATAGCAGAAATCGACTCCGCGACCCAGCAAAACAACGTAGATACCAAAAAAGCGCAGCTTGGAATTTACGAAGCGAAGTTAAATTCAGCCAAAGTCGCGCTTGAAATCTCAAAGACCAAATTTAAGCGCGAACAAGAGCTTTTTGCTAAAAACGCAACCTCAAAAGAGGAGTTTGAAAACGCCAAAAACACCCTAGCCGCAAACGAAGCCTCGCTAAAAGAGATCGAGGCGCAAGTCGCGCAGGCTAAAATCTCTCTAAACACCGCTCAGATAGACCTTGGCTACACTAAAATCACGGCTCCAAAAGACGGCGTCGTGGTCTCGGTGCAGGTAGAGGAGGGTCAAACCGTAAACTCAAACCAAACTACGCCGACCATCGTAAATATCGCCGATCTAAGTAAAGTACTGCTAAAAATGGAGATCGCCGAGGGCGACATAACTAAAATCAAAGTCGGCTCAAAAGTCGAATACTCGATACTCTCTGAGCCGAATCGTAAATTTCACGCTCAAATTAGCTCGATCGATTCCGGTCTAACCACGCTAAGTAACGGCAAATACAAAACCACCTCAAGCTCGGGCTCTACTACCTCAAGCTCTAGCAGCTCGGCGATCTACTACTACGCTAAGGCCGTGGTAGATAATCCTGACGGTACGCTAAGGATCGGTATGACTACGCAAAACACAGTCATCCTAGATAGCGCTAAAGACACCGTCATAGTGCCCTCAATAGCGGTCAAAAACGAAGAGGGCAAAAGCGTAGTCTACGTGCTAAAAAGAGACAAAAACGGACTGGAAACGGCCGAGCGAAGAGAGGTGCAAACGGGGCTAATCGATAGCCTAAAAACTCAAATTTTAAGCGGAGTAGAGGAGGGCGAGGATGTCGTAACGAAGCAAAACTCGGCGGCTGAAATCAGCGAAATGCTCGAAAAAGAAAAAAGAAGAATGAAGTTCTAAGGCTAAGTCTTGAAAAATTTGATAGAACTTAAAAATTTAAGCAAGAAATTTAAACTCGGCGATAACGTATTTGATGCGCTAAAGGACGTAAATTTAACCATAAAAAAGGGCGAGTTTATCGCTATCATCGGTCAAAGCGGCTCGGGTAAATCCACGCTCATGAACATCCTTGGCTGCCTAGATAACCCAAGCGGCGGGCAATATCTGCTAGAAGAGCGCGACATATCTAAATTTGAAGGCGACGAGCTAGCGCGTTTGCGTAGGGAAAAATTCGGCTTTATCTTTCAGCGCTACAACCTTTTATCTACGCTAACTACGCTGCAAAACGTAGCGCTACCTAGCGTATATGCCGGCGTTTCTAAAAAAGATCGCGATAAAAAGGCCGGCGAGCTTTTAGAAGGGCTGGGGCTTGGCGAAAAGCTGCAAAATATGCCTAGTAAACTTAGCGGCGGGCAGCAGCAGCGAGTCTCGATCGCTAGAGCGCTTATTAACGGCGGCGAGATCATCCTCGCAGACGAGCCGACGGGTGCGCTAGATAGCAAAAGCGGCCTCATGGTGATGGAAATTTTAACGAATTTACACAAGCAAGGCCATACCATCATCATCGTCACGCACGACCCAAATATCGCCGCGTACGCAAACCGCGTCATCGAGATAAAAGACGGTAAAATTTTGAGCGATACGGTAAAAAGCGAGGAAATTTTCGCCTCCGAAAAACCGTCGCCAAAGCAAAAAAATATCTTTAGCTTTTACAAAGATCAGTTTATCGAGAGCTTTAAAATGTCGATAAACGCGATCCTTAGCCACAAACTGCGCTCGGCGCTAACGATGCTTGGCATCATCATCGGCATCACTTCGGTTATCTGCGTCGTGGCGCTAGGGCAGGGCTCGCAGGAGCAGATACTCTCCGATATCCGCGGTATCGGTACAAATACGATCGATATCCTAAACGGCAAGGGTTTTGGCGATATGCGCTCGGAACGGGTGAAAAATTTGACCGTTAGCGACGCGGCAATGCTATCTAAGCAAGACTATCTAGATAGCGTCACGCCAAACGCCTCCGCTAGCGGCACGCTCACCTACGGCAACAAATCAGCCTCGGCTACGATTAAAGGCGGCAGCGAGGAGAGCCTAAACGTCATGGGCTACAAGGTAGAGGCTGGGCGGGTATTTACCGCCCAAGAGGTCGCAGAGTCGGCGTCCGTGATCGTGATAGATCAGCCAACTAGAGAGCAGTTTTTCGCAGACGAAGATCCGCTGGGTAAAACCGTGCTTTTTAACAAACGCCCCTTTAAAATCATCGGCGTAGTAGCAAAAAACGACAATATGTTCGCAGACTCCAGCACTCTGCGCACGTTTTCTACATATACCGCGGTCATAAACAAACTAACCGGCGATAGGCACCTATCATCCATCACGGTTAAGGTAAAAGATAACGTAAACGCGCAGATTGCCGAGCAGAGTCTAACGGAAATTTTAACCGCCAAGCACGGCAAAAAGGACTTTTTTACTAGAAACTCCGACACGATCAAAAAAACGATCGAGGAGACGACGAGAACCATGACGCTGCTGATCTCTTGTATCGCCTTTATCTCGCTGCTAGTGGGCGGTATCGGCGTGATGAACATCATGCTAGTTTCCGTAACCGAGCGCACCAAGGAAATCGGCATCAGGATGGCGATCGGCGCTCGTCAGGGAAATATCCTCGAGCAGTTTTTGATCGAGGCGGTGTTACTGTGTCTCATCGGCGGACTAATCGGCGTCGGGACGGCCTTTGGTATCGGCTATCTAGCGGAAAATTTCGCGCCCGGCGTAAAGATGATATTTTCGCAGACTTCTATCGTGGTAGCGCTCGTCGTTTCTAGCGCGATAGGCGTGATATTTGGCTACATGCCGGCTCGCAGCGCCTCAAAACTAAATCCGATCGACGCTCTAACAAGGGAATAAAATGAAAAAAATCTCCATAATCCTAGCCGCCTTTTTGCTCGGCGGCTGCGCGGTAACGCAGATAAACGAAAACTACGAGCAAATTTTGCTAAAAGAGGACGCAAGCGCCGATATAAAAATAAACCGCGAGTGGTGGACGGGCTACGGCCAAGCGCGCCTAAACGAGCTAATCGGCCTCGCGCTAAAAAATAATATAGACCTGGCAAAATCGGCTATCGCGGTAAATAAAGCATTAGCCCAAGCAGGCGTTTTGCAATCCGATCTCGTGCCTAGCTTTAATGCAAATTTGGGTGCGCAAACGGATAAAAATATAAAAACGGGCGGCAGCTGGAGCGAGAGCTATAAAAGCGGCATCTCGCTAAGCTACGAGATCGATCTGTGGCGCAAGCTCGCAAACTCCGCAGACGCCGCCATGTGGGAGGCAAATGCGACTAAATACGACCTAGAGGCCGCTAGACTCGCGCTCATTAACTCCGTCGCGGACGCGTATTTTGAAGCGAAATATCAAAAAGAGAGCATAAATCTATACGAAAAAACGCTAAAAAACTACGAAGAGCTAGAAGCTATCGTAAAGGCTAAATTTGAGCTGGGCAAAGAAGAGGAGCTAAGCCTAAAGCAAGTAAAAAGCTCGGTAATCTCGGCTAAAAATAGAATTTTAAACGCGAGCAAGAGCCTTGACGCGGCGGAAAAAACGCTAAGAAATCTGCTAAACGTTAGGCCCGAGTTTGATTTAAATTTGAGCGGAAATTTGAGCGATATCCAGCCGCAGGGCGTGAATTTAAACGTGCCGCTTTACGTTATCGGCGCGCGTCCCGACCTGCAAGCGGCGATCTCGCGCATCAAAGAGGCGCTTTTAGGGGTTAAGGTTAGCGAAAAAAACTTCTACCCAAGCATCACGGTAGGTGCAGGGCTTAGCGGTAGCGGAGATAGCGCGAGCGAGGGGCTAAAGCTAAATTTCTTAAGCGGAAATATCGCTATAAATTTGCCGTTTTTAAACTACTCTAAGCTTAAATCAAAGCTAAAAATCTCTGAGCTGGAGTTTGAGACGATGAAGCTAAACTACGCGCAGACGCTAACTACCGCGCTAAACGAGATCGACGCGAGCTATAAAAATCTGCAAAAAGACGAGGCGGTTTTGCGAAATTTAAACGAAAATTTGCGAAATCTAAGCTCTATCAGCGACATATATAAACTCAAATACGACTACGGCAAAACGGAGCTAAAAAACTATCTGGAGGCGCAAAATTCGTTGCTTGAAGGCAGAATAGGCGTATTGGCGCAAAAATACAAAATTTTGCAAGACGAAATCGGTATCTATAAAGCGACGGCTGGAAAAGCGGAGTAAATTTGATTATGACGCGCGCCTGATTTGCGGTTTTTTTGGGTGCGTTAAATTTGCGGCGAATTTGGCAGCTAGTTAAATTTGGCTAGCCGCAAATGACCTTGCAAATTACTCGCGCCGTTTGCCTAGGAAATAAAACAGTCCCGATAGCGTCGCAAAAAGTGCAAGCATAGATCCGGCGACGATCGCCGTGCCGTTTTGAAAGCTGCCTAAAAACATCCCGTTCGTATTCATCCCGAAAAATCCCGTGATAAAATTTAGCGGCAAAAATAGCGCCGAAAGCAGCGTGAGGATATAGATATTTCGGTTGATTTTGTCGTTTTTTAGGCTTTGTATATGCGCGTAGATATCGTCTATCCTGGCGGCATTTTCGCAGGCTGCGTTTTTTAGCACGCCGGCTTCGTAGACGTAGTTTTTGAGCTGTTTTTTAAGCTCGGGTCTTTCGTTTTGACAGATCGCCAGAGCCTCGTAAAAGTGCGAAATTTTGTTTTGAAATTTGCGTATTTCGTATTTTAAAATCGCGTGCTTTTTGATAAATTTAGTAAAATCCCTCTTGCCCGTGTAAATTTTCTCGTAGCTTTCAAGCTGGGCGGAGTGCTCGGCGATCTTGGCGCGAAATTCGCTCGTTATCTTTTTTACGACGCGGATAAACTCCTCCGTGCCGCTCTCGCTGCCGTCCTGTGCGTAAATTTTGTCGTCTTTAAAGATAAATTTATAGTTTTGTTCGCTGCCGTCCGTCACGAGGTAGACGTACTCGCACTCCTCGTCGTAAAAGTACCCAGAGATATCGCGCTCGCTCACTGCTTTGCCTTATATGCTCGGCGCGTCTTTACCGCGCGCGGCGTAGAAATTTCGCCTAAATTTTTCAAATTCGCCGGTCATTATCGCTTCTCTCATCTGCCGCATCAAATTTAGATAATAGTGCAAGTTGTGTAGGCTTGCCAAGCGGAAAAACGTCAGCTCGCCCGCTCGGTATAGGTGGCTAAGATAGGCGCGCGAGTAGTTGCGGCACGCGTAGCAGTCGCACTCTGGATCTATCGGAGTGCGGTCGGTTGCAAATTTTGCGGACTTGATATTTATCTTACCGAAACTCGTAAATAGCGTACCGTTGCGCGCGTTTCGCGTCGGCATCACACAGTCAAACATATCCACGCCGCGAGCCACGTTTTCTACTAGGTCTTCAGGAGTGCCTACGCCCATGAGATAGCGCGGACGCGCCGCGTCGATGCAGGGCATCACGGCCTGTACGGTATCATACATCTCCTGGTTGCTTTCGCCTACGCTAAGACCTCCGATGGCAAGGCCGTCAAAGGGCATCTCGCACAGCGCCTCGGCGCAAAATTTACGCGCCGCCTCGTCCGTGCCGCCTTGGATTATGCCGAATATATTTTGCGTGAGCCCTTCGCCGTTGTTTTGCTTAAATTTATGATAATCTATCGCTTCGCGCGCCCATTTTATCGTGCGTTTTATGCTTAGCTCCACGCGCTTTTTTTCAGCCGGAAGCGCGACTAGATCGTCTAAGATCATCATGATGTCGGAGTTTAGGTTGTACTGGGTATCTAGCACAGAGCGCGGCGTGAAATAGTGCGCGCTGCCGTCGATGTGGCTTTTAAATTTGATACCGTTTTCGTCCGGTTTTGAGATTTTGCTTAGCGAAAAGGCCTGAAAACCGCCGCTATCGGTTAAAAACGAGCGGTTAAATTTAGTAAAGCCGTGCAGGCCGCCGAGCTGCTTTACGACCTTGCTGCCGGGGCGCAAGTAGAGGTGATAGGTGTTGCCTAGGATGATTTGTGCGTCCAAAATTTGCATCATATCCACGGCGTCTAGGCTTTTAACCGCGCCGACGGTACCAACCGGCATAAACACGGGCGTTTTGATCGTCGAGTGAGCGGTCGTTAGCGTGCCCGCGCGCGCCGCGCCGTCCGTTTTATCTATACTAAAAGTCATTTTGATATAATAGTCCCTTTAAATTTGGAGTTTTAATGAAAAATATCTTGATAGTTGCGGACGGCATTGTAGCTAAATATTTCTTAGAAAGACTATTCGTAGCGCGAAATAACGCTCATCACTACACGGTTATCGCTATGGACGAGGAGATTTTGGGAGGGAAAAATTTAGAAAATTTTACCTTTTACCGCTTTGATCCGACGAGTTTTGACCGTCTTAAGCAGGTAGTCAGCGGCTATTTTAGCCAGTTTATGATAATGCAAAAAGACGGCTTTGAGACGGTTAGCGTCTATAACAATCTGCGTCAAATCAGTAAAAAAACGGAAATTTTGATGCTTGATCTTTGGGGGCTAGGCGGGTTGGAGGACGACTCGCACCTAACGGTTTTAGACGGGCGAGGCATCGTGACGGCCAGGCTCATGGATTATTTGCCGGATATCCCCGTAGTAGCCGATAACGTGGGACTTGGACAAGGCGAAATAATGGAAGTCAAAGTACCCGTAGGAAGCTCGTTTATGTACCGCCATATCAGCTCCATAACGCAGAAAAAATGGCGCATCGCGATGGTTTATAGGGGCTCAAATTTCATGATCGCAAAGCCAAATTTAATGATCCTGCCAAACGACGTTTTACTCATCGTAGGCGAACCTAGCGTGCTTTTAAGCGTATTTAGAAGCGTGAAAAAAGAAACGGGACAGTTTCCAAGCCCTTTTGGACATAACACTTATCTATTTTTAGATATGCGCGCCATGGGCGAAGAGGCTTGTTTACGGCTGCTAGAACAGAGCCTAAAACTGCACGAAAAGCTAAATAGCAAACGCCTCTACGTCAAAGTCGTAAATCCTACGTTAAATTTAGCCTACGAGAAGCTAAAATCGGTCGGAGACGAGAGGGTTGCGGTAACGTTTGATTTTTTCGGTCGCGGCGTAGAACAGATAAAAGACGACGTATTTAAAAACGACGTCGGGTTAATAGTAACCGATAATAAATTTTTCTCGGCTCATAAAAGGATGCTTTTTGAGCTTAAAAGACCGGTAACTACTATCGGCCGAGGCGACGCGGACGAGATAAAAAAAGGCGTGATACTAAGTAGCGGTTTTGGCGACGAGATAGAAAACCAATCAGCCGTCATCATGGACTGCTGCGCACAGCTAGATACGCAAATCTCGCTATATCATTTCGGCGCGCTTAGCGGCGGCGAGGGCGCGGAGGAGCATTTTGATAGCCTTTCTAAAATTTTCGGACGCAAGGTCGAGATAGTCGAGGATAGAAATATAAATCCTATTTTAAAGCTAAAAAACGAGCAAAATTTGCTTCAGTTCGTGCCTTTTAGTAAAAAAATAAGCAGACCCGATCCGTTTGCGGCGTTTTCAAACGACATGAACCGTTTGTACTCGCGCCTTAGCGATAATTATCAAATTTTTATACCGATAAATTAGGCTATTTTGGATAAAATAAAAGCGGAGAATAAGATGAAAATAGATATAAAATTTGACGGCAAGCCGGGATATGGCGTCTATATAAACGAGCTAAAAGAGCTTAAATTTGACGCTAAAGTCGCTATCGTGACCAACGCAAAAGTAGGCGGGCTTTATCTGCAAAATTTACTCTCGCGCATCGACTGCCCGCACAAATTCATCATCAGCGTCCCAGACGGCGAAGAGTATAAAAATATGCAAACTATCGAGGCGATTTTAGAGCAGCTTTTCGTTAGTCGCCTTGACCGAAGCAGCGTAATCATCGCGCTTGGCGGCGGAGTGGTGAGCGATATGGCGGGCTTTGCAGCGAGTATTTTTGAACGCGGGATCAAATTTATAAACATCCCGACTACTCTGCTAGCCCAAGTAGACGCTAGCGTAGGCGGAAAAACGGGCGTAAATAACAAATTTGGCAAAAATCTAATCGGCTCGTTTTATCAACCTAGCGCCGTTTACTGCGAAACGGAGTTTTTAAAAACGCTTGAAAAGCGCGAATTTGCAGCAGGCCTTGCAGAAGCCGTAAAGATGGCGATAACCTTTGACGAAAAGCTATTTTCGTGGATGGAGGATTCAGATTTGACGGATGAGGCGAATTTGCAAAATTTAATCTACCGCTGCGTGCAGATGAAGGCCGCCGCCGTAGAGGCCGACGAGCGCGAAAAAGGCGTGCGCGCGGTGCTAAACTACGGCCACACCTTCGCTCACGTGATAGAAAACGAAACGAACTATAAAAAATATCTACACGGCGAGGCGGTGGCGATCGGTATGAATATGGCTAACGCGCTAGCGGTGAAGCTAGGCCTCATGAGCGAGGAGCAAAAGGCGCGCGCAGCGGATCTTTTGGTTAAATTTGACTTGCCGATAAGCTACAAGGTGCCAAACGCAAGCAGCTTTTACGAGGCGTTTTTCCTTGATAAAAAGGCGGAAAACTCCGCGATCAAATTTATCCTGCCGCGAGGTATCGGCGCATATGAGATACGAAAAGACGTGCCGCGCGAGCTTGTAATGGACGTTTTAAGAGAGTTTGAATGAGAAAAATTTTATTTATTTTAATCGCCGTGGCGGCGGTTTGGGCGGTAGACGATATCCCTGACGACTACGGCGCAAAAGACGCTCAACTAGCCGAGCTAAAAAGCTCGCTAGATACTATAGAGTCCAAGCTATCCGATAACGTTTGGGCGACTCGCTACTCAAACTATAACACGTTTCAAAAGCTAAGCGCGGAGCTAGAAGAAACGGAAGCCGCGATAAAAAAACAGGCCAAAAATACGGAAAAAGTGCTCGAGCTACAAAAAAAGCAAAGCACGCTAAAAGAGCAGATCGAGCTTTTAAAAGAGTTTCAAAAAGCTCCGTTTTCTAGTATGATAACGGCTCCCGAGATTGAAATTTTACAAAAGATAACCAATCCCGTCGCGGTAATCCCCGGTTTTTCATACATCAAACAGCTCAAAAGCGAAAAAGACGAATACAAAAACCGCTTAGAAGGGCTTTCTAAAACCGCGGACGAGCTGGGTAAAAAAGAGCGAATTTTATCTCAAATCGTAAAGCTAAGCGACGAAGCGCAGTTTTTAGACGAGCTAAACGAGACCAGGCAGGAGCTTGCCGAATTTAACGCGGCGGCCGATATCGCAAAGACTACTTACGGCGTGTACGAAAAGCGAGTAAACGAGGCGATAAACCGCACGAGCGAGGATATAAAAGCGCAGATGAAAAAGGCGCTTGACATCGTGATTTTTATAATCGCCTCGGTCGCGCTTTCGTTTTTGTTTAAATTTATCATTAAAAAAACGATCACGGATAACGAGCGCCTCTACACGGCGAATAAATTTATAAATCTCGTAAATATCACGCTAATCGTCGTGATTTTGCTTTTTGCCTATATAGAAAACGTAACCTATCTCGTCACGGTGCTAGGCTTTGCGTCTGCGGGTATTGCTATTGCTATGAAAGATATGTTTATGAGTATGCTTGGCTGGACGGTCATCGTTTTTGGCGGTAGTTTTCACGTCGGCGACCGCATAAAGGTACGCAAGGACGGAGAGGACGTCGTGGGCGATATCATCGATATCTCGCTGCTTAGGATGACTATTTACGAGGACGTTACGATAGTTACAGTAAACTCAAACCGCAGGGCAGGGCGAATTATATTTGTGCCAAATAACTATATCTTCACCGATCTAATCGCAAACTACTCGCACCATAGCATGAAGACCGTATGGGACGGTATAGACGTAGTTTGTAGCTTTGAGTCAAATCATAAAAAAGCCGCTCACATCATCAAAGATATCGCGCGAAAATACTCAAAAGGCTACACGGAAATCGCCAAAAAACAAATGAGCAAGCTGCGAAATCAATACAGCATCAAAAATCCAAACGTCGAGCCGCGCGTATTTACCTTTATCGAGCCTTACGGCGTGAAAATTTCGGTCTGGTATATGGCAAATACCTTTGCCACGCTATCTTTGCGAAGCACGATAAGCGCGGAGATCATGGAGGCTATAGCTAGCCACGACGATATCGTGATCGCCTATCCTACGCAGACTTTATACATGGATAGGCGCTTAAAAGCCGGCGAGTCAAAGCCGATCGGCGAAGGCGGCGAGGAAATATGAAATCAAGCTCAAATTTGACCCCGCAAGAGCCGCGCCGAGAGAAGGTGTTTTTTAAAACATTCGGTTGCCGCACGAATATCTACGACACCGAGCTGATGAAAAGCTACGTCAAAGACTACGATATCGTTAGCGACGAAAACGAAGCAGACATCGTAGTAGTAAACTCCTGCACGGTCACAAACTCAGCAGATAGCGGTGCGCGCAGCTACATAAACGGCATAAAAAAACGCGGCGCCAGAGTGATACTAACGGGTTGCGGCGCGGTGAGCAAGGGTAAGGAGCTGTTTAACAAAAGCGCGGTTTTTGGCGTGATAGGCGCTAGCAAAAAAGAGGATATAAATGCGCTACTAAAGTCGCAAGATCCGTTTTTCGAGCTAGGAAATTTAAAAAGTATCGACAAAAATATCGTAACGAACTACGAAAATCACACCAAAGCCTTTATCAAGATCCAAGAGGGCTGCGACTTTGCCTGCAGTTACTGCATCATCCCCGCCGTTCGCGGCAAGGCGCGCAGTATGGATGAGGAGGCGATCTTGCGCGAGGCTAAAATTTTAGCCTACAACGGCTACAACGAGCTGGTGCTAACTGGCACGAACATCGGCAGCTACGGCAAGGATACGGGCTCAAGCCTAGGGCGCTTGCTAGGTAGGCTCGGTAAAATAGGCGGCATAAAGCGCATAAGGCTAGGCAGTATTGAACCAAGCCAGATAGACGAGAGCTTTCGCGAGATTTTAAAAGAGAGCTGGCTAGAGCGGCATCTGCATATCGCGCTTCAGCACACGAGCGAGGCGATGCTACGCATCATGAGGCGGCGAAATCAGGCTTTTAGGGATTTGGAGCTATTTTTGGAGCTTAGCCAGATGGGTTTTGCGCTAGGAACCGACTATATCGTTGGGCATCCGGGCGAGAGCGATGAGATCTGGAGCGAGGCGCTGGTAAATTTTAAAAAATTTCCGCTCACGCATTTGCACTGCTTTGCATATTCGCCGCGAACCGGTACGCACTCGGCGGATATGAAAACGGACGTTAGCGGCGACGTGGCGAAGGCTAGGCTTAAAATTTTAAAGCAAATCGTAGCGGAAAATAATTTTAAATTTAGGCAAGAGTACGCCAAAAAAGGCGGGAGCCTAAACGTTCTGGTTGAGCAGCTAAACGGCGAATTTTACGAGGGATTCGATCAATTTTACAACAAAGTAAAAATCAAAACGGATAAGCAAATTTTAAAAGAGTGGGCGGTTATAGATAAATTTGAAGTAAAAAGCGAGGGAGATTATGCGCAAATTTAAGCTAAATAAACAAAAGATAATCCTCATCCTAACAGTACTTTTGGCGGTCTTGCTAGCTATCGCCGTCGGTAGAAGCCAACCAAAAAACATAATGTATGAAAGCTACGAAAAGCTACTAGAGGGCGGTATGATCGAGAGCGCGACGATAGACGGCGGCCAGATCGAGCTAACGACCAAGGGAGGGCGTAAATACCTCATCGTAAAAGACGGCGTAGACGTGCGAAAACTCATGCAAAAATCACCAGTAGATATAAAAAAAGACACTCCCGTGCTGGATGAAATTTTGGCCGTTTTAGCACTACTTGCTATCTGTTTTGCGGGGCTTGCGGTTTATGCGAGGTTTAAAAAGCAAAAAATCGCCGCTCAAAACGAGAATCAAAAAGCAAACGTCTATGAGTATGAAAATATCTCGGCTAGCTCCGTACAGCCTGCTATCTCAAACGTCAAATTTAGCGACGTAGCGGGTATAAAAGACGTCAAATTTGAGCTCGGCGAAATAGTGGATTTTCTAAAAGATCCCGTAAAATATAAAAAATTCGGTATCAAAATGCCAAAAGGCGTGCTGATGGTCGGGCCTCCCGGAGTCGGTAAAACGCTAGTAGCAAAGGCCGTCGCGGGCGAGGCGGGAGTGCCGTTTTTTTACCAAAGCGGCGCGAGTTTCGTGCAAATTTACGTCGGTATGGGCGCAAAACGCGTGCATGAGCTATTTTTAAAAGCTAAAGCCTATGCGCCCTCTATCATCTTTATCGACGAGATCGACGCCGTGGGCAAGGTGCGCGGCGGTAACCGAAACGACGAGCGCGAGGCTACGCTAAATCAGCTGCTGACCGAGATGGACGGCTTTGAGGATAACTCGGGCGTCATAGTTATCGCCGCAACCAACCGTATCGAGATGATAGACGAGGCGTTGCTGCGCTCTGGGAGATTTGATAGGCGAATTTTTCTTTCGATGCCTGATTTTAGCGATAGGGCCGAGATTTTAAAATCCTATCTAAAAGACAAAAACACGAGCGTAGATGCGCAAGACGTGGCGCGCATTAGCGTCGGCTTTAGCGGAGCGGCTCTTTCTACGCTGGTAAACGAAGCTGCGATAAATGCGCTAAGACGCGGCGGCGAGATGATAGAGTTTAGCGATTTTGAAAGCGTTTTAAACAAAGTCCTGCTCGGAAAAAAGAGGATTTTAAGCTACAACGACGAGGAAAAGCGCATCCAAGCACTCTATCAGGGCGCAAAGGCCTTGGCGGCGTATTGGTTCGGGATAGAATTTGAAAAAATTTCGCTCGTCGAGGAGCAGTTTATGCGTCCTGAGCGAGAGATAGAGTCGCGCTCGCAGATGTTTGCTCGCATCAAGGTCTGTTTGGCGGGTATGAGCGCGCTAAAGATGGTCAAAGACGATACCTTTTCAAACTCGGGCGCCGACATCCAAAAAGCTCGAGAGATAGCGCAAAATATGGTCTTTGAGTACGGTATGGGGCGCGCTTTGATACCAAATGCTGCAGATGCCGAGGAGCTACTACAAGAGGCATACGCCGAGGTCGGAGCGTTTTTAGCCGGTATGAAAACGCAGCTAGAGCGCATCAGCGAGCATATCGAGATTTTTGAGAGTATCGATAAAGACGCGCTAGGTAAAATTATCAAAGAGTATTACAATTAAATTTAAGGAGAAAAAATGAAAGCAAAAATCGGAATTTTGACGCTGAGCGACCGCGCTAGCGAGGGCAAATACGACGATCTATCGGGCGCGGCGATAAAAGAGGTTTTAGACGGCTGGATAACAAGCGAGCGCGAGTATTTTTACGAGGTAATTCCCGATGAGATCGAGCTCATAAAAGAGCGCCTAAAACACATGATAGACGTGCTGGGCTGCGATCTGGTGCTGACTACGGGCGGCACGGGACCCGCTCCTCGCGACGTGACGCCCGAGGCGACCGAAGCCGTATGCGAAAAGATGATGCCCGGCTTTGGCGAGCTAATGCGCGCTGCTAGCCTAAAATACGTCCCCACCGCGATCCTATCGCGCCAAACGGCTGGCATCAGAGGGCACGCACTCATCGTAAATTTACCCGGCCAGCCAAAGGCGATCAGAGAGTGCCTAGAGCCTGTATTTCCTGCGATCCCGTACTGCATTGATCTCATCGGCGGCGCATTTATAGAGACGGATGAGAGCGTGATGAAGGTCTTTCGCCCGAAACAAAAGAAAATTTCGTGATCCACGCGTGCTGAACTTTTTTGAAAATATAAATTTAAAGGCTACGAGGCTGCTTGAGGGCTATTATTCGCTCTTTTGCGGCCTTTTTACGCTTTGCGTCGGTGTTTACGGGCTCGCGCTCGTTTTTAGGGTCGAGTGGCTTTTGCTTGCCGCTAGCGCTTGTATCTACGCGTGTTTCGTCCTGCTTGCATTTCGTTCGCTTTTTTGGTTCGTCTTAAGTCTGATTTTCTCGCCCGTTTTTGCTATCGTCGTACGCGAGCGTTATGACGAAAATTTGCTTTTAGACGCCGTTTTTGCGCTTATTTGGATATTTTGCTGGTTATTTTTGTCGCTAGCCGTGAGTGAAAATATCTCAAAACTCGGCAACGAAATAGTATCTAAAATTTTACGTATCGCCGCGCTTTTTGCAGTGATCGGCGTTTATTACGTCAGTATTGAAAATAGCCTAAATTTACAAGCTATTTTACAAGACACCGTTACGCTTCGCATCGTACTTATCGCCATAAATATCTATATGTTTCCGTCTCTTATCGCGCTTTTGGCGCTTGATTTGCGCGGCTATTATTTGAAAAGCAAAGGCGAAAAAAGAGCCGAATTTTCATTTTTTAACCTTGCTCGCGAGGGTTTAAAGGTGCTTAAATTTATCGCCTTAAGGCGTAAAATCTAATATTTATACGGATTTTGATTAAAAGCCGAAATTTTCGTAAATTTAAGCAGACTCAAAGCCGTTTTGCGGCTTTTGATTGCCGGCGGAAATTTATTTTCGCCTAAAAGTTAAGGCAAAAACTTTCTATATTTTTTGCACGGTAAAATTTAGCAAAATAAACCCGCATGGTAGCCGAATTTTAAATTTCCTTTAGCGGCTAGTTTAGAGGCGGTTTATTCTGGCTCTTTTGCGCCTTTTTTGATTTTTTGCTTTGGCGTTTTACGTAAAAGATATAAATCGCGGTGAGTAGGCCGACGGCGGTAAGCAGGGCGATCACGATGTGGCTAAAGGTATCTTTGTCGTAGTTTTTACCTAGATACCAGCCTACCGCAAGCAGTACGGCGACCCAGATGCCCGCGCCCAAAGCCGTATAGAGGCAAAATTTAAAGATATTCATACGCGCAAGGCCCGCCGGCAGGCTGATGTACTGGCGGATGCCGGGGATCAGGCGGCAGTTAAAGGTCGAAATCTCGCCGTGCTTGTTAAAAAACGCCTCAAATTTGCGCATTTTCTCCTCCGTGATACCGACGTATTTACCGTATTTTAGCGCGAGCTCCCGTCCGAAAAAGTAACACAGATAGTAGTTAAACGCCGCTCCTGCGAGACTGCCTGCCGTTCCGACGGCCCAAGCGGCAAATAGATTCATCTTTCCTTCGTGCGCGAGATAGCCCGCCGGTATCATCGCCACTTCGCTTGGAAACGGAAAAAACGAACTCTCTAAAAACATCATCAAAAAGATGCCCGTATACCCCCACTGACTCACGTAAGAGACGATAGTATCTATGATAGAATGAAGCAAATTTAGCCTTTATTTAGGATTTGAGAAACGAAATCATACGCTATAGCAAGTGCAAAAATCGCAAAAATCGTCGCGCAAACGCTATCAAGCGTCTTTTGGTGACTCAAAAACGCTTCGCGCGCCTTTTTTACGGCAAAAAGCCGACCCAAAAGCACGAAAACGAATACGCTTTGGACGGATATCGCGCCGATCAATAAAAAAATATCTTTTATCGGCGCGGATTCATCGATAAATTTAGAAAAAATGCTAGCAAAATACAAAATAGCCTTAGGATTTGAGATATTTGTAAGCATCCCGAGGATAAAAAAATGCTTTGCGCTTACATTTTTTTCTTTTTGCATTTGCTCTTTGTTTGCTTTTTTGCTACGGGCGGAGCGAAATAGTAAAAAGCTCAAAAAAAGCAGATAACAGACGCTAAACAGCGCTAAGGCGTATCTGATAAGCGGCGTGGCCTCAAAAAGAGCCTTTAGTCCAAACGCCGTCAAAAAAACCCATAAAACTATGCCGGCGCAGACTCCCAAACAAGCATAAAAGCTATATCTAAAGCCGTGTGCTAGCGATACGCGAAGTATCAAAAATACATCTGACCCCGGCACGATAATAGCGATAAAATGCGTCAGCATGATCGCAGCTAGAGAAACTAAGCTCAATAATTTTCCTTTAAAAAGCGAGATTTTAGCCAAAAGACGCAAAAAATAGCCTAAAATCGCCTTGGGTAAATCCACGAAATTAGCCACTTTACGTAAGCTAAATTTGTTTAATAGCGCCGCGCGGATCGTTTGGAGAGGATTTAAATTTATCCTCGCTTTTACCGCTTCTTTAAAACTAAGAATGTATAATTGTCCCAAATTTTTAAACAAGGAATAACGATGGATAGAGTAGAGCAGGCCATAAACGATATAAAAAACGGCAAAATGGTCGTCATGGTCGATGATGAGGATCGCGAAAACGAGGGCGATCTGGTATTTGCGGCGACCTTTAGCGACACGCAAAAGGTAAATTTCGCCATAACTCACGCAAAAGGCGTGCTGTGCCTCGCGCTAAACGAGGAGATCGCAAAGAGGCTTGAGCTAAATTTGATGGTGGATAAAAACACGTCCTGCCACGAGACGGCGTTTACCGTCACCATAGACGCTAGAAACACGACGACGGGCGTGAGCGCCTACGAGCGCGACGTCACGATCCGCCTAGCCGCCGATCCGATGTCAAAGCCGGAGGATTTCGTGCGCCCTGGACATATCTTCCCGCTCATCGCTAAAAAAGGCGGCGTGCTAAGCCGCACGGGACACACCGAAGGCTCGGTGGATCTATGCAAGCTTGCCGGCCTAACGCAAGCAGCCGTCATCTGCGAGATCGTAAAAGAGGACGGAAATATGGCTCGCAGACCCGATCTAGAGGCGTTTTGTGAGAAATTCGGGCTAAATATGGTCTCGGTTTCCGAGCTCGTGCAGTACCGTCTAAAACACGAAAGCCTAATCGAGATAAAAGAAAAAAGCGCGGCCAAGATAGCAGGCTTTGACGCCCTAAAATGCGAGATCCTAGATCACAAGGGTGAGCGCCACTACGCCTTTGTTTTTGGCGAGATAAAGGACAAAACCGCGGTCAAATTTCATCAAATTTCAAGCGACGTGGAACTGCTATGCTCGGATAAATTCAATGATTTGCGAGATTCGCTCGAGTATCTATCTAAAAACGGCGGCGTTGCGGTGTTTTTACAAGGCGAGGAGAAGTGCGGCGGACAGGTCAAGGACTATGGCATCGGTGCGCAAATTTTACACAAGCTAGGCGTCAGCCGTATCGAGCTTTTAAGCGCGAATAAAAACAAAGATTTCGTCGCGTTAAAAGGCTTTGGGCTTGACATTGCGGGCTATAAAGAATAATGCAAGCGGGCCTAGCGAGGTTGCGTGGGCCTTTGCCAAGACGCTAAATTTGGGGCTTTTGTACGCGGATAAAAAAGGCGTAATTAAATTTATAAATAAAAAATTCGAGCGGATTTTCGCTCTAGCGCCCAAGTTTTTTTACGGAGCGAAATTTGACGAGATGATCGCTGCGGCGCAGGGGCTTGGCGAGCTAAAAAGCTTTGAAAATCTCAAAAACAGCCCGATAAACTCGAGCGATTTTATAGTAAAAAAGGACCAAAAAAGCTACAGGCTAAACGTTTCAAACGTGCTTGAGGGCGGGGTAAAATTTGACGGATTTATCCTTGCGGTTAC
This sequence comes from uncultured Campylobacter sp., assembly GCA_963527315.1. Taxonomy (GTDB): domain Bacteria; phylum Campylobacterota; class Campylobacteria; order Campylobacterales; family Campylobacteraceae; genus Campylobacter_A. Next base: position 101,694 of record CAURQE010000009.1, read on the forward strand.
CGACGTCACGCACGAAAAGGAGCTAGAAAAAAAGGAGCTTGAGCATAGGCGCTCGGTGCTAGCTCACGCCAAAACCGCGCTGGTAGGCGAGATGATAAACTCCATCTCGCATCAGCAGCGCCAGCCTCTAAGCGCGCTGGGGCTGTATCTGGATAATATCGAGGAGTGCGCGCGCGAGGGCGAATTTGAGCGCATACCGGCTCAAATCGCAGCCTGCAAAAAGAGCCTAAGACTCATGGACGAAACGATAAAGGCGTTTAGAAATTTTTACGCCAGCGGCGAGGGTGCGGCAAAATTTGACCTCGTTAATATCATAAACGAGCTTATTTTGATAGTAAGACCCGAGCTAAACTCTCACGGTATCGAGCTAAAATTTGCTAGCAGTAGCGGCAAATGCGAGCTAAAAAGCGTCGCTAGCTATGTGAGGCAGATCTTGCTCTCTTTGCTCTCAAACGCTAAGGGCGCTCTGGTTGAAAGCGGACGTGATACGCCGCAAATTTTGATCGAGCTAAAGAGAGCGGGCGGGCTATTTTGCGTGAGCGTGAGCGATAACGGCGGCGGCGTTAAGGCGGATAGCGATAAAATTTTCGAGCCGTTTTTTACGACGAAAAATATAGGCACGGGTACGGGGCTAAACGTAGCTAGGGAGCTCGCCGTAAAAAAGCTAGGCGGCGGCGCGCTGGAGCTTGAAAGTGCCGTAAATCCGACTAAATTTACGCTATTTTTAGGCGAAATTTAGACGAGGCTATAAATTTGAAAATTAGTTTGTAAACTTAAGAAACACAAGCAAGAAACGAGGCTAGCGTGTATAGCAAAATAAAAAATATCTTAAACGGCGTAAATTTGCTCATCGTCGAGGACGACGAGAATCTGCGCGAAAGCATCAAAATATCGGTCGAAAACTACGTGAGCGAGGTTTACGCCTGCGCAAACGCAAAAGAGGCGCTGGAAGTTTTTGAAGCAAAGGACGTAAATTTGGTGCTTTCTGATATCAACATGCCGCATATGAACGGGCTTGAGATGGCGGCTCGCATCAGGGGGCTGGATAAAGACGTGCCTATTATATTTCTTACTGCATACGGTAACGACGAAAACATGCTTAGCGCGATAGAGCTAGGTAGCTTTGGCGTGCTAAAAAAGCCGTTTGAAAAGCGCGATCTAATCATGCAAATGAGCTTTGCGGCGAATAAATTTAAAAACGATTTTGCCCAGGTCGATTTAAAAAACGGCTTTAAATTTAACGCCTTTAGCAGACAGCTAACAAAGGACGGCCGGCCCGTGGCGCTAACGAAAAAAGAGCAAAATTTACTCCATCTTTTTCTAAAAAATCAGGGCCGCGTCGTGAGCTTTGAGATGATCGAGTCGTGCGTCTGGCAGGATGGTAGCTGCACCGCCGATGCGATACGAAGCTTTGTGTATAAACTACGCAAAAAACTCTACCCCGAACTCATCCAAAACGCGCAAGGCAGCGGATATGCGCTGATTTTGGACGGACAAGGCGGACGAACGGTGAGTAAAATCTGCTACGTTTGAGACTCAAAAGCTTAAAGCTAAATCTAATTTTAAAGATTAAGCTTTTGCATTTTGCAGCTTTAAAAATAAAATTCGGCGCATTTTTAGGATTGCCGACCCTTAGCAAGGCGGCAGCAAAATTTAAGCGCGTAAGATTAAACGAGCGGCTCAAATTTAAAGCGATACAAGGCGCTTAAAATCCGCCTTTTATCGGCCGGCTTTGCGGTTACCGCGCTCTGCGCGCCTAGTTTGCGGCTATTTTTATCTTGTTCGCGCCGATTTGCCTTGCGGTAAAAAATTTAAATCCGTCCATCAAAGTAGCGATTTTAGCTTACCGCTTAAATTTACGCGAAATTTGATCTAGCGTTATTTGTTGATTAGCCGTAAAAAGTTTTTGATCTTTTGCGCTCTTACGCCCTCATCCTCGTTTTCGCCGAATTGATTGCCTCCGTGCGAGTAGGGCGGCAAATCTTTTACAAAGTCCAAAATTTCGCCGAATTCTAAAATTTTGCCGTGCAGGTCGTAGCCGACGTTTAGCGCCTTGCCCTTTATCCTCGCTACGTTTGTGTGGATATGCCCGTAGAGATGGATAGCGCCGTGATGGCCGCCGTTCCACTCGCAAACGGGATAGTGAAAAAGCGCGAGCCTAAAACTCTCGCCGCCGTGTTTTAGCGCCAACTCCTTGTAGTCGCAAATCTCTTCAAATAGCGCGTTGTTATCGTTTTTGCGTATCTCTAAAAGCTCGTCCGCGCGCTTGCGGATTTCTTGGTCGTGATTGCCTAAAATCAATATGTGCTTGCCGTTTAGGCGTTTTAAAATTTTAAGCGTCTGCTCAAAGTCCTTGTGAAAGCTGACGTCGCCTAGATTATAAACCTCGTCGCAGGGATTTACGCGCGAATTCCAAAGGCGGATTAGCGTATTATCCATATCGTTTATGTTTTGAAATTTCCTAAAATTTGGATGAAATTTCATAATATTTGCGTGTCCGAAATGTAAATCCGACGTAAAATAAGTCATTTTCGCCTCCTTAAACCTACCTCGAATTTTTCGCCGCTTTTTATTTCCATTATAACCAGCCGTCCGAAAAACACAGCGCCGCAGTCCATCGCAAACACGCCGTTTCCTTTATCATGGATTTCGTTGTCGCGATTTGGAGTGTGTCCGAAGTATATCTTTTTGCCCGCGTCGTTTTCTTGCCAAAACGGCGCCCTTCGCCACATCACGAAGTCCTCGTCTTGGCGTTCTAGCGAAATTTTAGGATTATAGGCAGCGTGAACGAATATGCTTTGCTCGGAGCTTATTATGTGAGGCATCTGCTCTATAAACTCTTTAACCGCCGGCGGAATGTCCGTAAATCCGTGAGCCTTTGCGCTTTTTATCGTCTCTTCGCCGCCGTTATTTATCCACGTGTAGTAACTCTGCGCGTCATCCTCAAAAATAGCTTTATAAAGCATATCTTCGTGATTGCCTCTAACGTGTAAAATTTGCCGTCCTTGCGCGATGAGCTCGGCGTAGCGCAGATATAGCCCGATGCTATCCTCGCCCCTGTCGCAGCTATCGCCTAGGATTACTATTAGGTCGTTTTTAGTTAAATTTATCTTTTCAAGCATCGCGTAAAATAGTCCAAGGCAGCCGTGAAGGTCGCCGAATACGAAAATCCGCTCGAAATCGCTTTCGTTTATGCGTTTAATTTTTAACATTTTTACTCTTTTGAATTAAATTTGCGGAAATTTTGGGTTAATGCGAGAATAAAGGCGAGTTGATTTTACTCTATTTAGATAATAATGCGCTTAAAAATACTGCGCCCGTTCGCCGCCGCCCTAAAATTTAGGTATAATCGTGCTAAAATTTTAAGGAGAAAATATGCAAATAAATTCGCAAGAAGTTACGCAGGCGCCGGGCAATAACACCGTCTTTCAAACTTGGTTGCTAAGCGGCGACGAAAACGCCTGTAAAAAAGGCTTTGAGAGGCTTTGCGCTTTGGTAGTAAATTTAAACAAAACGGCTAAAGTAAGGTTTGGCGCGGAGGCGAACGTAAACTGCGTAATCGCCGTCGGACGCGACGCATGGCTAAAACTAGGACTCCCGCAACCGCTACCAAAAGAGCTTGTAAATTTTAAAGCGATAAAAGGCGATAAGCACGAAGCCGTGAGCACCGCGGGCGATATCCACGTGCATATTAGGGCGTTAGACGCTGCGGACTGCTTTGATATGGCGCAAAACATAAAGGCCGAGCTTTTTAAATTTGCCAAGCTCGCAGACGAAACCCAGGGTTTTAAATACCACGACGGCAGGGCGATTATCGGCTTTGTAGACGGTACGGAAAATCCAAACGGCGAAGACAGGGACTTTTTTGCCAAAGTCGGCGACGAGGACGCGAAATTTAAGGGCGGAAGCTATGTGTTTGTACAAAAATATAAACACAAAATGAGAGAGTGGAATGCAACTAGCGTGAGCGAGCAAGAAAAGGTCATCGGCCGCACGAAAGCAGACGACATCGAGATGAGCGAGGATGAAAAGCCTAGCAACTCGCACTCCGCCGCGGCAAACGTAGGAGATGATAAAAAAGTCGTTCGCGGAAATATGCCTTTTGTCGAGGGAAGCTTGACGGGGACGTACTTTATCGCGTATGCTAGCACGTTTTCGACGGTTGAAGCGATGCTAAATAAGATGTTTATCGGCGAGCCGCGCGGCAACTCGGATAGACTACTTGATTTTAGCACGCCGGTCACCGGAGCGCTATTTTTCGCGCCTACTTTTGATATGCTCTCAAGCTATAGCGCGGAGTAGGATTTTTTGGCTCGCGAACCCTCCTAAATTTCGGGCGTTTTGCGGGCTGCCGCTTTAAATTTTGCTTTCAATAACCTTGCCCAATTCGCTTTTAAAATTTAAAACCGAGATTAGTATTTTTTCGTAAACTTTTACCGCTAAATTTGCAAATTTTGCTTGCAAATTTACGGCATGAACCGCGCAAATATAAAATTATATTTTCATAAAATCATACTTTCATCATACTTTTCTTATATAATCCTTTTACATCTTAAATTTAAGGGAGAAAAATGAAAAAAATCCTACTATCAAGCTTGCTAGCCTGTTCGCTCTTTGCAGCGGGCGAGGTGTATAGCCCGTCGGTAAAAGACGTTTACGCCGATGCGACGTCGCAAAAAAGCATAGGCAGGCTCTTGCCGACGAACGGGGTTAAAATTTTAGCCACGCAGGGCGACCGCGTGAAAATCTCCGTTAAAGGCTACCAAAATCCCGCCGTTAGCAACGTCGTTTATTTTAGCGACTCCGAGCGCGTCATCGCCGTGGCGTTTGCCAAAACCGCGACGCCTGATATAAAGGTCGTAAAAAAGGGCGCTAACGGCAAATGGGACGAGGTCGAGACCGTGGTCTATGCGCAAAAAGACGGCTTTACGAGCGATCTAGGCGGACTTTTTGCTAAGGGCGGCGAGCTTTACAAAGAAAGCTGCGGAGCGTGCCATTCGCTACATCAAACCACGCACTACAAGGCAAATCAGTGGCCTAACCTGCTAAAATCGATGATCGCGCGAACGGCGATCGGCAAAGACGACGAGTGGCTGGTGATACAGTACTTGCAAAAGCACTCTGCAGACGTGAACGTGGCGAAAAAGTAAAAAGCGGCGCGTAAATTTGACGAGGATTTACGCTTAAATGCGCCCACAAACGGACGAGATTTGCGGGAGCTAATTTTATAAAAGTCGCGGCGAAGCGGCTGTTTTTAAAACGCCGAATTTGAAGGTTCGGCGGATAGTAAATTTAGCGTACAAAACGAGATATACGCTAAATTTGAGCGGCTGCTTTGCAGACCAAGTTGCGCGAACGAGGCTTTTAGCCGTCAAATTTGACTCGCTGGACGAGAGAGCGGTTAAATTTGAGCGTAAAAGCTTAAATTTGAGTCCGTGCAAAAGACCGGCTTTGCCAGTTTGTGAAGTAAATTCTAATAGGGTACCCTACGCAGTAGGGACTTTAGGTGGGTGCAGGGAGTATTTATACTCCCGCTCGGAGGTCTGACTTTGTTTGACCGAGAAGTAAAAACAAGGTACCCTACGCAGTAGGGACTTTAGGTGGGTCGAGGGAGCGTAGCTTCCCGTCGTAAAGACTGGCTTTGCCAGTCTGCGAAGTAAAAACAGGAGAGGAAAAATGAACCTACAAAGACGAAATGTATTAAAAGGTGGGGCAGCTCTTGCGGCGGCTCCGTTGTTTTCTAGCGTAACGGCGTCAAATTTACTCGGCGCCGAGCTAAATATGGCAAACGTACGTAATGGCGAGGTGCTAACGGCCGCTCACTGGGGTATGCTAAAAGTTAGCGTCAAAGACGGCAAGATCGTAAAATCAGAGCCGTTTCAAAAAACGAGCGAAGTGTACAATCCGTTGCAGCACTACACCGCCGACATGGTCTATAAATCACGTATAAAATACCCGATGGTGCGCAAAAGCTATCTAGAAAATCCGGACTCGCCAAAACCCGAACTAAGAGGCAAAGACGGATGGGTACGCGTACGCTACGAAGACGCGATAAAACTAGTAGCTAGAGAGCTAAAAAAGACGAGAAAACAAAAGGGGCTAGAGGGCGTATTTGCCGGTAGCTACGGCTGGAAATCAAGCGGCAACGTGCATAACTCGAGAATTTTACTTCATAGATTTATGAACCTTAGCGGCGGATTCGTGGGGTCTTTAGGCGATTATTCTACGGGAGCCAGCCAGGTTATCATGCCTCACGTCGTGGGCAGCATCGAGGTCTACGAGCAGCAAACCAGCTGGCCTGTGGTACTAGAAAACTCAAAAGTAGTCGTCGTCTGGGGCGCAAATCCTATGGCAACCCTTCGTATAGCGTGGACTAGCACCGACGAACAGGGCTTTAAGTACTTTGAAGAACTAAAAAAACGCAGCGACATAAAAGTCATAATAATCGACCCTATAAGAAGCGAAACGGCGCAGTACTTTGATAAGGCCGAGTGGATCGCTCCGGTGCCAAACACCGACACCGCGATGATGCTAGGCATGATGCACTACCTATACGAGAGCGGCAAATACGATAAAAACTTCATCGAGACCTATACGAGCGGATTTGATAAGTTCCTGCCGTATCTGCTCGGTAAAACCGACGGCACGCCTAAAAATTTGGAGTGGGCAAGCAAAATTTGCGGCCTAAAAGCAAGCCTCATCAAAGAGCTAGCAGATACCTTCGCCGCTAACCGCACGATGATAATGAGCGGCTGGGGCATGCAGCGCGCGCATCACGGCGAGCAGCCGCACTGGGCGATGGTGACATTAGCGGCGATGCTAGGACAGATCGGGCTTCCCGGCGGAGGTTTTGGCCTTAGCTACCACTACTCAAACGGCGGCGCTCCGACTTGCAAAGGCGCGGTCATCGGCGGCGTAAATAGCGCAAGCGTGGGTAAATTTAACGACGAGGGCGAGTTTATCGGCACCGATAGCGGAGAATTTGACGCAAGCGGCCGCTTCGTCGCTAAAGCCGCGGCAGTAGCTGGCACTGGTCAAAGCTGGCTGCAAAAGGCGACAAACTATGCATTCCCCGTCGCTCGTATCGCGGACGCCCTGCTAAATCCTGGCAAAGTGATCGATCACGACGGCAAGAAAATCACGTATCCCGATATCGACTTTATCTACTGGGTCGGCGGCAATCCTTTAGCCCACCATCAAGAGACCAACCGCCTGCTAGAAGCGTGGCGCAAACCTCGCACGGTAGTCGTAAACGAAGCTTATTGGACGCCGACGGCTAAGATGGCCGATATCGTATTCCCAACTACTACGGCGTACGAGCGCAACGACGTCACGATGACGGGCGACTACTCGAACATGAACATCGTGCCGATGAAGCAAGTCGTGGAAAAATACGGCGAAGCGCGCGATGATTATCAAATTTTCACCGATCTTTGCAAGGCGTACGCTAAAAATTTAGTCGTAGCCTACACCGACAACGGCAAGGACGAATTTGACTGGATCAAAGAGTACTACGGCGCGGCGTACGAGCAGGTCAAGGCTATACCTGATTTTGAAACCGATATGAAGCCGTTTGAGGAGTTTTGGAACGAAAATAGACCTGTAACCTTCGCCTCGACGCCTGAGAGCGATACGTGGGTGAGATTTGGCGAGTTTAGAGAGGATCCGGTGCTAAATCCGCTAGGAACGCCAAGCGGCCTAATCGAAATTTACTCCGAAACCATCGAGAAAATGGGCTATGAGGACTGCGGCGCGCACCCGATGTGGTTTGAGCCGATCGAGTGGCTAGGTATGAAAGAAAAACCTGCCGAGCTGCACATGCTAAGCCCGCATCCTACCGATCGCCTTCACTCGCAGCTAAACCAAACATCTCTGCGCGAAAACTACGCGATCGCAAACCGCGAGCCGATCTGGATACACCCTAAAGACGCCGCGAAAAAAGGCATAAAAACGGGCGATTTGGTCAGGGTATTTAACGCGCGCGGCGAAGCGCTAGCGGGCGCATACGTGACGCAAGATATCAAAGAGGGCGTAGTTAAGCTAGCTGAGGGCGTATGGTACGACGGATTTGACGCGGGTCTTTGCAAAAACGGCTCGCCAAACGTCCTAACTATCGATATCCCGACTAGCAAGCTAGCAAACGGTAACATCAGTCACACCGCGCTTGTAAATATCGAGAAATTTACGGGTAAGGCGCCTGAGCTAACGGCGTTTAGCGATCCGAAATTTGCTTAAATTTGAGGCCGCAAGCTAAAATCTGCGGCTTAAATTTGATAGAGCCTCGCCGGGTTAAATTTGACTCGGCGAGACGGTTTGATCTATGCCGCTTTTGCGAGATTATTCTAAGCCGCATTTTTTAAATTTAGCCGTGCGCGGTAAATTTGCTTGAATTTGCTGCCATTTTGCCTCTCGCGATAAATCCTTAAATTTACCTTTTTGCGCCTTCTTAAATTTGGACTAAAAATTGCTTTATGGTCGATAATTTACGCTAAATTTTAATTTTATTTAATAGCTAAAGTTGTAAAATGAAACTTCACAATAAATTTAAGGAGAATAAATGCGCTCAATCACGAACAAGATCGCGTTGATGCTAATCATTGCGCTCTTCGTCTCATTCGCCGCTATTTCGGCAGTCAGCTACTACACGGCTGAAAATAAAGTCGTAGAACTGGTCGGTCAAACCCAAGATCAAATCCTAGACGACGTTAAAATAACGACGAATTCGTTTTTTAACGACCATCTTGAGATACTGGGTAAAATCAGCGCAAGGCTCGAAAAATCAGTCGGCGATGATGATGAGATAATGGCTAAGGTTGCGCTAGAAAAGGAGTTTGCGAGTTCGTATATCAAATACGTGTATTTCGCTAAAGAAAACGGCGATTTTTTCCAATCAGACGGCAAAAGAACGACCGTAGCGGACAACTACGACCCAAGGACTAGGGGCTGGTATCAAACCGCCGTAAAGGAAAACAAGGCGGTATTTTTAGAGCCTAGAACGACGTCTACGGGCGATTTGGTTATAACATTCGTAACGCCGATAAACAAAAACGGTAAATTTACGGGCGTAGCAGGCATAGACGTAGACGTAAAGGATCTTGGCGAAAAGATAATCGCGATGGGTAAAACCGACTACGGTTACGTACTTTTGATGAAAGGCGACGGATTGATTTTGCTACATCCCGACCTTTCTAGCATAGGTAAGGTTAGCACGGCTAGTAAAACCGTAGCCGAAGGTTATGCGGCCAAAAAATTCGATAATAACGGCTTGATCGCTTACGTAAATACAAGCGGCCAAAACGTAACGGCTAAAGTAATCCCTATAAATGATCAAGGCTGGCTAGCGGTAGCGGCTATCGGCGCTGATACCTTCTCGTCAAATACCTTGCCGCTTTTGCGAACTCAGCTCATTTTAGCGACTATATTTATCATAGCTCTTAGCGCATTTGTTTATATATTGCTCAAAAAATCATTAAGCCCGATAAAAACCATCCAAGAAAAGCTAGAAGATACGTTTAAGTTTATCGCCCACGAAGCTCCGGCTCCGCAAAAGCTAGCCGTAACAGCTAGGGACGAATTTGGCGTCATGAGCTACGCGATAAATGAAAATATCGATAAAGTCGTAAACGGTATCAAAAAAGATAGCGCTCTAATCGAGGAGATGAACGGTATCGCAAATCTCATGATAAAAGGCCACATGGGAGCTAGCATAAAATCAGACCCGAATAATCCGGCTCTAGTGCAGCTAAAAGACTTGCTAAACCGCTTTTTTGGCTCCATCTCGTCAAATTTAAAAGGTATAGCCGCGGTACTAAGCTCGTATAATAAAAACGACTATACGCCTCGCATAGAGCTAAAAGACGATATAGAAAGCGATCTGCGCGATATGATGGTGGGCTTGCAAAGCGCGGGAGACGCCGTAAGCAATATGCTAAGAGAAAGCCTAAAAGAAGCTCAAATGCTAGAAGAAAAGGCTAAAATCCTAGCTGAATCAATGAGAACCCTAACTGACGGCGCCCAAAAGCAAGCAGACTCTATCCAAGAAAGCGCCGCCGCAGTCGAAGAGATGTCTAGTTCTATGAGCGCTATTAGCCAAAAGGCGCAGGACGTAACTCGCCAAAGCGAAGAGATCAAAAACATCATCGTCATAATCCGCGACATCGCCGATCAGACGAATTTACTCGCTCTAAACGCAGCCATAGAAGCAGCAAGAGCAGGCGAACACGGCAGAGGCTTTGCCGTCGTGGCAGATGAGGTCAGAAAGCTAGCCGAACGAACTCAAAAGAGCCTAGGCGAGATCGAAGCCAACGCAAACGTACTAGCTCAAAGCATCAACGAGATGAGCGAGAGCATCAGGGAGCAAAGCGAAGCTATAAATATGATAAATCAAAGCGTGAGCCAGATAGATGATATAACCAAGCAAAATATCGGTATCGTAAGTACCACGAACGAAATCACGTCTCAAATCGACGACATGGCTAAAACGATAGTCGCAGACGTAAGGAAAAATAAATTTTAATCAAGCCGAATTTGGCTTTGGCGGGCTTTGTCGTAAATTTAGCCCGCCTTTGATCTTTTTTAAATGCATAAAGATATTCGTATAATAAAAATAACTT
>CAURQE010000010.1:0-98038 GCA_963527315.1 uncultured Campylobacter sp.
AATTTAAAAAAATTTGGAAAAGATTTTTGGGTGGTATTAGATTTGAATGAAAATAAAAGCAAGAGCGCAGTTTTTTGCCCTTGCTTTTACTGCGGCTTAATTTACCGCCAGGTTAATTATAAATTCTTTAAGCGAAATTTTATCGTTTATCAGCAGATCATCGCTACCGACGTCATGCTTAAATTTCGCGCTCATATACTCGCCATCTTTAGTAAAAAGCGAATTTATGCGCTCCTCAAAAGGCTTAATACCGTTAATCATTTCATTAAAATCCCTGTCCGGCATTATCCCTTTATATTCGCTTAAAAACTCCGTTATAGACGCGGCTTGCACTTTTAGCTCGCCGTCAAATTTAACCGCCTTTAGCGCCGTTTCCACATCTGCGTCGTTTTCTAGTGTTTTGCTTTTGACACCCAGTCCCGATGCGTCGGCTACGGCGTTAAATTTGATCTCCTTGCCGCCCGGGTTTTTAAAGCTAAAATTCTTAATCTCCAGCACGTAGTTTTCGCTCATTAAAATTTTATAAACCGCTGATTCTTTAGGATCGTTAAGATACATCGCCATAGCAAGCTTGTTTACGTTTTTTTCGTTCATAGCGGCGTTTAGCTGAGTTAGGACCTTCTTGCCGTCTATTTCTAGCGCGCCTAGGTTAGCCTCCGTCATCGTATCGAGCAAATTTGCGTCCGCATTTTGCTTAATCTGCGCTAAAAACGCCATATCGGTTATCCCGACGGCTTTTGGAAAATCATAGCTTCTAGCGTTGCTAAAGCTCATTTTGCCGACCTTTATTCCTACTTTAGATATATTTTCGTAGGCGGCTTGCAAATTTATAAACGAAACCAGATCGCTAAAGCTTTTAAAATCGCTAAGCTCGATGAGCATGGATGCGTTTTCCATCGCAAACTTGCCCGAGTCGTCCGTATCGCCGCCGCTAACTTTACCGACGCCGATTTCTAGGGATTTTATCTTATCTTCTTTGATTTGGGCCTTTGCAAAAGGCTTTGAGATAATAAAGTCCGAATTTCTCTCGTCTACTTTGATCTCGGCCAAATTTAGCGTTACGTCGCGGGTTTTATCTAAATTTATTAGCACATCGGCGCTCAAAAACTCGTCCGTGCCGAATATCTTTTTAGCTTCGGCGGCGGCTTCGGGCGTTAGAGCCTTGATATCGCTGTGCGCCTTAAATCCGCTAAAAATCTCGGCAAATCCGTGTTTTAGCGTGGTTTTAGCCTCAAATTTTACCGGATCTTTGCCGTCGGTTAGCTCAAACGTAAGCGTCGCGCGCGAACTAAACAGCCCTTTGTCGTACTCGTTTTGCGTCACGTTTGCCTTTAGGTCTATAAACGGCAAGCTCAAAGTTTCGCCCGTTAGCCTAGCCACGCCCCTATCGTAGGACTCTTTGGCCTTAGACGAGCCGTAAAACGCGACACCAAAAATCGCGATCAAAATGACCACAAGCGCAAATATAACCTTTTTCATTTTTTTCCTTATTTTAAATTTTACTTCGTCGCCGCGATAAGTTCGATCTCGACCAAACCGCCTTTTGGCAGCGTTTTTACCGCAACCGTGCTGCGGGCCGGATAGGGCTCGTTAAAAAATTCGGCGTAAATTTCGTTTACCGCCGCAAAGTCCGCGATATCGGCTAGAAAGATTGTCGTTTTTACTACGCTCTCAAAGCCAAGCCCCGCTTCGCTCAAAATCGCTTGCAAATTTTGAAGCGACCTTTGCGACTGCGATTTTACGTCCGCGCCCGCAAATTCGCCGCTAGGAGTCACGCCTAACTGTCCTGAAATAAACAAAAATCCGTTAGCCGCGATCGCTTGCGAATACGGTCCGATCGCTTGCGGGGCATCTTTTGTAGAGATAACCTTTTTCATTTTCGTCCTTTGTAAAAAATTTCGCGAATATTAGCAGTTTAGCGCCGAATTTGCAAATTTAGCTATAATTTCCCGTAAAAAGGCGCTAAAAATATGAAAATCACCCTTGCTCCAAACGAGTTTTTAGACGATTACGTTCTTGGCTGCGAATTTGCAAAAAACGCCGAAATCTCGGGCAACGCGTATCTGTTTTGGAGCGGCGCGATCTGCGCTAAATTTGAAAACTCGCGCACCGTTTTTCTGCATAAAAAAAGCATCCCCGCGCGATTTTGCGAGGCGGCCGCGCGCTGCAGCGACCTAGCCGGACTCGTGCTCACGTCGGCGTTTTGCTCGTTTACCACGCTAGCGCCCTCGCATCTAGTCGCCAAAAACGGCTCCAAGCTCTATCCGCTTTTTGATCTACGCGAAATTTGCGGGATAAAATTTATAAATTTAAAGAAATTTTACGACGATTTCGGACTTGACTACGGCTATAGAATTTACATAGAAAAGTGCTCGTTTTTCTCGCCCGAACCGCTTGAAAAGCGCATAAAGCTAACCGAAACGATGTGCCTGGGGTATTATTAAGCCGCGTAAATTTAGGCTTTTTGGCTTGCAAATTTAGCTAAATTTAGCCGTAAAACCCAGGCTCAAATTTAATCCGCGCGGAAAAAAACGATAAATTTACGCGCTAAATTTAACGAGCTTCCTATCCTGCCGCATTTTGCTTATCTTGCTCGGTTACGGACGTGAGTTTAGAAAGACGCTTACCGAGGAATCTTTTTGCATCGTCCACGATAGAATAAACAGTCGGCACGAAAACGAGGCTAAGCAGCGTAGAAACGGCTAGTCCGCAAATCACGGCTACCGACATCGTCGCGCGAAACTCCGCGCCAGAGCCGCTAGCAAACACCGCAGGCGCCATGCCGGCGATCATCGCTATCGTAGTCATCACGATAGGCCGCGCCCTCTCCGCACCCGAGCTTAGCAAAGCCTGCCTAATGCCGCTTCCGCGCAAACGCTTTTCGATAACGAAATCAACGAGTAAAATAGAGTTTTTGCCCACGATAGCCATGAGCATCAAGATACCGATGACGGCGGATAGATCAAGCGCCCCGCCGTAAAGCAACAACCCGCCCGCCGCGCCGCCGATAGAAAGCGGAAGCGCGATAAATATCGTAGCGGGCTGCAAAAAATCGCGAAAAAGCACGACCAAAACCAGCAAAAACATCGTCACGCCAAAGCCCAGCGCGATACCAAACTGCTCAAACATCTCGCTCATATACTCGCTATCGCCGTACTCGGGCGAAGAGATGCCTTTTGGCAAATTTTTCATCGCGGGCAGCGCGTAAATTTGCTCCAAAACCTCGCCTACGGTAAATCCGGGTTGCAAATCGGCCTCGACGGCGATCTTACGACGTTTATCAAACCTCTCTATGCTAGCAGCGCCTTGCGAATGCGAGATTTGAGCTACGCTTGAGAGCGGCAGGGCCGTCCCCGCCGCGCTTTGGACGTAAATTTTACGCAGGACTTCAAGGTCGTTTTTAGCGTCCTCCTCTAGGCTCACGCGGATAGGCACTTGGCGATCCGGCAGGTCAAATTTCGCCGACGCCGCGTCCGTATCGCCCACGGTAGCGATACGCAGAGCCTCGGCTACGGCTTGGTGGCTCACGCCTAGCCTCGCGGCCTCTTTTTTGATTAAATTTACGCGGATTTCGGGCTTTTGCAAAGGCTCGTTTACTTGAGCGTTTTTCGCGCCCGCCACGCCGCTCATTTGGGATTTTATCAGCGCGGCGGTTTTAGAGAGCGCGTCCGCGTCCTCGCCGGTTAGGATTACCGAGATATCGCGCGCGGCCATATCGTTAGCGAAGGCAAATCTCATATCGCTAAATTTAGCCAGCTCCGCCCGCAGCTCGTCTTCAAACCGCTTTTGCGTAACGGCGCGCTGCTTGTGCGGTTTTAGCGTGATTAGCAGCTCGCCCTTGTGCGTTTCGCCGCCGCCTCCGGCTATAGCAAAAACGGACTGCACGGCCGGATTTTGCTTAACGACGCGGGTTAAATTTAGCAACCTCTCGTCGGTCTGCTCTAGCGTAGAGCCGGGAGCTAGCGTGATATTTACGCTGCTTCTGCCCGAGTCGCTTTGAGGCAAAAACCCCGTCGGCAAAAGCGGAATTAACGCAAAGGACCCGAGCAGCAGCAAAAAGCCGATAAAAAGCGTAAATTTACGGTGATCTAGCGTGAAATTTAGCAAATTTAGATAAGCCGCCTTTAGCTTGCCCGCTTCGCGCTCCTCTTTGGCCTCGGGTTTTAGGACGTAGGCTGCTAACAGCGGAGTGGCTAAGCGCGCTACTAAAAGCGAAGCCAAAACCGCTGCCGCGACGGTTATGCCAAACTGCCTAAAGTACTGCCCGATACCCCCGCCGATAAAGCTAACGGGCAAAAATATCGCCACTATCGTTAGCGTAATGGCAACCACCGCAAAGCCGATATCATCAGCCGCGTCGATGGCGGCTTGGTACGGGCGCTTGCCTAGGGCTAGGTGCTTTTTGATATTTTCTATCTCCACGATCGCGTCGTCCACGAGTATACCGATCACTAGCATGAGAGCTAACAGGGTGATGCCGTTTAGCGTGTAGTCCAGCAGATAAAGCGCCGCAAACGTCGGCAGGATCGAAAGAGGCAGCGACACGGCAGCCACCAGAGTCGCTCTCGCGTCTCGCAAGAAAACAAACACGACCAAAACCGTCAGTATTGCGCCCTCGGCTAGCATCCAGATCGTTTGGTCGTAGCTTTGCTTAGTCTCGTTCGCCGAGGTGTATATCTCGTCTACCTTTACTTCTGCATGCTCTGCGGTAAATTTAGCCAGCTCCTCCTTGATCTTTTGCATCACGACCGTATCGCTGGCGCCTTTTGAGCGCGAGACGCTAAATCCCGCCGTCTCCAGCCCGTCCATCCTAGAGCGCGACCTAGCCTCGGCGTGCGAGTCCTCTACGCGAGCGATGTCGCCCAGACGGACGCTACCGCCGCCCTCTAGCCGAATGGGGGTGTCTGCTAGCTCCTCGATACTCTTTGCGCCGCCCGTTACGCGCAGGCTGTTTTCCGCACCGTCTAAAACCGTCCTGCCCGCCGGCAAATCGGCGTTATTTTGCGCGAGCTGCTTGTTAATATAAGCCGCGTCTATCTTTAGCGAGCTAAGCGCGGCGGGGTCTAAAAGCACCCTAATCTCGCGCGTAACGCCGCCTAGGCGCTTTACCTGCTGAACGCCCGGGATCGCTAGCAGCCGCCTTTTTATCTCGTTATCTATCAGATGCGATATCTCGCTTTGGTCTAAATTTACGCTTCCTATAGAATAAAACGCCAGCGCCCCGCCCTCGACGTCCACGCGCTCTACTAGCGGCGTATCGATGCCGGCGGGTAGTTCGTCTCTGATCTGCGAGATAGCGTTTCGTACGTCGTTTACGGCCCTATCGACGTCCGTCTCGATGGCAAACTCCACCGTCGTAGCCGAGCTGCCCTCGGAGATCGTAGAGCTAACGTGCCTCACGTCCGCCAGCCCGCCCACGGCGTCCTCGATGCGCCTAGTAGTCGAGCTTTCCAGCTGAGTAGGCGACGCGCCGGTCTGCGTGACCGTGACGCTAACGATAGGGAAATTTACGTTTGGATTTGCGTTTATCGGTAGGCGTAAAAACGACGCTACGCCGCCTAAACTAAGCGCGATAAAAAGCACGATAATAGGGATAGGATGACGGATCGCCCAAGACGAAATTTTCACTCCGCACCCCTTTGCGCTGCCTCGCCGTCATTTACCAGCGCGGCGGCTTTTAGCGCGACCTCATCGTCCTCGCTAACGCCCGAAATCACCTGCACTAGCCCGTTTGCTCTAAGTCCGGTTTGGATTTTTCGCTTCTGTGCCTTGCCGTCTTTTATTAGCGTCGCAAACGCACCCGCCTCCGTAAACGAAACCGCCTGCGCGGGCAGCGCTAACGCGCTAAATTCGGGCAGGTCGATGACGGCCTTGGCGTACGAACCGATAAATTTAGCCCCGCCGTCTAGCGAAATTTTGACCTTACCTAGGCGCGAGCTCGTATCCACGCTCACGGGCACCAGCCGCACCTTGCCGTTTACGGCCTCTTTTACGCCGTAAATTTGAGCCTGAGCGCTCATACCGACTCTTATCTGCGCAAGCTCGGCTGCGTCCGCGTCTGCAGATAGCTCGATGACGCCGTCTTTTGCGATGTTAAACAAAGCCTCGCCGCTAGTTAGCGCGCCGATTTGGGCTTTTTTGGCCGTCACGATGCCGTGAACGGGCGCTATCACGCTAGCTTTGCCGAGCTGATCTTTAGCCTCCGCGATCTGCGCGTCTATCTGCGAGATTTGGGCTTTTGCGGAGTTTAGATTCGCTCTGGCGCTTGCTTCTTTCGCGTTTGCTTGTTCGAGTTCTTGCGAGCTGATCGCCTTTTTTGCGGCCAAGTCTTTAGCTCGCTTTAGCGCGGAGCTAGCCTCGCTAAAAGCGGCATTGGCGGAGTTTAAATTTTGCTTTGCGGCCTCAAGCGCGGCGGTTTGCTGGTCAAATTTCGCTTTTACGCCGGCATTATCTAGCAGGGCTAAAATTTGCCCCTTTTGCACGTTTTCGCCCACTTCGGCTAAGATCTGGGCGATTTGTTGGCCTTGCAGCGCCGAGCCTACGGCAACGTCGTCTTTAGCGACCAGCTCGCCGTGCAAATTTAGCTTTGGGCTAAATTTTGCGATCTTGGGCGAGACGACCGTGAGCTTTATGGCTTCGTCGTTTTGATTTTGCCTAGAGTCCGAATTTCTGCCGTCTCGGCCGACGATTGATTTGCTAGCATCGCCGTCTTTTACGCTCGCTTGAGCCGTTTGGCGCTCGGACGCGTTTTGCTTGTTTTGCGGCGGCGTTTCTTGCGCTGATTTATTTTCCTGCGTCGCCGCCGTTTGTTGCGCGGTCAAAATCAGCGCAAACGATAAAAAATATGCCTTTAAAATTTTGCCGAATTTCATAAAATTTCCCTTAAAATTAGTCTTAAAATTTATCATATTAACAAAATTTAGGACTAAAAGTCAATCCTAAAACCTTGAAAATATTTTGGGATTTTACTAAAATTCGCCCAAAATAAAAAAGGAAAACGATGTATAACTTTGACGACCTAGGCAAAAAAATCAGCGAGATTGACGAGCGTATAGACGCGCTGATCGCTAAAACCGGGCTTAGCTACAGCGAATTTGCGGTGCTTTATACGCTAGCAAAAGACGGTCGCTCGACGCAAAAAAAGATCAGCGAGGAGTGGCTCATACCCAAGCAAACGGTTTTTAACGTCTGCAAGGATTTTCGCCAAAAAGGGCTAGTGCAGCCAAGCGAGCAAAGCGCTGATAAAAGGGAGCGCGCGATGAGCCTCACGCAAAAAGGGCGCGACGTAGCTGACCCTATCGTGCACGCTAGCGATGAGCTGGGCGAGCGGGTATTTGCTAGGCTCGGCGAAAAAAACGCCCAGAAGCTATTCTCGCTACTAACGCGCTTTTGCGAGATTTGCAACAAAGAGATCGAAAATACGCCAGGTATCCAAACGAAAATTTAAGCTTGCTTGGATTAATCAAGTCGTTTTTGTCGTATATTTTTGCCAAAATGCCAGCAAACGCCTACAAGACCGGAGCTAGCGACAAGCCGCGCGTAAAATACTCTAGCCAAATACGCCATACGCTAACGACGTTCCCGGCTCTTCCTAAATTTACCTACTCGCTTGCCTTTTTTCGTACTCGGCGGCTTAAATTTTACAAATTTATCTAGTAAATTTAATGGAAAAGTCGTCTTACCAAATTTGCCGCTTAAATTTACTCGGCAACAGCGCAAATATGGCTCAAAATATGTAGACGATTTGCCAAAGCGCACAGCGAATTTGCCTGCTGATTTATCTTTGCAAACGCAAGCGGCGCTACTTAAATTTAGCATTTACGGCTTATAAAATCGCCGCAATGCGCCTTAAGACTACGCCAATGTTTAATCTTGCAACCAAAAAAACGAGTAAATTTTGCCCGCTAAATTTTGGCACGTCGCGAAAAAGTAACTTAATAGTTTAAAGCCGTATCCGCAGGTCGATTTCCACCGCCCACTCAAACAAAATTAGCTGAGTCATACGCCTAAATGTCGCCGATTTGTCGACAATAATCGTCAAATTTATCCGCAAACGGCAAGATTTAATTTTCGTAACATTTTATAAATTTATTTACTTTTTTACTCACTTTGTATAGATTTTTGTAACTTAAATTTCAAAATTAATCAGAAAATATAATACAAAGCTCTATAATCGGTAAATTTAAAACCGAAAGGAGAAAAAATGAAACTATTTTCAGCGCTCGCTCTGTGCGCCGCGATGGCGTTTAGCGCGCAGGCTGCAGAAAAATACAAGATCAAACTCGCCTCTACCTACGAGAGCAACGTCCCCGTACTAGGCGACGCGCCAAAGAAATTTAAAGAGCTCGTAGAAAAGATGAGCGACGGCCGTATCGAGGTTCGCGTCGACTATCCGTCCAAGCACAAGGCGGCGTTCGCGCTGCTTGATATGGTTAAAAGCGCCCAGTACGACGCGGCTTTCACCGCGAGCTACTTTTATAAGGGCAAGGACGCCAAGCTCATGCTCTTTACGACCGTGCCTTTTGGCATGAACAAGGCCGAGCAAGACGCCTGGTACGCGTACGGTGGGGGCAAGGAGCTCGCGCAAAAGGTCTTTAGCGAGCAAGGCATCGTGACATTTCACGGCGGAAATTTCGGCATGCAGATGGGCGGCTGGTTTAAAAAAGAGATCAAGAGCACGGACGATCTAAAGGGACTAAAACTACGCATGACAGGGCTTGGCGGCGAGATAATGGCAAAGCTAGGCGTAAACATCAACACGATCCCGATCGGCGAGCTATACATGGCGATGGAGATGAACACGATCGACGCCGTCGAGTGGGTCTGCCCTGCGATCGATATAAATTTCGGCTTTCAAAAGGTGGCCAAATTTTACTACACCGGCTGGCAGGAGCCTGCGAGCGAAAATGAATTTTACATCAACAAAAAGCTCTGGGACAAGCTACCTGCCGACCTCCAAGCTATCGTAGACACTGCGACCAAGGCCGTAGCGGCAGACGTGTACGAGTCTGCCGTCTATCAAAACTCGCTGGTTCTTGATAAAATCAAAAGCGAGCATCCGGACGTGAAAATCGCTTCGTTTCCGCCCGAGATCATCACAGCTCTGCAAAAAGCCACGGACGAGATCCTAGACGAGCTTTCGGCAAAGGACGCGACGTTTAAAGAAATCCTAGACTCGCAAAAAGCCTTTATGAAAAAGGCTAGAGTCTGGACCCAGATCTCCGAAAACAGCTACATAAACAGCACTACGGAGTGAGGCTCGACCTGGCTTTAGTCGCCAAATTTCACAGCTAAATTTGAGTTCTGAATTTTTATAAAATTTCACTCAAATTTAGCATCAAATTTTACTGCATGTCACTTAAATTTTATAAAATATACACTCGATCCAAAATCCGCAATCGCATATAAAGTATTCATACTTTTTATTCATATTAAAACTTTTCTTGCGTATAATTTTTTAAATTTTAAACAAGGAGTTGCAAATGGATGAGTTAAACATAAACGAGGCTCAAGACGCCATTTCCAGTATTATCCCATTAATGACAAAAGCCATGGATACATCGATATCGCGTTTGGCCGTATTGATCGACTCGGATAATGTGCCTTACGACAGTATAAGTAAAGTATTAAACGAGCTAGAAAAATATGGAGAAATAACCTTAAAGAGAGCTTACGGAGATTTCACGATACAAAATTCAAAACAAGGTTGGAAAAAATTTTGTACAGAAAATGCTATAAATATGATACAAACACCACAATATCGCAAGGGTAAAAATACGACAGATATAACTCTTACCATACAGGCAATGCTAATGCTTGCTTCTAATTTATATGACGGTTTTTGCATAGTATCTAGCGATAGCGATTTTACTCCGCTGGCAATGGTGTTAAGGGAGTACAACAAAAAGGTCTATATAGCCGGCAATAGCCAAACTCCAGAAGCCCTAAGAAAAGCTTGCAATAAATTTATTCCTCTTGAAGACAGCAAAGATAATAGACCAACAGAACGAGTCAATCCATCATTACCAATAGATTTCTCAGAACACTTGTGCAAAATATTTGAAAAATCAGAGGATGGCTGGCTACCTGCATCCACTCTTGGTAAAAAAATAAAAGATGAGGGCTTAGATTATCGAACAATTCATCCTGAAAGAATATACAGATCTTTTAACGATTTTATAGAAAAAAATCCAGATATTTTTGAATATGATATGAGAGAAAATGGCAAAGATCCATCAAATAACAGAAATATGTATGTTAGACTCAAGGCCTAAAAATCGGTTACGCACGATGACGCAACCGATTAAATTTTTTATATTTTTTTATACGGAGCCTGTCCGACTTCGTAGAAGTTATTGCCCTCGCTATCGATCGCTACGATAGCCGGAAAATCCTCGACCGTAAGCCTCGCGACCGCCTCTGGGCCAAGCTCTGGATAGGCTAGCACTTCGTACTTTTTGATGCTTTGGCTGATTAGCGCGCCCGCACCCCCGATAGCGACCATATAGACGCAGCATGATTTTTTCATCGCTTCGACGACGGCCTCGCTACGATATCCTTTGCCGATCATGCCGTTGATGCCTACTTCGTTTATCATCGTCGGAGTGTATTTATCCATGCGTCCGCTAGTAGTCGGTCCCGCAGCTCCTATGACGTCGCCCGGTTTTGCGGGGCTCGGTCCTAGGTAGTAGATCGTCTCGCCGACTAAATTTACGGGTAAGGCCTCGCCGCGAGCCAAAGTCTCGGTTAGCGCCTTGTGCGCGGCGTCGCGGGCTGCGATGATGGTGCCGCTTATTAGTACGTTATCGCCCGCTTTTAGGCTTTTTACGACCTCTTTGTCAAACGGCGCGGTTATTTTTTTTACTTCTGACATCTTTTCTCCTTAAATTTCAGCTTCGGCGTGGCGAGCGGCATGACAGTTGATGTTGATAGCGACCGGTAGGCCCGCGATGTGGGTCGGATACCACTCGATGTTTACTTTTACCGCGGTCGTGTCGCCGCCTAGACCTTGCGGTCCGACACCCGTTTTACAGGCGAGCTCTAGTAGCTCCTCTTCTAGTTTGGCGTACCTCGGGTCGGGGTTTTTGCTGTCTGCGTCGCGAGCGGCTGCGTATTTTGCCATTAGCGCGGCCTTATCCATCGTGCCGCCTATGCCCACGCCGATCACCATCGGAGGACAGGCGTTTGGACCCGCTAGCTTAACGGCGTCTAGAAATACCTTTTTCACGCCCTCTAGGCCGTCTGCGGGCACTAGCATCTTTAGAGCTGATTTGTTCTCGCTACCAAAGCCTTTTGGAGCCACTTTTATATGGATTTTATCGCCTCTTACTATCCTTACGTTTATGACGGCGGGGGTGTTGTTCGTCGTGTTTTTACGCTCAAAGATCGGGTCATTTACGACTGATTTGCGCAGGTAGCCGCCCACGTAGCCGTCTTTTACGCCCTCGTTTATCGCGTCTTCTAAAAATCCGCCCTCGATATGCACGTCCTGTCCTAGATCGACGAACACGACCGCCATGCCCGTGTCTTGGCAGATCGGAGCGATGCGCTTCTCGGCTAGATCGGCATTTTGGAGTACCTTGCCTAGGATGTCCTTACCTATCGGCGAGCTCTCGTTTTCTCTAGCCTTTTCAAAAGCCGCTCTCATATCGGGCGTTACGACGTAACAGGCCTGCTTGCAAAGCTCGCTTACGGTTTTGGAGATTAATTCCGCTTGAACTACTCTCATCTGTCCTCCTGTGTTAAATTTGTTTTCTAAATTTCAAAATGTAGAATTTAAATTTTATATTTTATTAAATTTTGGGAAGTTTATCAAAATAAGCTAAAAAGTTAGATTAAATTTGCTGATTTTGAGAGAGTCTGAGAGAAAAATCAGCTGAGATTTAGCCCGGCTAAGGCTGGCGATAAACTTTAACGCTAGTCCCGCAAGACTCGGCCAAACGGCGATAAATTTAGCGCAAATGCCGCAAACTCCAATTTGACGAAGCGGTTTAAATTTGTGCCGGTTTCAAATGTGGCAATATTTTTAAATTTTAGACCGACTTAAATTTGAAAATCCATTTCCGCGCCTTAAATTTAAAACTAAATTTTCGCCCCGTCCGCAAAGACAAAGCGCAAATTTACTCAGTCCTCGTCCTCTTTTTGCTCAAATTTTCTGCGTACCTTGACGCTAGAGATGCTAGCGCCGTCCATCTTGCGCACCTCGTAGTAGCAGTTTTCGTCCTCGATCTTGTCGCCCACGACCGGCAAGCGACCAATGAGATTAAAGACGTATCCGCCGATCGTTAGCTCCTCGGTCTCGTCGGCGAAGCTTATCCCCATCAGCTCCTCGACGCTCTCTAAATCAAAGCGCCCCTGAAACTCGTAGATATTTTCGTTGATCTTTTTATAGTGCGGGTCGGCGTCGTCGTGCTCGTCGTTAAAGTCGCCTAGGATCTCTTCCATTATGTCTTCCATCGTAAGAAGGCCCGCCGTACCGCCGTATTCGTCCACGACGAGAGCGGCGGAGATTTGCTGCTTGTTCATCATGACTAAGATTTTAGATATCGAGAGGTTTTCTGGCACGATGACGAATTTACGCACGATGCTGTCAAATTCGCGCTTTTTATTTCCTAGATCGATTTGCAAGATATCCCTGATATGGATCATGCCTAGTATCGCGTCCTTGCTGCCGTCGATGTAGGGGTAGCGCGTGTATTTGGACTCAAAGATAACTTTGATGTTTTCTTCGTAGCTCTTTTGCTTGTTTATGCAGACCATATCGCGGCGCGGAGTCATGATCTCTTTAGCCACCGTGTCGGAGAAATCAACCGCATTTTTGATGATCTCGGTCTCAAAGCTGTCTAAAACGCCGCCCTTTAGGCTCTCGCCCACGATGATTTTTATCTCTTCTTCGGAGTGGGCTAGCTCGCTCTCTTTGGCTGGTTTGATGCCCAAAATTTTAAGCGAAACGCCGGCTAAGAAATCAAAAGTCTTGATAAGCGGCGAGAAAACCACCCAAAATACGTGTAGCGGACGCGCGATGGCAAGGACTGCTTTTTCTGATTTTGCGATGGCGACGGACTTTGGCACTAGCTCGCCTAGCACCACGTGCATGAGCGTGATCAGCGTAAACGCGATCGCAAACGAGACGGTGTGAACTAAGATATCGTTTAGATTAAAGTATGTTTTTAGCGGCTCCTCGATCAGCCTAGCGACCGCAGGTTCGCCGATCCAACCAAGAGCTAGCGAGCTTAGCGTGATGCCTAGCTGCGTGGCGGAGAGGTAGGTATCGAGGTTGTTTGACATATCAAGCGCGATTTTGGCGTTTGGCACTTTGTCCTTGACGAGCTCCTCTAGGCGGGTCTTGCGGACTTTGACGATGGAAAATTCTGATAAGACGAAAAAAGCGTTTAAAAATACGAAGAAAAACGCGAGAGCGATCATAAAAAGCGAGTCGGCGCTACTGGGGTGCAATTAAAATCCTTAAAAAATTAAAATGAAACGTGGCGATTATAGCAAAAAATCGGGAATTTTAAACTGAAAGCGCATTTTTGCCGCCACCGGAGCGAGCGAGAACCGCGGAGGCTATTTTGCCGCGTTTTGGCGCTTTTGGCCTCTTGCGCACCCTGCTTGCCGTTTAAATTTGAGCGCAAATTTGACCTCCGCGCTAAACTTGTAATACAAATATTGCTTATTTTATGCGGCTTTCGGTCTAAATTTGCACGCCGATCCCCGACTAGACCCGCACCGCAAAAATGCGAGCCAAATTTGAAATAGTTTAAATTTGTGCCGCTTGCGTCATTGGGGCTTAAATTCTTAAATTTGACGAGATGGTTAAATTCGGATTAGTTTTAAGACTTTGCCGGCAGCGCCGAATTTGAGCCATAAAAGCAAATCAGCTCGCCGCGAATTTTAAAATTTGAGCCAAGATCGGGCGGCTTTGGCACGGCGATTTTAGCGCTTGCGGCATCAAATTTGACCGCAAATTTAAATTTGAAACTAAATCTGAGCTCAAATTTGACTTGCGGGCTAGCCGTTTTGCCAGATCGCAAGCCCGAACCGCCGCGGCGAATTTGAACGTAAAATCCGCCCGCAAAACCGCTAAAACTGCTCTTTGTCGCCGTTTGCTTTAGCGCCGTTTACGAAGTCGGTCGCTTTTTTGGCAGGCCTTTTTATCTTTTTTTCAAGACGCAAAGCCCCCAAGCTCCTCGCGGCTTATACCTCATAGTCGGCGTTTTCGTCACCTCGATCATGTAAGGCTGCGCCGCAAGCCCAACATAAATATCATAAATACCGCTCGCGCCGCGCCCGCTCCCTTGTAAATTTAGCTTTAATATACAGCGGCAAGGGGGTTTAAATTTAGCTTGATTTTGCGGGGATTCGCGGCGTTTTTAGAAAAAGAGCCTCGCGAACCGATATCGCGGCAAAAACCGACAATCAAATAGCAAGCTTCCTATCGCCTCAAACAGCGCCAGTATCGCCCTGTCGTTCGGATCGCGACCCGTAAATTTCAGCTCAAAAACGATCAAGCCGAAATCGTGATCCAAGAAAAAGCAAATCGGTCGCCGTTTTGTATCTTTTTTTTCTTTCATCTGAGCTAAATTTGGCGAGCAAGTAACGGCGGCAAGCGGGTAAATTTAACAAAACTATACCGCTATAACGGCCGTTTTTAATCTTTGCGGCGCTCGCGGCAAGTCGCGCTAAGAAAAAAATTTGCGCGGGTCGCGGGCGTCCGAGTTGCTAAATTTGACGCCATAAAAAGGTAGCGAAAAGCCGCCTAAATTTTATAAATTCGGCGCCGTAAATGCGCTCGTTTCATGATAAAAATTTAAAACGAACGGGCAAAAACGCGCGAGCGCATCAAACGCCACCCGTAAAAAAGCAA
This sequence comes from uncultured Campylobacter sp., assembly GCA_963527315.1. Classification (GTDB taxonomy): domain Bacteria; phylum Campylobacterota; class Campylobacteria; order Campylobacterales; family Campylobacteraceae; genus Campylobacter_A. The sequence continues at coordinate 14,867 of CAURQE010000010.1, forward strand.
AATTTAAAAACAAAAACGGCGAATTTTAGCAGTCCCGCGCAAGGATAAAACCGAGCAAAATCGGAACCGCAAAATTGACGTCGCGAGTAAAATTTATGCGGAAAAACTCGGCGCAAATGCGCAAAAATAGGCCGAATTTACGCCGATCTCGCTAAATTATTTTATCTTTTTGCCGTTTTTGTAGCTGGCGAAAATTTCAGTCGTGCCGTCCTTTTTAAACGCGATCACGTCGTAGTCTTCGACGATGTCGCCCTGCTCCATACCCGGACTTCCAAGCGGCATGCCCGGCACCGAGATACCCACGACGTCAGAGGGTTTAGCGGCCAAAAGCGCCTTTATCTCCTGCGCCGGCACGTGCCCCTCGATAGCGTAGCCGCCGACTATGCCGGTATGACAGCTGTATAGCTCCGCCGGCACGCCGTATTTATTTTTCGTTTCGATTATCTCGTTTGTTTTATGCTCAGTTACCTCGAAGCCGTTTTGCTTCATTACTTCGCCCCATTTGCCGCAGCAACCGCACTCGGGACTTTTATAAACCTCGATAGTCTCGCCTAGCGCGGCAGCCGCGATCGCAGAAAATAGCGCAAAGCCCAAAAAGATCTTTTTCATTTTTTATCCTTTTATAAAAATTTCGGCGCATTTTAGCGTAATGTATGTAAACAGTAAATCAAGCTTCTAAAAACCAAATCTAAATAATTTCTCTCTAAATTTTAGCTCGGCTTTGAAAATTAGTCTAAAGCGGCCCTTGTCGCTTCGGCGGATAAAATCGCCTAAACGGCAAGCTCGGCGTATCGCTAGCGCAAAGCATATAATCATTTTAGGCGCTGCACACCGTGCCGCTAAGCATAAGACGGGCGCCGGCCTAACCGGCGGCGCAAGGCTAAATGCGTTTTATGCAGATATTATTTTAAAAATCGCCGCACAGCTTGAATTTTACGCAAAATCAAGCTAAATTTAACCGTCGCCGTTGTATCATTAAAAATAAATTTGTAAAGGAGAAAAAATGGCGCGGCTAGTTTTTATTTTGTTAATTCTAGGTTTAATCACGTGGTTTTATATGGGCGGAACAAATAAAACCGTGGCCGATTACAAAGGCATGAGTAGCGAGCAGCTAGAAACGCTGTGTCTAGAGAAGAAGGACAAAACCGCGTGCCAAAAATACGCGATAGACTTCGTAAAAGGCGCCAAAGCAAACGGCGGTAAGCCGCAGTTTTAGGCATTTTTAGCACGGGTCTGCTCGATAAATTCGCCTGATTAAAGCTCAGGTTTTAAATTAAATCCACAAGCCGAATTTAGCGTCAAATGCAGCCCTAAATTTAAACGCTTGACGCAAATTTAGACGCTTAAATTCGGCGTATATTTTAACCGCTTAGATAATAAAAAGCCTGATTGCAAAATCAGGCTTTATTTTTTAATTTTTTACTTCATCGTGCAAGCTACTTGATCGCCTAGATCGCAAGCTTTTGTATAAAATATTTTAGCATTCGCCATATCTCCACTTTTTTTGTATTTATATGCCAATAAAGTGCAAGCTTCGGCATTATTTAGATTGCAAGCTTTTCGAAAAAGTTCAATTTCTTTAGGATCGGTTTTGCCTGCAACATAGTATTTTTCAGCAGCTTTCAAACAAGCCTGCGCATCGCCGCCGTCGCATTCTTTGATATTATCCTCCAGTTCCCCGGCACTCAAATTTAAAGAGCATAGCCCGACAACGACCATAACTAAAACGATTTTTTTCATTGCTTTTCCTCTTAGTTTAGATTGGTTAGCCGTTATATCTTTATTTGTACTGTTTTATAAGCATCGTTTTGATAATAGGGCGATTTTGAACCAAGCCTAAAAGCAACGGTTTTAGAGTCCAAAATGCGAACAAAGGCGCCAATAACACCGTAAAATCAAAGCTAAAAGCATAAAATTTTTGCGCCGCCGATAAAGATTTAGGCGGCGATTTTTGATTTAAAAGTATAAAAAAGCAAAGCTCGTTTTGCTAAAATCTAGCAAGCAAAACGGCAAAAATCGGAATAAATTTAAGATACTATTTTTATTTGCGGCATGCTGCCGACGAGTTTTGCGCGTTTTGTTGCTGCAGGCGTTAAGATAAAAATGCGGCGATTAAATTTATGTCCGCTTGCGCCGCTAGCACCGAAATTTAGAAACGCTTTAACGTAAAATCGTCTGCGCCCTTAAAAAATCCTGTTTTAGGTACCGTCAAATTTTGCGCAAATTAGTCCAAAAATAGCAGCAAATGCCCGCGGCGCGCTAGTAAATTTAAGAGCGATTAGTCTAATGCGTCAAATCCAAAGCACTAGCAAATCTGCGATGCCAAGCCCCTTTGCCTATCCGCAAAAACCGCCGTATAAAACCGCGCATGGGGGACTAAAACAAAGCCTTTTGGCGCAAAACAGGCAAGCTCTCTAAAAGCTCATCGCATTATTTAAGACCGGGTAAAACTAACTGCGATATCCAAATTTGACGTAACTCCCCAAAAGCTCATCGCCGCAGTCGTTCTCAAAATCTAGCGAGAAATGACGCGCTAGCAGGCGCAAACGGCGGTATTAAATTTAACGAGCTAAACCGCGCAAGACCAAGTGCGCTAGGCTAATAGATAAAAAGCCCTTCTTTATTTGCCTCGCCGACCTTGTCCGTTTTGACCCACGCTACAATGTAGATAATAAACGACGCCACGATAAAAAGAAAACTAAATATAAACAAATACCCGCTTGCTTGCATCAGCTCCCCGATAAAAAACACGAAAATATACGTTTTAAAAAGCCCGTTTCTAGTTAGCCTAGCAAGCTCGAAAAAGACCTTCGCCCAAACTACCGCCACGTAAACTAGCAAAAGCACCGCGATAACGGCGACGAGTCTAGCTAGCGGATGACCCGTTTGCGCCAAATAAAACGCCAGCGTCTGCGTGACCTGGGCGACAAACATCGCTATCATCGCCTTGCCGTAGTTTACGTGCAGATCATCGCTACCCGCAAGCCGCGCGATACCGCCTAGCGCCGCATAGGTTAGCAGCGCGCCTACGAGGACTGCTAGAGCGACGGCGATTTGCAGCTTCAGCCCCGCGTAGTCCGCGATAAAAAACGCGTAAAGCTTGATAACGGCAGGCGCGACGCCGGAAGCTATGCCAGCCGTCCTAGCCCGCCCAAACGCCGCGCTCTCTTTTAGCGCCGCCTTCGTCTCCTCGCTTCTGGCGTCTTTCGTGGCGCGCTGCTCGCCCTCGTCCGTCACCACAAATACATCGCGGGCAAACTCCCCGTCGGCTCGAAACGCCACGCGCTCTCCACCGCCCGGCCGCCCAGCGCGCACCTCTTCAAAGCTAAATTTATAGTATTTCCCATCATCGCCGACTATCGTCGTTTCGTTTATCGCTACGCCCTTCATCCGCTCTCCTTTTTCGTTTTTACCGCCGCGCTCGGTGACTTTCGTCTCGCACGCTCGTTTGGGTTTTTAGGGTGCGGGTTACGCCGCCCGTCAAATTTAGCGCCGCGCTTTCTAATCCGCCCAAATTTTAAGGTTTAGTCGCAGCTCCTCGACGATACGCAAAAAGCCGCCGATCTCGTCTTTGTAAAATCTATTCGCTCCCTTACCAACGAGCGGGCGGCGCAGATCTGGCTCGAAGTTATCGCGTCCCGTGCGGATCGCCATACAGATTTTATCCCCGGTTAGCACGATGTTTATAGGGCGGTGAAATCTCATTTTTAGCAGCTTTAAATTTTCCATCAAGCTTGGCGTGAGCGCGTATCTAGCCTCGATCTGATCGGTTGCGTAGACTCTAAAATACCGCTCAAACTCCGCGTCGTCCATCCTCGCGCGCTTGCCGCCGTAGTCCTTAAACTCATCCGTCCCGCTACAAATTTGAGTGACGGCCTTTAAGCGTTTAGGAAAATCGGCCACGAACAAAAGCCCCGCAAAAAGCACTCTATGAGTCTTGTTCCCCTGCCAGTCCTCTTTGATGCTTATCGCCTCTACGTCGCTAAATTTGACCCGCACGCCCTCTATCTGCCCGAAAATCAGGTCGTTGCCCGAGTATTTATCGATGTCAAAATCATAAATCATATATAAATAATCATTTTCCACAAAGCCGCCCGGGTGGTAGGTTAGGCCGCAGCTTTCGACGATGCTTCGTATAACTTTTCGTTTAAATTTAAATGTGAAGCTATCAGTAAAAATGCTCTCGAAAAAATAATAAATCGTAGCCCCGCAAACTAAAAACGCGACCGCGCCGAGTATCGCGTCGCGCGAGAAATAGTAAAACAGCCAGCCTACTCCCGCTGCGAGAACAAAACAAACGAGCTTTAGCCTAAAAAGCGAGCGTAAAACCTTTTGTCGCTCAAGCTCTAGCAAGACCAGATCGTCCATTTTTACTCCATTTTGATTTAACGCCGTTTTTGCGAAATTTAGCTATTTTAAGCCCGCGCTTGGGCTTTTACATTTAAATTTGCTTTGATCTGCATTAATTTAAGATCACCGTTTATAAGCCGCGCGTTTTAATTCAAACCGAATTTACCGCTTAAATTTACCGCCCGCGCCGCTTTTTGCGTTCAAATTTAGCCAGTCTGCTTGCATTTTAGAGCGCGGTTAAAGCGCTCAAATTTAACTCAAATTTGACGAAGCGAGCGCAAATTTAGCGGTTAAAAAGCTCATGCACGTCGTGCGGATCGTCTTGCCCCTTTGGCACCTCGAAAAATGCCGCCTTGCTAAACCTCGCCCAGCTAGCGACGATGTTTGAGGGAAACATCTCCACGGCGTTGTTATAGTCGGTCACGGCGGCGTTGTAGGCGCGGCGCGCGGCGGAGATCTGCTCCTCGATATCATTTATCGTTTTTTGTAGGTGCATTACGTTTTCGTTTGCTTTTAGTTCAGGATAATTCTCCACGACGACGTTTAACTTTGAGATTAGATTTGACAGCTCGCCGTTTAGCGCAAATCTCTGCTCGTCTCCCGCGGCCTTTTGGATGCCGCTTCTAAGCGCGGAGATGTTTTCTAGCAGTTGGCGCTCGTGCGTGAGATACTGCTTGACGGTGGCGACTAAATTCGGAATGAGGTCAAAACGCTTTTTTAACTGCGTATCGACGCCTGATTTGATATTTAGGACTTGGTTTCGCTTGCCGATTAGCGAGTTATAAGTCGAAATAACGATGAGCACGAGAACGGCGAGGACGCCTAGGACGATATACATTTTACTCCTTTGATTTAACTTTTGTTTTGATTATATCAAAAAACCGCTGAAACCGGAAATTTATACGAGTTTTTGCCGCGCTAGATGCTAGGTCGCTCGGAGTTTGCGACCAAAATGCCAAATTTTGCTTGCTTTTAAGCAGCTTTGCGAGCAAATCTCGGACATATGGCTAGTTGTCGCAAAGTCAAGACGCGCGGCCGATTTTTGCGCTTAAATTTAAGCTTAAAAACGCAAAATACGATTTTGGCTTTGCGTTACGGGCGGTTGGCCTTATTTTAAACAAAAATCAAAGCAGATACGCGCAAGCAAAACGGCTCGGCGCAAGCTCTTGCCGGGCGACGGGTAAAATCTAGCCTATAAATTTCGCCTGCACGGGCGACACGGCCTTTTGGCGCAATAAATTCGTATCTTTTGAGTATGATTTTAAGTGGCCTAACGGCTAAATCATCGCAAATTTAGCGCCGTTTAAGCCGCGAGAGAAAAAATAGCGTTTTAAACAAGCTAAAAAGAGCGCAAACCGCATTTTCTCGCGGTTTAAGAGCTTTAAGAAGTAAGAGTAAAACTAACTTTAAGCGGCAAAATCGCCGAGCCGCCAATCTACCCCGCGCGTTTTGCGTTTAGGCAAGGAAATTACCACTCGCGCCTTATGCAAATTTTAGCTATTTTGCCGATTTTGCCCGTTACAGATAGATAAATTTACGCCCACTAGCAAGCCAAGAGGGCAAAAGCGCGGATTTACGCCGCTCACAAACGGCAAATTTGCGACTTTGCGCCGTAAGGCAAAATCCAAAACTAGCTAAAAGACGCAAATTTAAGGCGCGTATAAAAACTAAACCAAAGCGCTTTAGCCTTTTAAAGCTCGCAATTTTTGCCGCAAACCCGCTTTTACCGCGTCTTGCGCGGTAAATTAGGGATAAATCCTAGTAAATCACCACTTCATACCCGCTTCCAGCCAAAAGTTGCGGCCAAGGCCGTACTCGTAGTAGTTGCCCTCGTTTGAGGCGATAAATTTTTTGTTTAAAAGATTATTTATATCAAGATTTACAAACGCTCGAAAATCGCCGGCCAGCCGCCTTTCATAACCTATGCGCATATCCCAAGTCGCGTATGCGGGCAGCTTTTGGCGCTCGTAGACGTATATCCCGCGCGTTCTATTCCAGCCGCCTAGTAGCGCGTCCGTTTTGCTCGTATAGTTTATGAAATTTGAAACGCTAAAGCCGCTAAATTTAGCCGAGTGGCGAAATTTAGCCGAAAAGGGCACATGGTAATCAACGACCGGTAGTTCGCTTTTTTTGATGATTTTGCCGTTATACGAGACGTCGTCGTTCATCTCGTCGTCTTCATAATCCTCAAAGCTCCTGCTTTGCTTCGTAAAGCTTAGCGAGCCCTCAAAATCGTTTTTTACGCCCCAAATTTCGATCGGAGCAATGTTTGCCGCGCTTAAGGTTACGATGTCGCGCTTACTTTGCCCCTCGTTGGTAAATATATAATACCCGTTTCCGTAGCCAGGTAGCGGCTCTCTTACGTATTTCATCGCTACTTCGTCGCGGCCTTGGCGTCTTACGTATTTGAGATTTAGCCTCGCGTTGCCGATGTCGCCGCGATAATACGCGCTAAATTCATCATCGTAAGGCGTCTTTAACTCCCTGATGGGACGGCGGTTATTAGCCAGTCCGCCGCACGTATACGCCCCGCCGTAGGAGCTTCTCTCGCAAGTCTCATACATCCTGTACACGCCGTTATACATCTTATACGCGAAAAAATTTCGTCCGTAGTAGCGGTTTAACCCGATTCCTATGAAATTTTTATCCGCGAATTCATACTCGGCTAGCAACCTCGGAGCTAAATTTACGTCGTTGTTATCGCCGTTTCGCTCGATGCGAAGTCCGGGGCGAAATTTAAACGCGCCAAACTTCATCTCGTCTTCGAGATAAAGGGCGAGATTGGTTTGCGTAGCCTTGGTTTTTACGGCGTAGTAGTAGGTTTTTTTCGATAGATATTGACCGACCGCGCCCTGGGAGGCGAAGCTATCGTCTATGACGCATGTTTTATCGCCGGCGATGCACGTTCCGCTCATCAAAGGCTTTGGCGTGCCGTAGGATACGCGGGTGCGCGGTATCTCGTAGCTGCCGCTTTGTCTAGCTATCTCAAAGCCAGATTTTACCAGATGCGATGCGCCCAGAGCTTCAAATTCCTTCACGCTTGCGTCGAATTTATACGCTAGCTTGTTTTGGCGTTGTTCAAAATCGTTTAGACCCCCTATGCCCGAGCCGAAATTCGGGCTAGGATTGGTTCCCCAGTTTTTGACGTTTGAGGGTTTGTAGCCGTAGTACTCGGTATCATTCTCATAGTCGCGGCTGTTTTGCGAGGCGGAGTAGCTAAGCGTTTGCTCTAAAAATACCGCCTCAAGATCGGCCTGCGCCTCGAGAGTCGCGACGTAACCGCCGTATTTTAGCGTGAGCTGGGAGTCTAGGTAGCGCTTGGCGGAAGTGTAGTTATCTAGCCTAGAGTACAAAAAGCTCGGCTTTAGCGTAAATTTATCGCTCACGCCCCAAACGCCTTTTACGAAAAGATTATCATTAGTCTGCCTATCGTTTGGAAACGAGTATAAATTTTGATTTATCTGTTTTTTGTTGTAGTGGTTTTCTATGACGGAGCGGTGCCTCGAGTAGTCTAGCAAAAGGCCGAAATTCTGCGTCAAATACCCTTCGGCGCCGACTCTATATCTGCGCTTTTTAAAGTCGCTCATATCGGCTAGATCGCCGTCGTCGTATCTTTGCGCGGCGGAGGCGTCTTTATAAATTTTGCTCCAATCCCCGCCCGTATAAGAGTAGCTAAGCACGCCGTGAAAGCCGCTTTTGGGGTCTCTGGTTTTAGCGTTTACGGCGCCTCCTTGAAAGCCGCCGTATCTAGCTGAAACCGCACTATCTAGCACCTCGACGCTGCCTAGCAGATCCGTATCTACGCTCATGGCTTGCGAGCCTATCGTGCTGTCGCTCCAGATGTTGTTGTGGTTATTCCACGTGCGTTTTTTAGGGTCTAGGTCGTTATTTATGCTTGCGCCGTCTAGAGTAAAGTTGTTTTGATAGTAGTTCGCGCCGTTTATGCTGATATCTTGCGGAGCCAGCTCGCCCGCGCGCACGCTTTTGGCGTTTTTCGCGCTAAAGGCGACGTTTGGATTGCCTTTTAAAAGATCGGTTATGCCGTGATTTTTAGACGTTATCAGATCCATATCCGCGCGCGTTAGTTTTCCGGGTTCTTTCGTAGCGTTGGCGTCGGCGCTGACCTCGACTTTATCTAGCACGACCTCCGCAGCGTTTAGCGTACTAAAATTTAACGCCTTTAAAGCGGTTAAATTTAAAAAGCCTTGATTAGCGTCGCGACTCGCGGCCAAATGCGAAAGCGGCAAATTTAACGCCGCGGCAGCTACCAAAAGACTAGCTGTTTTTTTCATAATTATCCTTAGTTAAATTTATTCGTCGGTTTTGGACGTTTGCGTCAAAACCGCGCATTTTAGGCGGCGATAAATTTTACTCGCCTTACGTTTTAGCTTTAAAAAGTCGCTAAATTCGGCTAAATTTACGCCGCAAAATTTGTAAAAAGGCGGCTATTTGCGATTCACCTCCGCAGCGATTAGGCTTTGTTTTTTAAACGCGCGTTTAAACCGCAAATTTAAACAAAAACGCCGCCTAAATTTAGTCGCCGATTAAAAAAGCTACGCCAAGCAGGTTTGCTAAAAACCCAAAAACCGCGCTAAGAGCCAAATTTACCCCGCGCGGGCGTTATTTTTCAAATTTTAAAACCGCTTGATAACCCTGTTTTTTGAGCGCATCGACGACGGCGTTTTGGGGCAAATCGTCTTTAGCTATGATTTGAGCGGTTTTGGCTTCTAAATTTACCTCAAAATTTTTTATGCCTTTTAGCTCGCCAAGTGTCTGCACGATGACCTCGTAGCAGCTCACGCAGGACATATTGGGGATCTCGTAAACTAGCGTCTTGTCCGCAAACGCCGCCGCGCTAAGAGCAAAAATTAGAGCCAGCTTTTTCATTCTTTGATACCGACTTTGTATTTTTTAGCTTGGATGGCGCGCACGACGTCCATCACGTTTGCGCCGCTATCTGCAGTGATATTTACGTCCTTGCTTTTTAGGTCAAAACTCACTCTTTTTACGCCTTTGACGCTTTTTGCGGCATCTTCTATTTTCTTGGCGCAGCCGCCGCAGTTCATGTTAGGTACGTTTAGTTCGTAGGTTTGCTCTGCAAAAATGCTGCCGCAAATCGCCGCTAAAAGTAAAATTTTCCTCATCGTCGCTCCTTGAAAATAATATTTGATATGAAATTATATCAGTATATTTCTTATATATTTATTATTTTGATTTATTCTAAATGTAATGTAACCTACGTTTCTATTATATTTAAGGCAAGATTCGGCGGTAAATTTAAAATCGCTGCGGGAGACAACGTTTATTTTATTTCTAAATTTTAGCCATCCCGCGCCGTTTGCTTTTTGCTATTTTGGAGGTTTAAGATTTATTCGTTTATTTGCTAGTCGCTTAGTCTCGGGGCTCTGCTACTTCACCCTGCATCCAGTAGCCTCCGCCGCCTCGCAGACGAGATCGTAGAGCGCTTGGGCAAGTTCTGCTTTTTCCGGATATAAAAAATCTTTGGGGTGTATTACTTCATAGGGGGTTGTAGGATGTGGAGCATAATCTGATTTTGCCTCTTTTATCAGCTCCTCTTTTAAAGGGCTATCGCTGTTTTCGATAACGGAAAGCAAACAGCTATAAAATTCATCGGTTACCTTAAATACGCAATTGTTTTTTGAGGGTTTGACTTTATCCAAATAACAAAATGACCAAAAGTTACACATAATGATATCCGCCTTAGAAAAATCCACGCCGTCCATTCTGTTATCTACGTTTTCAGGCGGGATAATCTCGCCTTTACGCAGGTCTGTTATCTTTTCGACCCCGTAAAAAGAGCAGTCGTATAGCGTCCCCTCAAAGGTGCAGTTTTTTAGACTAGAATGCCAAAAAAGCGCCTTGTGGATTTCTCCGCTAAACAGGCAGTTTTCTAACGATTTACAGCGATTAAATTTTAAACGAACATTCTTTTTGATTTGGGTAAAACGACAGTCTTTTAGCGTAGCCCCTATAAACTCCCCCCCCATTTGTATTTGCAACCGGCAAAACTGCACGACAAGAAAGTAGCGCCACTTCCGCAAATAGCATAGGCGCTCAGTTGAAATACGCTTTCGTCAAAAATAACGTGGTCGATTACAGAGGTAAAATCCTCTGTTTCTTCAATGGCAAAATACTGCCATACCGAGCCTGAAAAGTCGGCATAAGATAGGGAGGTATGGAGAGGTTTGGATATGTTTTCCCACATATATCCATTTCGCAAAGGAACTTGCGCTCTTTCGCCTATGAGCTTAATCCCTCGGAAGTCTTGCAAACCCTCTTCCGTAAGCCCGAAGGGGGACACGCTAAGGTTTTTAGTCGCCGCAAGCACGTCTTGCAAAGTAGGATAAACATCCCAACGCTTTTTGAGTTTGATTGAAATCGCCATTTTACTCCTTTGTTAAATTTGTCTATTTGCGTAGATTTTAAAGTAAAATTTGCGCGGCTAGCTCGGCTCTAAACGGCGTTGTTTAGATCCCAATCTATCGGCGATTTGCCGTGCTGCGCTAGATACAAATTCGCCTTTGAAAAGTGCCTGCAACCAAAAAACGCGCCACGCGCTAACGGACTTGGATGAGCCGCCGTTAGCACGAGGTGGCGCGATGCGTCGATGAGCGAGGCTTTTGCTTTGGCCGGGTTGCCCCAGAGCATGAAAACGACGTTTCTGGCGCGCTCGCTAAGCCTCCCGATCGCAGCGTCCGTGAACTCCTGCCAGCCAAAACCCGAGTGCGAATTCGCCTGCCCCGCGCTAACGCTTAGCGTCGCGTTTAGCAGCAGCACGCCCTGCTTCGCCCAGTAACTCAGATCGCCCGAATTTGGCTCCGCGATACCCAAATCATCGTAAATTTCTTTGTAGATATTTTGCAGGCTGGGCGGGATTTTGACGCCGCGCGGCACGGAGAAGCTTAGCCCCATCGCCTGCCCCGCGCCGTGATACGGGTCTTGGCCTAGGATTACGACTTTGACGGCGTTAAAGGGCGTTAGATTAAAGGCGTTAAATATCAGCGCGTTTGGCGGATAGACCTCGCCCGCGGCCTTTGCGCGCAAGAAATTTTCCTTCACGCGGGCGAAATTTTCACTTAAAAACTCCTCTTTTAGCGCCTCTTTCCAGCCCGCTTCGATTTGGATTTTGTCTATTTGCATATTTTTCCTTTGTAAATTTGCTTTTTTGCGTTCGTTTTAAGGCAAATTTGCAAAATAATAGCCAAAAAATATTTAAATTTAGACGCATTCGGTTTGCCAAATCTTTAAAATAATCGGGGGCGGCAAGGCGGATATTTTAAAATTTGCTGTATAATCCAAACTAAAATTTAAACCAAAGGAATAGCGATGTCCGAGCAAATTTTCGAGAAGATAAAAGAGCTCTTAAGCGCGCAAAACGCAAACTTTCGCGCGGTATCTCACGAGAGCGTCAAAACCTCGGCCCAGGTCGCCGTAGCGCGCGGCACGCAGCTAGGACAGGGGGCTAAGGCGCTCGTTTGCGCCATAAAAGGCGGCGGCGCCAAACGATATGTTTTGGCCGTGCTGCCTGCTGATTACAAGGCTGATTTGCAGCTCATCGCGCAGACACTTGGCGGATCAAGAGCGAGCCTAGCAAGCCCCGACGAGGTCGCGAGGCTAACGGACTGCGTACCCGGCAGCGTTCCGCCCTTTAGCTTTTGCGAGGAGTTAGAGCTGATCGCCGATCCTAGCCTATTTACGCGCTACGACGAGCTTGCCTTTAACGCAGGCTTACTAGATCGCTCTATCATTTTAAACGCGAAGGACTACGAACGCATCGCTCAGCCAAGGTCGGTCAAATTTGCGGCTCGGCAGTAAAATCCGTATGATTAAATTTGACACAAATTTCGGCGAATTAGGTTGAATAAATTTTGCGCGATTAAATTTAAACTAGGCAAATTTGTTAGCGCGCGCCAAATTTGCCCGAAATAGATACGGCCGCGCAAAAAGGCAAAATTTGCTTATTTTTGCAGCCCTTTTAGATTTTTAAAGCGGTAAATCCCGTTTTTGATACGCTCGAAAATTTTACGGCTTTCTAGCAGTTTTATCGTCTCTATGACGGTGGGTTTGCTAGCGCTCGTTTGCTCGCAGATTTGCGAAATTTTAATGCAGATAAAGCCGTTTTCGTCGGCATTTTGCGCTAAAAATAAAATTATTTCCATCTTTTTCTCGCCCAAAATCTGAGCGAAAATTTCCCTTGCTAGCTCCGTCATCGCGCTAAATTCATTTTTTGTATTCTAGTAGCTTAAAGTATTTTTTCGCGACCGGGTCGAGCCAGAAAATATCGTAATCATCGCCGAGGTCGCTCCCCGCGGGGTATTCACCCTTATCCACGTAAAAAATCCCATCCAGCCGCACCTCGCCGCCTTTGCATTTAGCGGTTTCGTCCCAAAGATAACGCCACATATATTTTTTGCCGCGATCCGAGCCGCCTACTTGCAAAGCGACGCTTTCAAAAGCGCCATCACGCAGACTGCGTTTGATGATTAGCTCGCCGTCCTCCACGCCCGCGTTGATTTCGCCGTCATACCCCTCGCCAAGGTCAAAATGCCTGGCGTAATGCTCGACGGCAAGCTCTTTTGAGGGCTTGTACTCCTCCAAAATTCGGCTAAAATTTACGCCCGGTATGCGCTCATTTTCCTTATCTTTTAAAATTTCTAGGCTATTCTCGTTCGCGCAGTAGTTCAAATTTAGCTTCACGATCTCCTCTTTGTTGGCTTTTAAAAATGCTCTCAGACCCGCAACCGACTTCGCGTCCGAGAGGAAAAAGTTTGCGCTTTTTATCTCTTTTGCGTTTAAAAATGCTGCGAGCATGAGCGATAAAACGATGATTTTTTTCATTTTTTACTCCTTAAAATGATCCTAATTTTACTAAATTTTAGCTTATTTTACGGCTCTTGCGATACAATACGCCAAATTTAACAAAGGATAAAATTTGAAACTAATCAGCTGGAACGTAAACGGACTGCGCGCGGTCGCCGCTAAAGACGGCTTTGCTTGGCTGGAGGAGCAAAAGCCCGATTTTTTGGGCCTTCAGGAGATCAAGGTTCGCGAGAGTGACGTGCCTGCCGAGATTTATAAGCTCGGATTTAATGAAATCAGCGTAAATTCAGCGGCAAGGGCGGGGTATTCTGGCGTGATGAGCCTGGCTAAATTTAGCTGTGCTACGCAAAAAGCGGCGTTTTTCGATGACGACGAAGGGCGGGTTTTGGAGCATAGATTCGGCAATGTCGCGCTTTTTAACATCTACTTTCCAAACGGCCAAAAAGACGAGACGCGCCTAGCCTACAAGATGGACTTTTACGCTAAATTTTTGGCGTATATAGGCGAGCTCGTAAAGCAGGGCAAAGACGTGATATTTTGCGGCGACGTAAACACCGCGCACCGCGAAATCGACCTCAAAAACCCCAAAGCAAACGCCAAAACCTCTGGCTTTTTACCCATCGAGCGCGCGTGGCTGGATGAGGTCATCTCGCGCGGCTTTATCGACACCTTTCGGCACGTGCGCGGCGACGAGGCGGACGCGTACTCGTGGTGGAGCTACCGCTTTAACGCCCGCGCCAAAAACGTCGGCTGGAGGATTGATTATTTTTTCATTTCGGCAAGCCTCAAAGACCGCCTAAAAGACGCGTTTATCCTAAGCGATATCACGGGCTCTGATCACTGCCCCGTGGGTATTGAAATCGATCTGGACGGACTTTGTTAAAAGAAATCTTGCTTTATTTCGCGGCGGCGTTTTTCGAGATTTTGGGCTGCTTTAGCTTTTGGGCGTGTATTACAAAAGCGCGCTGTTTTTGGGGCTCGGCGGTGCGTCGCTCGCGGCGTTTGCTTATGTTTTGACGCGGGTAAATTTAGATTTCGCCGGGCGTGCTTACGCCGTTTACGGCGGCATTTATATCGTCTCGTCGCTACTTTGGCTGCATTTTGTAGAAAAGCAAGCCTTTACCAAATGGGACTTAATCGGCGGCGCGATTTGTCTGCTTGGCGCTTGCGTGGTGCTTTACGGCGGCAGAGGTAAATTTCAAATTTACCGAAATTCTCGCCTCTATCTTTTATAAATCTTTACAAACCTTAAACGATTGCTAAATTTAAGCTCCGATATATATATATATAATTCTATAATACTTGAGTTTTAGTTGCGGTTTTACCGCCTTTTTACGCTTAAATTTAAAGGAGATAAATGCGTTTATTGTTTAACATCGTTTGGTGGGTGCTATTTGGCTGGTTGGTCGCCCTCATTTTTTACGTTTTAGGCATCGTCCTCACGCTTTTAGTCGTTACCGCTCCCGTAGGCCTTGGGCTGATGGAATACGGCAAATTTTTACTCGCTCCGTTTTCCAGAGAGATGATAAGCGAGGCTAAATTCCAGCTGGATGCCGATAAAAATTCGGCGTGGAAAGCTTACAGCGGCGTCGTGATGATAGTTTACGTCCTTTGCGCCGGCATTTGGCTAGCTCTTGGCGTAGCGCTTTGTGCATTTGCTCAGGCTATCACGATAGTGGGTCTACCAAACGCCTACGTGCTAGCCAAGTCTCTTGGCACGGCATTTAATCCCGTCGGCAAAAAATGCGTTAGCAAAGCCGTCTCGGACGAACTAAAACGCCGCGCGGCAAGCAAAAAAGTAGACGAGATGACTAGGTAAATTTAGGGCTCAAAATTAAGGCGGGCGGCAATGCCCCTTAAAATATACAAAATTTAAAAAGGATAAAAAAATGAAAAAAGCGATTTTATCGGCGGCGGTTTTATTTGCTCTTAGCGGTTGTAGCTATCTTTCTATGGAAAAAGGCACGAATATCTCGCATGCGACGATGGAGCAAATAGCGGTAAACAAAAGCACGCAAAGCGACGTAGAGCGAATAATCGGATACCCGCAAAATAAACAAAAGCTCGGGGACGGCGAAATTTGGTATTATGAGTTTTCCAAGGTCGGATATTTGGGGAACAAAGACGAGAAAACCGTTTTTGAATTTGACAAAAAAGGCGTCGTCGTCAAAAAATATAAAACCGGCGGAAATAGTAAAAATCCTCTTACCGGTAAGTGATTCAATAGCCGAAATATCGGCTATACTTTACACTCGTTTGGGCAGATCTTGCTTTAGCAAGCCGCGCTAATTACGATAGCTTTTTCCATTCGCCTAGCGAGTACAAAAAAGGGTTACGAAAAAGAGTTAAGATTTCATCTTTTAAATCTTTATTGACTATTAACGTATTTAAATAGCAATAATTTCTAGTTAAAAAGGATATCTCTATGCGAATCCGTATAAGCCGCCGCCGACAAGCCTTGTTTCGGATTAGCTAAATCCGAATAAACGACCTCTTCTTTTATTTTCCATCCGATTATTCTTACCAGATAAAACGCCTCATCGGTAAGCAAATTTCCTTTCGTATTTACCAGATACGCGATATCTTGTCAAAATTATAATCAAACCCGTTCTTTTCTAAAAAAGATAGTAGTCTTTCTGAAACGATATAAAAACCGAGGCCGTAAGGCAAGAAATCAAAGCTAATATTTTTTATCGATTTTATACATATAGTTACGTCTTCGGGCATAGGACGGATATTATCGTTTATACCGGTATCGACCCATTCGTAGCTAAAAGGCGGATGCGTCTTTTTAATATTAAATTTCTCCAAAATGCCTATCTGATCGCAAAACGGTATTTTTAGTTTTTCTCTTTTTTCGTTATCTTTAACGGGATAGCCCCAAACAAGGATATTTTTCATTTTATCAATCAAACCCTCTTGCTTGCCGATTATTTTTTGCGATTTTTTAAATTCTAATTTCTATCGCTTACGCCGCTTGTTGGCCTTTAAATTATTCGCGTTTGCGTCTTTATATACACATAATTCTTTAAAAACGAAATCATAATCTAAAAAATCGGTTAATTCGGAAAAATCGTCAAAATCTTGCGGCAAAGGAAACCCGATACCCCAAATCCTATCGACCGCGACGAACCCGCCCCAAGCGACCTGCTCGGTCGTATTTTGCAAGATATCCGCTACGCTCATCCCTCCCCAAATGCGCCCTTTTGAGGTTTTATAATATCCGTTAAAATTTACGCCGCACGAGATAAGAGATATCTCGCAACTTGCCGGGTCGAAATAAATATCCAAAAACGATTCTTGTATTTTTATGCAGTCGTCGCATACGTAGCTTATTTCGTAGCCTAGTTTGTCTAACTTGCTAAAGATATCATTAACGTTTTCGCCCAAATATATACCCCCGACGCCGACGTTTGGAGCGATGACGTCGCCTAAAATTTTCATTTCGTTTGCGCCTGTTTTAGTCTGCATGCGTTATCTTGCTTCACTTTTTGCCGTATTTTGCCTTCAGCAGGTCGTGAAGCTTGCTCCAAGTATGCGAATAATGCCCCCTGCTTTCAAAGCCGCAGCCGCTGATTTTGCTCTCTAGTATGGGCGTTAGATCTCCGTCTGCTACGTATTTAAAATAAAATTCGCGCAAATTTGGAAAATTGGCTAAAAATTTCAAATTTTCCGCGTTAAAGCGCGCGTCGAAACGCTCTAGCGACTCTAGCCGTACGCCTTCTATCGCTGCGCTATTAAGTAGCCTGCAGCGCTCGATATAAAGCCGCTTTAGCTTTTTTAGAGCATTTATCTCGCTTACGTTAGTAAGCCTAGGTGCGGAAAATATAAACAAAGTATCTAGCTCCTTGCAACGCTTTATGCCGTCCAGGTTCACAATCCTCGTAAAAGCCAGCTCTAGCTGCTCAAGTCTTGGCGTATCACGGAAAACGGCCAAATTTTCGTGCGAGAGTTTTGAAATTTTAGCGTAGCGCAAAGTAGGCGGCAGGCGGTTAAATTTCATCTTTTTGTTTTGCGTCGCCTCAAGCGCTTCTAAATTTTTAAACCGCGAGAAATCAAGCCCGAATTCGGCATTTTCGAAAAATCGCAAAGCTCGCATCTCAGTGTCGTAAAGCGCCTCCGTGCCCTTTACTTCGCCGATTTTAAAATCCTTCCAAATCTCTAAAATCTCTATCTCGGGAAAGATTTCGAATGCGCTAAAATCAAGCGAGGAAACAACGCTAGGGTTGCCTGCGATCCTAACGACTCGCACGTCGTGTTCTTTGGCAAAGGCTATGCCCTCGGCTAGTCTGCTAGGCGGGTAGATCACTACCGTAGCATCTCTGCCCTGCGACGGCTTTGGGGTGTAAGGATAACGCACGTCGCCTTGCACGCAAGCGTCTATGATTTTAAATTTTTCGCTCATAAAATTCCTTAAAATGTTTCTGTATTCGCCGGCTGCGTTTAAATTTACACCAGCTTAGCGATTTTAGCGAATTTACACTTGCGGTAAAGCCAAACTAGCCCACTAAATCCTAAATTTAGCCTTTAGCTCAAAAATCCGTGATCTAAAAGGTGCGTGATTAAAATTTTAAATCCAAGCGCGATGAGGATCGCGCCGCCTAAAATTAGCGCCTTTTGCTCCAAAAACTCTCCCGCAAATTTACCGACGTAAAACGCCGCGACGCTAAGCGCAAAGCAAACTATCCCGATAACAGCGGCGCTAAAGTAGATGTCTGCGGCCGCAAAGCTCAGCGTCACGCCCACGGCTAGCGCGTCGATGCTGGTGGCAAATCCGCCCGAAAGCAGCATCTTCGTATCAAGGCTCACGGCCTCACAGGGTTCGTTTCTACAGGCTTCGCGGATCATTTTTACGCCCAAAAAGCCTAAAATAGCAAACGCGATGAAATGATCGATCTGCGCGATAAATCTCGCAAACGCCGCACCCAAAAAGTAGCCCGCAAGCGGCATCGCAGTCTGAAAAAATCCAAAAACAAACGCGATAAATAAAATCTTTGATAGCGCGAGATTGCGGTATTTCGCGCCGTTTGCGATGCTAAGCGCCGCCGCGTCCATAGCAAGCGCGATAGAGAGAAGTAAAAGCTCCATTTTGCCCTTTCAAAAAGGCTAATTTTAACTCAAAATTTGCCTCTTGCGGTTAATCTCGCTCAAATTTGCGGCTAAATTTGACGTCTGAAATTTGGAGCCAAATGGACGAGCGCGCCGTATAAATTTGCGCTTAAATTTAGCCCTTAAATCACGGCTCAAATTTGTGCTTTAAATTTTGCAAATTTAGCCCTCCGTGCCGTAAAAATGCGGGCAAATTCGCCCTAAAAAGGCCCAAATTTACCCGTTTAAAAGCTGAAATTTAATATCATAACCGCCGAATTTTACTTTAAGGAAAAAGCGATGAAGAAAAGTTTGATCTTATGCGCGGTTTTGCTCGCCGTTTCGGCTCAGGCTAATTGGCAAGATACGCTAAATCAAGGCGCGCAGATACTGGGCGCGGCAAACTCGGGCGACTACAAAAGTGCGGTTAGCAGGGCTCTAAACGCCGCCGTCAAGGAGCTGTCAAACGGGGGATTTCTAAACAACGCCACGGCTAAAATCCCGCTACCAAAGAGCCTGGAAACGGCTGCAAATTTGGCTAAAAAAGTGGGCGGCGAAAAGTGGGCTAACGAGCTCGTAACCTCGATAAATAACGCCGCAAGCGCGGCCGTGCCGGGAGCTGCGGACGTATTTTCGGGCGTGATAAAAAACATGAGCGACGCGGACGTGAAAAAGGTGCTAGAAGGCGGCAAGGACAGCTTTACGAAGTTTTTGCAACAAAACTCGAGCCAGAAACTGCAAGCCGTGTTTAAGCCGATCATCACCAAAATGATGAGCGATAATACCTTTGCTACCGCGTATAACGGGCTAAATTCGTTCGTCGCGGGCAGCGCGCTGGCAAAATCAGACGCCGCAAAGCAGCTAAAAGGCATCGCAACTAGCATGGGCGCGGGCGAATACATCCCGCAAGAAAACGAGGATCTAAACGACTACATCACGCGCAAAACGCTAGATGGGCTATTTAACGTGATGAGCGAAAAGGAAAGCTCGCTAAGGGGCGGCGCAGTCGAGCAGGGCACGAAAATCCTGCAGGGAATTTTTAAGTAAAAATAAGGGAAAATAGTGAAAAATAGTTTGGAATTTCGCGCCGACGTGGGCATGATTTTTGTTGCGATAGTCTTTGGTCTGGGCTATCTGCCTACCTCGCTAGCGCTTGCTACTAACGGCGTTTTCGGCGTTTTGTTTTGGAGATTTTTGCTGGCGGCGATCATAGCCGGGGCGATATTTTATAAAAAGCTAAAAAACGTAAGCGCATCTGATATAAAACCCGGCGTGATTTTGGGTCTGTTTTTGTTCGCTGGATTTGTCAGTCAGACTTTCGCGTTTAAATACGCCGACACCTCGTCCGTGGCCTTTATCATCGGGCTAAACGTGGCTTTGGTGCCTTTTATCGCGGCGGGTCTTTTTAGGCATAAAATTTACTCTTACGCGTATGTGGGCGTGGCGTTTGCGGTGGCGGGGCTTTATATGATAGGCGATACGAAGGTGGGCTTTGGGCTGGGCGAGATTTTGGCTCTGGTTTGCGCGTGCGCCTACTCTTTTCACATCGTGCTCACCAACCGCTTGGTGCAAAAATGCAACCTCGTAAATATGGTTTATTTTGAAATTTTAACCCTAGTCGCGCTTTGTTTTGCGGCTATTTTGGTTTTTGAGGACGCTAAAATCGCGCCCGTCGTGGACAAGGCGTTTATCATAGCGATGCTAGTCGTGGGCGTGCTAGGCACGGCGTTTGCGTTTTTCGCGCAGGCACTTATGCAAAAATTTACCACGCCGGTTAAAACGGCGATATTTTTCACCCTAGAGCCCGTAACCGCAGGAGCGATGGGCTATTTCATCGGCGCGGAGGACATCAGCGCGTACAGGCTTTGCGGCGCGGCGCTTATCTTGGTCGGAGTTTTGATTAGCGAGATAGGCAGCTACCTGCGCGCTAAAAAGGAAAAATTAGCCTAAATTTCGGCAGGTTTTGCTTGGCGTTTCGTTCAAAGCGCCGATCCGCCGTAAGATCAAATTTATCAAATCGCCGCCAAATTTACTCTCGCGGCGATTTTATCTCATTTAAATTTATCTCCGTTTCGCCAGCTAGCAAGAGGGCGGGGACTTTTAATTTGACGCGATAAAGCCCGAATTTAGTCAAATTGCGTTAAATTTGCCCCTTAAATTTAGCTAAAGAAATCAGATGAAAAAATCAACCGAATTTAAGGCCGACCTCGCACTGTTCGTGATCGCGGTGGTCTGGGGTGTGACGTTTTTGCCGATGGCACAGACGCTAAAGACAAACGGCGTTTTTACGCTTTTGTTTTGGCGTTTTTTGATCGCGGCCGCACTGATGGCGCTCATAAGCCTCAAATTTACGCGAAAAATCGACCGCAATTCGTTAAGATTCGGCGCATTTTTAGGCACGCTTTTGTTCGCGGCCTTTACGCTTCAGACATTTGCTCTAAAATACGCCCCAAGCTCCACCGTCGCCTTTATCACGGGACTAAACGCCGTCTTTACGCCCTTTATCGCGCTTGCGTTTTTCGGGCAAAAGGTCGTAGTTTATGCCTTTATCGGCGCGTTTTTATCGGCGGCGGGGCTTTATTTTCTAACGGGCAGCGAGCTTGGTTTTGGCGCGGGCGAGGCGCTTAGCGTCGTTTGCGCGCTAGGTTTTGCGCTGCATATCATTTTCACGGGCGTTTTGGTGCGCAGGTGCGAGCTATACTGGATGGTGAGCGCGCAGTTTGCGGCCGTTGCGGCGCTTTGTTTCGTCGCGGCGCAAATTTTCGAGCCTCACGGCGTCGTGCCCATTTTAGACGAGGCGTTTTTCGTCGCAGTCGCGGTTACGTCGGTGTTTGCGACGGTTTTGGCGTTTTTCGTGCAAACCGCGGCGCAGCGCTATACCACGCCCGTTAAAACCTCGCTTATATTTACCTTTGAGCCCGTGAGCGCTGGAATCGTGGGGTATTTCGTCGGCGGCGAGATATTAAGCGGCGTGCAGATAGCAGGAGCCGGACTCATACTCTTTGGCATCGTCGTTAGCGAGGTCGGCAGCTACTATAAAAATAAAAGATCGCGGGAAGCCGGCTCGTAAGGGCGGCTAAATTTGACGAATCTAATCAAAGGAGCGAAAATGACGAAAGATCAGTGCTGCGTCCTAAAGCATTTGACGGCAGGCGAGACAGGCGGTTTTGACAAGACAGGCGGTTTTGACAAGACAGGCGGTTTTGACAAGACAGGCGAGATGGACGACAACGAATTCTTGAACGCGCTTATCGGGAAAGGGCTTATTTGGATGCTTGACTGGGTCGGCGAGGACGAGACGGGCGATGTGGGCAAATTTATCAGCTCTAGGCTAGGTGCGCTGCAAAGCGGCGTGACGCTAGAATGCGATAAAATTTACGCAAAGCTCAAAAAAGAAGCGAAAAAAGAGGTTTTCGAGCGCGGCGATGCGAGTCTATTTTTGATGAACGAGTTTCAAAAAGCGCTAAAGAAGAACGATTTTAGGCTCTTTACTTTGGATCTTCATAGTGATGCCTACTATCTACTCGTCGCGCACAAGGACGCCGAGAAAGATTTTAAAAAGCTAGGCAAGCGCGAGGAGCTATTTTGGGATATCGCGCCGTGGGGCAAGCGCCGCAAAAGGCAGATCCTTTACGTCATAAACTGCGAGTGCGGCGAGATGTCCGCGTGGCAGCTGGATGCGGACGAGCCATCGCCAAGAGACGAGGTTTGCGAGGTGTGCGGGCGGGTACTTTTCGACGCAGACGGCAACGCGATGCAGCCTTTGGAGAAGGAATTTATCTGATTCGGCTTTGCGGGGTCATTTTGCCTGTGTCATATGTGAACGACTATAAATTGTTCTCGCAAATTTGACCTAAAATTTAACCCAAAACGCCGAATCTACCGCCTTTTTACCGCCGTAAATATAAAAAAACAAACCGAAGCGATGAGAATGATGCTTGCGCCGCTGGTTAAATTCGCCTCAAAGCTCAGCCACAGCCCGCTCACGCAAAACGCGGCCGAGATGAGCGCGGCGTTTAGCATCATCGTGCCCAGGCGGCTTGATATCGTGCCCGCGATGTAGGGCGGGATCGTAAGCAGCGCGATAACGAGTATTAGCCCGACCGCGCGTATCGTCATCACGACGCTTAGCGCCATCATACACGTTAGCGCGTAGTAGAGTAGCGTCGTGCGCACGCCGCGCAGCCGCGCAAACTCCGCGTCAAAGCTAAGCGCCTCAAACTGGCGGTAAAATAGCGCGACGGACGCGAGTATGACGCAGTTTGCGACCGCCATGAAAACAAGATCGCCCTGCGGCACGGCCAAAATCGAGCCGAAAAGATAGCTCATGAGATCGACGTTGTAGCCGGGCGCTAGGTCGGTGAGGATAATGCCAAACGCCATGCCAAACGCCCACAGCGCGCCGATAACGGAGTCCATCTTGCTCTTGTCTTTGAGCGTGATCGTAGCGATGAGTAGCGCTAAAAATACGGAAAACAGGCTCGCTCCAAGCAGCGGCTCGAGTGAAAAATAAAACGCGATGCCAAGCCCGCCGTATGCGCCGTGAGCGATGCCGCCTGCAATGAAAACCATGCGGTTTATGACCGTGAGCGTGCCGATCACGCCGCAGGCGATGCTAACGAGGATGCCCGCCAGTAGGGCGTTTTGCATAAAATTTGAGCTAAGAGCTTCTAGCATTTGTTTCCTTTTTTGCTTTTTGGCGTTTTGGTTCCCGTTTTTATAGTTAAATTTCGTCGAAAATTGAAATTTTACCTACCGAGACCTGCACCGCGAAAATGCTAAATTTGATTTGGTTAAATTTGGCATTGCAAATTAAGTTCTTTGAGTAAAAAACAACCATTTGAGGTTGTCTTTTACTTTGTTGTAAAGGGGGTGGGGGCTTAAATTGCGAAGTCGCTCCCCACCCCCTTTAATCCCCTCCCCCTACGACGCTTTTCTTCGTAGAGGCAACTTGTTGCCGCCTCGTAACGAGCGAAGCGAAGTTAAGGGTGGCGACATAGCTTTGCTGACGCAAAGCGTCGCAGGTTTAAATTTGCATTTTCAAGGTGCGGGTTTTGGCGGCTCAAATTTGTAAATTTGACTTCAAATTTGAACGTAAAAAGTTAAGGCGAAGTATCGCGAGATGATTTTTCGAGCTTTGAAGCAAAATTGAGCGTGCGCTAGGCATATAGCCTGCGGAGCGAAAATTTTGCGAAATCTCGGAAAAGCGCTCGCGAGACGAGCCGCAAATCCCCCTAACGATGTCCGCAGCCGCACTCTTTTAAAGCCACCTCCACATCGCAAAAATGCCTATGATCTCTCGCTAAATGCTCGATAAAATCCTGCTTTGAGCCGTGCGAGATCTCGTGCATGAAAAGATCGTGATTGACGTAGGCGACCTTGGTGGCGAAATTTAGCGTCAAATTTACGTCATGGCTGATGAGCACGACGCCAGTACCATCAGCGTTGATCTGTTTTAGTAGCTTATAGACGTCCGCTTGACCCTTCGTGTCGATGCTGGCGGTGGGTTCGTCTAACATCAAAATTTTAGCCTTCGCGCAAAGCGCACGCGCGATATAGACGCGTTGGCGCTGTCCTCCGCTTAGCTCGCCGATCTTGCGCCGCGTAAATTCGCCCATCCCGACGCGCTCGAGCGCCGCTTCGGCCTCTATCTTGTCGTCCTTACCGTAAAATCCAAATAGCTTTTTATCTATCCGCCCCATCAAAACGACCTCGAGCACGCGCATCGGGAAGCTTTGATTTATCGGGATATTTTGCGGGACATAGCCCACGGCCTTGCTCACGCTAGCTGGCTCCTGACCGAACACCTCGATCGTCCCGCCGCTTGGCTTGTTTAGGCCTAGCATTAGCTTTAAAAGCGTGCTTTTGCCGCCGCCGTTTGGGCCTATGACGGCTAGAAAATCCTTGCAGTCGTATTCTAAATTTATGCCCTCAAACACGAGGTTTTCATCGTAGCCGAAGCTTAAATTTCGCACCGAAACGTCGCTCATAAAACGCTCACCTTACCCGAAATATAAAACATAAAAACGCCGAGTCCTAGCATAACCAAAAGCGCGGCAAACTCGCAGCAAGTCCGCAGCACGCGAAATCTCGCCGCACCCTTTAGCTTAAAGCCGCAAACGGCTGCCAGAAATATCACCACGCCCATGCCAAGCCCCATAAACAGGCCGCTAGCAAGCCCCGCCACATAGCTGTTTAGGCTAAATGCCAGCACGAAAACCAGCAGCGTGCCCGGACACGGCACGAGCGATCCTGCTAGCACCACGAGCCACTCGCTAGCCGTTTTTGGCGCCTTGGTAGAAGCCCTACAGGCTGCGCAGCCGCACTCGCTCTCGTGAGCAGCGGGACTAAATTTGACGGAATTTGCGCTCAAATTTGACGCGGAGGCTAAATTTGAGCCAAAAACTTTACTCGCCCGGTTTGCGCCCTTTTTGCCAGAAACGGACGCGGCCGCAAAGCTAAATTCGGGCTTTAGAGCCGTTTTTTTAATCTTAGCGTAGATCATATAAAGGCTCACGCAAACGATCGTTACGGCCGAGATTTTCGTCATCGCGCCCGCCATGTCGCTAACCTTGTTCGTCAAAAACGCGTTTAAAAAAACGTAGCTAAAAAGCACGAGCAAAAACGCCCCCGCCACGTGCGCGAAGCCGACCTTCATTGCAAAAACTAGAGCGCGCGAGTAGCTACCGCCGTTTGCGACGAAGTAGCTAGCCGTTAGCATCTTAGCATGCCCGGGAGCGGCGGCGTGCAAAAATCCGTAAAAAAAGCTAACCGCGGCCAGCAGGGCGAAATTTAGCGCGTTTAGTTCGGCGCTATTTATCTTGATGAGCTCTTTTAAGCGCTCTAAAAACTGAAGGCTCATGCCGGAAACCGAGTCAAATTTAGCCCTATCCTCGGCGTCGATTTGTTCTAAATTTTGCTTATTTTGCGCCTTAACCAGCGAGCTAAGCTCAGGCTTTGCAGGCTCTATTTTGGGCGCTTTTGAGGTCATTTCAAAAAACGCCGCGCTCAAATTTACGTTTGGAACTAGATAAATTTTATCGGTGAGAGCGTAGGGGTCTGGCGAGCTTATTTTAAAGTTAAAAAATCCCTCGCGGTCAAAAATCTCGACCGTGACGACGCGGCCGTCTTTGACCGCTAAATTTAGCTCTAAAATATACTCGAAATTTAGCCTGCCCTCATCCAGATAAACCCGCTGCGATAGCGTTTTGGTATGCAAATTTACAGTCTCGCCCGCGCCGTCGTAGTAGCCCACGCTAGTTAGGTAGCCGCGCGGCACGATGTAGTCGAGTAGAGATTTTTGCACCTTCCATGCTTCGTTTTTGCTAAGCGCTTTGTCGGCGTTTTCGTCGTAGCTTTGTAGCGTGAGAGCGGTGAAATTTTCAGAAAATGTCCAGGTTACGGCGACCGTTTTGATCGTCTCGCCTTGCAGGTTAAATTTAATGTCGGCATGCGCGGTCGGAGTGTAAAGCGCGCAAAGCGCACAGGCGTGCGCGAAGCTAAAAAAGGACGCAAAAAGCGCGAAAACGGCAAATATGCGTCCAAATTTCATTTATAGGCTCTTTGCGAAAATTTGCGCCGTTTTGCGTAGCTCGGCATCCCAATCAAGCGGCAATTGATCGATCTCTACGACGCTTGCGCCGCTTTCATTAGCGACGGTTTGCGCGGCTTTTTTAGAAAACTGCGGAGCGACGAAAATTACCTTCACGCCGTGCTCTTTGGCTTCCTCGATGAGCTCTTTTAGCTCGGCCGGTTTTGGTTCTTTGCCATCCACTTCGATCGCAATTTGCTCTAGATCGTAGCGCTTAGCAAAGTAGCCCCAAGACGGGTGATATACGATAAATTCGCGGTTTTTGACGTTTGCTAGAGTGTTTTTGATAAATCCGTCAAGCTCGTCGAGCTTAGCTTCAAATTTGGCCAAATTCGCCTCAAAAAGCGCCTTGTTCTCAGGATATTTTTCGCTTAGCGCGGCGGCGATGTTTTTAGCTTGGACTTTTACCAAAACGGGATCCAGCCAGATGTGCGGGTCAAATTCGCCGTGGTGATGCTCGTGGTCATGGTGGTCATGACCTGCATGCTCGTGTTTGTGATCGTGGTGAGCGTGTTCGTGCTTGGCGTCATGGTGATGATCGTGGTCCGCGTGCTCGTGATGACCTTCAAATTTGATCTTTTCCACACCCTCATCGGTTTTTACGATTTTGAGATTTGGATAAGATTTTTGAAATTTCGGTAGCCAAGCCTCTTCAAACTCAATCCCGATAGCAAAGTATAGATCGCTTTTTTCAAGCGCAGTCATTTGTTTTGGCTTTGGTTCGTACGTATGCGGATCGGCTCCTTTGCCTACCATTACGTTTACCTCGACCGCGTCGCCCGCGATTTGCTTGACGAAATACTCCTGCGGTAAAATACTGACGCTAACTTGCCCTTTGGCGTAGAGCGCGACTAAGCCCAAACATAAAAACGTGAAAATTTTTCTCATTTTTATCCTTTCCGTGTTAAAATTTGGGCGAAATTATATCAAAAGCAACTTAGTTGCAAATTAATTTTTCTCAGGGTATAATACCCTAAAATTCTTAACGCGGAGGAAAAATATGGGCGAAAATATGGAAGAAAAAGCCGGTTTTGAGGAGCTTTTAACGAAAAATGATATCAAAATCACTCCGCTTAGACTCGAGATCTTACACATTTTACACGCCGCCGCCGCGCCGCTTAGTTATGATGAAATTTTAGCCCAAACAGATGCAAACAAAACCACGTTTTACCGCTGTATGGACCTTTTTGAGGCTAAGGGCATCGTGCTAAAAAGCGAAAATAACCGCAAAAATTTCTACGAACTTGAAAGCGGGGCAAAGGCGTATTTCGTCTGCGACGTCTGCCATAAGATGACTAATATCGACATGCCGCGCCTAAAACAAAATCACGTCAAAAGCGTCGTAGTTAAGGGCGTTTGCGACGATTGTTTTTAAAATTTGCGCTTAAATTTGGCGATAAATTCCGAACTCAAATTTGCTTTACCGGCATTAAATTTAAAAGCGGCTTGCCGAGCAAATTTCGCTGCAAATTTAAAGCGATTGGTTTCGTCAAATTTAAAACTCAAATTTGACGCGGGTGATTTAAAACTAATCCTCGTAAAGCTTCGCAATCTCCGGCGGTATCGCGATCGGACGACCGCGCGCGAGATCAAAAAATACGTAAGTCGTCACCGCGCTAGCGACCGGTACGCCATCTTTGCTAAACTCGTAAAAACGCTTCGAGCAGCTTCTTTTTTCGGGCTGCGTCCAGGTTTTCACGCGCACCTTATCGCCCAAAAACAGCTGCCCCAGATAGTCTATCTCGTGCCTGCGCACCATCCACGTGCGGTTTTGCGCGAGATTTGTCTCGATGAGGTCGCCCACGGCGTTTGAGTGTGCGTTGGCCGCTTCTTGCATCCAGATGACGTAGTGAGCGTTGTTTGCGTGATGATTCACGTCGATGGCGTCCTCGCCCACGATAAATTCGTAGTAAAAAATTTTCATTTTCGCTCCTAAAAACGCTAAAATTGTAGCAAAAATTTAAAGGCAAACAAAATGAAAGAGATGTGGGACAAAAAGGCGGCGAGCTATACGAGATTTACGGGTGAACCAAGCGTTTTTCAAAGGCAGCTTTACGCTAAGATCGCCGAGTTTGGCGTCAAATTTGAGGGCAAAAGCGTCGTGGATATCGGCTGTGGCACGGGCGTACATACGCTGCTTTTAGCGCAAATTTGCCGCGAGATAACCGGCATGGATATCTCGGGCGAGATGCTAAAAGTCATGGTTGAAGACGCGGCTAAATTTAACATTTCAAATTTAACCACCGTTCAAAGCGATTTTAAAAACTTTAACCCAAACCGCGTCTACGACGTGGCTTTTAGCACGATGAGCCCTGCGATCGCGGACGAGGAGGATTTTGTCAAATTTATAAATTTAGGCAAAAAAAGGGTCTATCTTTGGTGGAACAAACCGCGATATTCAAGCGTTTTGGAGCTTTTTTACGAGGGCTCGCAGAGAGGGTGCTTTAAAGAAAAGGCAAATTTTTTCGAAGAGTACTTGCGCCGCGAAAATATCGCTTTTAACTCCTGCGTACTCGAGGAGTCTCGCGAGCAAAAACGCACGCTTGAGGAGATGACACAAAACGCGCTTTGGCATTTACAGATCTCAAATTTTACGCACGATGAAAATGCGGTCAGATCGCGGCTACAGAGCATCGCGCAGGATGGCTTCGTGACGGAAAAAATCGTCTCTTCAATGAAGCTTTTAGTTTTTTAAGATATAATCGCTTTATTTATTTAAAATTTAAAAAGGATTTTTAGTTGTCGCGAGCGTTTTTGCAGATATTTTCGTGCGTTTTGCCTTTTTTTTGCGCCGAGGTTTTCGCATCCTCGCTAAGTCCGGCGGCGCCGCTTGGATACGACGACGAAAAAGCGCGGCTAGGCAAAAAGCTCTTTTTTGACGCGTCGCTAAGCCCCGGCGGTACGGTATCTTGCGAGAAATGCCACAACCTTTACTGGGAGCTAAGCGGCACGAGCAAAAAAAACCTAAAAATCTCCGCCGACAAAGAAGCCAGCCCGCCTACGGCGCTAAATTCGGCGCTAAATTTTATATTTTTTAAAGACGGCCGCGTAAAAGATATAAAAGAGCAGGTAAAACAGAGTCTAACCGGCAAAGAACAGTTGGGCGAAGAGCCTAAAAAGCTAGAAGAAAAGGTCGGTCTAAACGCGGTTTACAAAAAAGAGTTCGAGCGGCTTTACCCGGGCGGCGTAAGCTTTGAAAACATCGCCGACGTGCTGGTAAATTTCGAAAAAGCCCTCGTTACGCCAAACGCCAAATTCGACAAATTTATCGGCGGCGACGAAAACGCTCTAAGTGGCGACGAAAAGCGCGGGTTTGAGCTATTTAAAAAAATCGGCTGTATAAACTGCCACAGCGGGGTCAATCTAGGCGGTAATGTCTACTACGAGCTAAGCTCCGGCGATAAAGGCAAACAGGTTCGCTACAAAGTGCCTAGCCTAAGAAATATCGAAAAGACCGCGCCCTATCTTTATAGCGGCGAGATAGCGGATCTAAAAGACGCGATAAAATTTATCGCCAAAGAGCGTATCGGTTACGAGTTAAGCGACGAGCAGACGCGGTTGCTTTATAAATTTTTGCTTGCTTTAAGCGGCGAACGACCGGAAATTTTAAAATGAAACACAAGATAATCTTTCACAAAATTTTACTTTTCATCATTGCTTGCATCGCGTTTTTCGGTACGGTGATGACGCAAAAAGCCACCAAAGACGTAATCAAAGCCTACGAATACAAAGGCGCGATAGAAGACATGATGGACTCCGACGACGAGATAGACTTTGCGCTAAAAAGGACGTTTTTGCAGGCTGATTACGATGCGACGATGAGATATGCGGCCAGTCTTAAAAACGATTTGTTAAATTTAAGCTCCGGCAAGCTGGCATCGTTTGAGCGGCTAGCTATCGGCGAGGGAGCGATAAACGAGATACGAGAAGCGTTTGATAAAAAAAGCGAGCTAATCGATAAATTTAACTCCCTTAGCGCTCTAGCAAAGCTTAGTTTTGAAGAAACGATGCTGAAATTTAGCTCTTTAAACGACTCGCGTTTTAGCGAACTGCTGCCTAAAATTTTGCTGATTAGATACGGTATAAACGCCGATATAAACGGCGCTAAAGAGCTGCTAAAAAGCTATGAGAGTCTAAATTTAAACGAGCGCGAGAAAAATTTTTTACAAAGCGCGCAAAAGCTGCTGCGTCGCTACGAGGAAGCAGACCGGACGCTAGCTAGCATACAAGATTTAAATCTAAGCAAAAAGCTATACGAGCTAAGAAGCAAAAACGATGCCTACGTAGAGCGCGTAACGTCGAATTTACGCGGCACGACGATTTTTGTGTTCGTACTTTTCGGGATTACGGCGGCGTTTATTTATCTATCGTACACTAGGGCTAGAAACAACATCAGACTGCTAAATCGCTTCGAACAAGCCGTGGATAACAGCTTTAACTCCATCGCTTTTACCGATCTAAATAAGCAAGTCAGATACGTAAATAAAATTTTCGAGCAAAACACGGGTTATAAATTTGAAGAGATAAGCGGCAAAAATATAAATTTACTAAAATCGGGCTTACATCCGCAAGAGTTTTATCAAAGGATGCTAGACACGATAGAAAACGATAATATCTGGCGCGCTGATGAGCTAATCAGCAAAACCAAAAGCGGTAAATTAATACGCGAGCAGGTCGTTTTCTCGCCGCTTTTTAACGAAAAAGGCTACAAAGACGGCTATATGGCGATAAAATTTGATAGAACCAAAGAGATAGCGATAACAAAAGAGCTCGAAGATAAAAACAAGCAGCTACAAAACGAAGCCCTCATAGACAAGCTGACGGGATTTGGCAGCTATTTCGCGCTCACGCAGCGCATGGAGCGCCATCCTAGCGGGATGATAATCTACATAAACATAAACAATTTTATGGATTTTAGATTTTTTTACAAGACCAAAACCGTAGACCTTATCATCGCCTCGTTTGCCTCTACGCTAAAGCTTTGTATAGATACTTACGCGATGGATGCGGATATCTACAGAGTGCAGTTTGACGAGTTTTGCATCTGGTATAACGGCGAGGACGCAAACAGGGACGCTAAGCGATTCGTAGATTATTTCAAAACGCAAAACCTCTACGTAACCGTAGACGGCGAGCGCGAATCCATACCTAACATAAAAATAACCTTAGGCGTCAGCATGCCTCAAGACACGGTGCAGACAAATCGCCTAACTCAAGCCATGCTAGCACACCACGAGGCCGTGCAAAGGGGCAAAGCGGCGCAGTTTTATACCGAAAACAGCTACATCGAGCAACAGTATTATCACAACCAAATCATGTCGCGCACCATCGAAAGCGCCCTATATAACGACACCGTTATCGTCGAGTGCCAGCCTATCTACGACGTATCCGGCCAAAGCGCGCGGATCAAATACTACGAAGTGCTCGTGCGCCTCATCGACGAAAACGGCAAGATACGCTATCCGGGCGAATTTCTTGATATCGCAAAGAAAATCTCGCTTTATAACGATATAACCAAAAAGGTTATCGAACACGTCTTTAGGCTGGTCGAGAGGTTTGAAAACGTGGGCTTTTCGATGAACCTTTCAAGTAGCGATATCACAAACGAGAGCATAAGAGAACTCATCGAGAAAAAACTGCGCGTATGCTCTAGCCCGGAGCGCGTGTATTTTGAGATATTAGAGAGCGAAGGCGTGGACGATTATAATATCGTAAATGATTTCATCAACAAGGTTCGCGCCTACGACTGCAAAATCTCGATCGATGATTTTGGTAGCGGCTACTCCAACTACTACCGTATCTTGGAGCTTGATATCGACACGATCAAGATCGACGGCTCGATTATCAAAAAATTACCGTTTGATCAAAACGCCCGCTACTTGCTGCAAACCATCATCGACTTTGCCGCAAGACAGGGCTACAACGTCGTGGCGGAGTTTGTCAGCTCAGAAGAGATCCTCGCCGAGATAAAAAAATTCGGCATCAAATACGCGCAGGGATTTTTGCTAGGCAAACCGATGCTGCCGGATAACATAAAAGAGTAAATTTGCGTGCGGCGGCTATACTGCGCTAAATTTGACGGCGGCGCGCGTATGGGAGAATAAGTTTGACCAGAACGGATTTAGCCTTAGTTTGCGTACTAGCCTTTTTGTTTTATGCCAAAAGCGTAGGGATGGGCTGGTTTGCGACTATCGCGATATGTTTTTGGATTATAGGCTACTTTGCAAATGATATTTTTTAGGGATTTTTTAAATTTGCTTTTTAATGCTAAATTTAATGCGGTTTACGTCCGCCGTTAAATTTAGCTCGTCTTAGTCAAATTTGCCCGCTCAAATTTGACTAATCCCACGTACAAACCGCCAAAAATCCGAGCAAAAATATAACCAAAAATAATCCCGCCTGAAAATAAAAATTCTTTTTTAAATTTTCGTTTATCAGAGAGCAAAGCTCGGAGATAAAGATGTATAGCTCGCTCACGCATATCCTTTGGCCTCAAATTTTACGTCAAATTTGCCGCCCTCGCCGAGTCAAATTTGAGCGAGGCGACGAAAAGCCGCTCAAATTTGGCTTGGATTATAAATTTGAGCTTGGCTCGTCTTTAAATTTTCTTCTAACAAAAACGGCGGAAACCGCAAACGAAACCGCCGTCAAAGCGTAAAAGATATAGCTAAAAATAGGATTTGCGCGGGTCTCGTTATCTTTTAGCTTTTTAACGGAAACGGCGTTTCTAAACATATCAAACATCGCGATGCGCCAGCCGTAGTATTTGATCTGCGCCCTGCCTTCGCCCACTAGGCTCTGGGCGGCAGCTTGGACATCGGCGGAGTCAAATTTAAAATAAAGCGGTAAGCCCCAGCCCGTGTCTTCGTTTCTATACGGCATTACTTTCGTTCCGTTAATCTCGCGCGTGTAGATAAAATACGTATTTCGCGTCAAATCATCAGATTGATTTCGGTTGTCCGAAAAATCGTCTTTGTCCATGCGCCTAACCTCGCCGCCCGTGATGACCGCCTCGTCGTAGTGCGGAAAAGCGTAGTTTATCGCCGCGAACGCCAAAACGTGCAGGGCAATCAAGAAGCCAAAGATAAAATTTCGGAGATATTTTTTAAATTTTTGCATTTTCGTCCTTTGGGACGAATTTTACAAGATAGAAGTTTAGAAGAAGCTAAGCCCCTAAAATAGGGGCTTATAGGGGTTAGGCTTTGGCCTTGCAGCCGCAGCTTCCCGCGATAAATTTAAGAATCTGGATAAAGAAGCAAACGCCACCGATGATGAAGATTGTATCGCCGATCATCCTTAGCCAGCGTAAATTTTGCAAGTGATCCATCTGTAAAAACTCCGCGCTTCTAGCGTACCACATGCCGACATCTATCGCGGCGACGGCTTGATAAAGACCGATCGGAAGCAGCGACGCTAAAATCATTAGCATTAGACCCGCATTTAGCGACCAAAAGCCTACTTTCATCAGCTTGTCGTTAAATTCTTGCCCTTTGAAAAGGTAAAGCGCCACGAGCCAAACAAAGCCCAAAGCCAAAAATCCGTAAACGCCAAATAGTGCCGCGTGTCCGTGCACCGAAGTGGTGTTTAGACCCTGGATGTAGAACAAAAATAGCGGCGGGTTAATAAGGAAGCCAAACACGCCCGCACCCAGCATATTCCAAAACGCCACTGCGATAAAGCAGTAAAGCGGCCATTTGAGATTTTTCGCCCAGCTTTGCGCGAACTGAAGCGAATACTGATGGAAGGCCTCTGCTCCAAGAAGCACCAAAGGCACGACCTCAAGCGCAGAAAAGCTAGCGCCCACCGCCATGATCGGAGTGGTAGTTCCCGCAAAATAAAGGTGATGGAAGGTGCCAGGGATACCGCCCATTAAGAATAAACTAGCGCTTGCCAAGGTTGAGTAAGTCGCGAATTTTTTGCCGACTAAGCCTAAAGATGCAAACACGAACGCAAGCGACGCGGTCGCAAACACCTCGAAAAAGCCCTCGACCCAAAGATGAACGACCCACCAGCGCCAGTATTCCATCACCGGTAGCGGACTTCTTTGTCCGTAAAATAGCCCCGCGCCGTAGAAAAGTCCCACCGCGATAGCAGAAGCCGTAAAGATAGCTAGCAGGTTTTTATCGCCGTCAGCCTTAAATCCGCCGACGAATCCGCGAAGCACGAGCGCCATCCAGATAACAAGACCCACAAACAAAATAAGCTGCCAAACCCTGCCAAGCTCGATATACTCGTATCCTTGGTGACCGAGCCAAAAGCTAGTAGATGTTTCCATCTTACCCGCTATCGCCATGTACTCGCCGATAAAGCTACCCACGACTAGGAAAAGCAGAGCGTAGAAAAGCAAATCCACGCCTAGTTTTTGAAATTTAGGATCCTTGCCGCCGTTGATGATAGGCGCTAGGAAAAGTCCGGCCGCCAAAAAGCCCGTCGCGATCCAGAAAATGCTCGCCTGAATATGCCAAGTGCGCGCCAAAGAGTACGGTATGTGCTCGGATAAATTTATACCGTAAAACTCCTGTCCCTCGACCGTGTAGTGCGCCACGAAGCCGCCTATCATGATCTGGAAAACAAATAGCGCGAGTGCTACGAAAAGGTATTTGCCAAGCGCCTTTTGAGACGGAGTCAAATTTAGCTTTGAAAGCGGATCGGCGTCGATAGGAGCGAGTTTCTCGTGATCTTTTTCGCCGTAGAAATTTGAAAACCAAACTAGTAAGCCCACGCCCGCAACCAAAATCGTAACGCTAATAATCGTCCAAAATACGTTTTCTTGCGTCGGGACGTTGTCGATTAGCGGCTCGTGCGGCCAGTTGTTCGTGTACGTAGCTTCGCTATTTGGGCGATTCGTCGCCGTAGCCCAGGTCGCCCAGAAGAAGAAATCGTTTAACTGCTCGCGGTTTTCTTCTTTAGCCAGCGTGTTGTTTTTCATCGCGTAGTTTTCGCGTAGCTTCTGGTATTTCGGATCGTTGCCAAAAAGCCCATTATACTCATCACGCACTACTTTTGCCGCCGCAATCCTCTCGTCGCTGATCGTTATAACGCCGTTTTTTAGCGTATTCGTGCGGTATTCGCTCTTGGTTAGAGCCTTGATGTTGGCTTGTTGCTCGGCGTTAAGAGCATTAAATTTAACTCCGTAAAGCTGATTTGCCTTTATATCCATAAACGCGACTAGCTCTTTATGCAGCCAATCAGCCGTCCAATCAGGCGCCTGATACGCCCCGTGTCCCCAGACCGAGCCCACTTGCATACCGCCGATGCTCTGCCAGGCCTCTTGACCTTTATAAATTTGCTCTTGCTCGACTATTATTTTGCCGTTTTTATCGGCGAAACTCACCACCGGCGGCGCTTCGCGGTAAACCTCTACACCGTAATAGCCGAGTATCCCGAAGGCGATAGTAACGACTGCTACCAGCGCCCACCAATACTTCTTGTATTCACGCATACTTTTCTCCTTTGTGATATGAAAATTCGGGCAATAGTTTATCCAAAACGAGAATTTAATCGAATGATTTGCGTCAATAAAAGGATAAAATCTGTCCTTAAAATATTGCTTATTTTAAAAATGTATAATTACGAAAATATATTTTGGGAGATTTTATGCTTAAAGTCGAGATTATTTATAAATTTTGCCTGGTTTGCGCGCTGATTTTGGGGCTTAGTTTGCTCGCGTTTTCGGGACTAAATTTCGCGCTCGGAGAGTACGGCGAGTTTTGGATTAGCGCGCATAAATTTGCAGGCTTTTTGGTTGCGCTCGTAGCGCTTTTGCACGTGATAAATCGCAAGAAAAAGCTCATTAAGCTCTCAAACGAATTCATAGACGTCGTCACTCGCCGCAAAAATCCCAGTATGTGCAACATGGACCGCATCATCGCCTCGCTCGAGCCCTACACGATCGCCCAAATCTCGCAAAAACTGGGCTTTGACGAGGCCGAGTTTTGCCGCACTTTGCGCGAAAACGGCGTCAAATTTAGCGGTGCAGATCAAACCCTGCGCCAAATCTCTTCTTTAAACGACGAGAAGATATTTTTCGTGCTGGTTCTTATCGTCGAGGCGAAATTCGGTAAGAGATTTTGCGGCGAGCTTAAATTTAAGGGCGCTAAATTTAACGGCGTCAAAAATGCAGCTTAAGCTCGACCGAATATAAATTCACGCCCGACGTTTCGATTTTTACGCCGAATTTTAAAGAGTTTTTGCAAATTTTACGCGAAAAAATCAGGACGCGATCAAAACGAAGCCGAGATTTTGGGAGACCGTTTAGCTGTAAATTTGGAACTTGCGTTAAATCGTGCTCTTTGAACCGATACAAAAAGATAAAATGCGGTCGTTTTGATAAAAAATAAAATATAAAACACTCCGGCGCGCAAGTGTATTGATTTAACAAAAGGGGCTTAATATAGGACTAAAAATTTAGCGATAATTTTTAAATTTTATCTATATCTACAACCTTGTCAAAAATAAATTTAAGCTCCTCTTGGTGCGTAATCATGAGTACGCCAAGGCACGGAAAATCGCGCTTTAGATTAGCAAGAAGCTCTTTTGCCAGTGCGCTATCAAGCGCCGAAGTCGCCTCGTCAAGCAGTAAAAACGCAGGCTGCGTAAAATAAACCCTCGCAAATGCAAGCCTTTGCGCCTCGCCTCCGCTTAAAATCTTGCCCCAGTCTTTAACTTCGTCTAGCTCAAAGATAAATTTCTCTAGACGTACCCGCCGTAAAATCCCCTCAAAATCGGCATCGGCGCCTTGCGAATCGCTAGGATATGCGATAAGCCGCCTTAGGCTCATGCGCGCCAAAAACGGCTTTTGCGGCACGACCATCGTCCCGCACGGCAAGCAAACCTCGCCCGAGCCGTGATCCCAGATGCCGGCGATATACCTAAATACGCTGCTTTTGCCAGTCCCGCTAGCGCCGCGTAGCAGCACCCATTCGCCGCTTTTTACGCTTAAATTTAGCCCGCAAACCAACCTTTCGCCGCTCGGGGTAAAAATTTGCAAATTTGAGCATTTTAGCTCGTTTTGTTCGCCACTCTCGTCAAATTTAACGCTCTTAAATTTATCTTGCGCCAAATTTGCTGCCGTTACCTGGGCAGGTTTGTTTGCGTCATCAAGATCGCTGTTGTGCTCTCTAAATTTAGCATCAAATTTGACCTTAGAGTCCGCTGCCTGCGCGATATCGATGAATTTATACACGCGCTCCACGCTTGCCGCCCACTCCATGATCTGTTTATAATAATCCATAAACCACGCAAAGCCGTCCTGCACGCTGTAAAACGCCGAGCGTGCCCGCATCATATCGCCAAAGCTCATCGCGTGCGCGAAATAAAGCGGCAAGCAGGCGAAAATGGGGATGAGATTCGTGACCTTTATGTAGCTTGCCGAAAAGCACTCGAGGCGAAACTCGGTGTTCATGATGACGCGCCAGTTGCGCACTACATCGCCAAAACTCGCTCTAAAGCGCGATTTTTCAGCGCCGGCGAGCGGCAGCTGGCGTACATCGCGCGCACGCTGGTTCAGGGCGCGAAAGTGATCTTTATGGACGAGCCTACGAACGGGCTGGATTTTGGCAATCAAATTAGGCTGCTCGATATGATAAAGGCGCTAGGCGATGGGGGCTACACCTTCGTGCAGACGACGCATTATCTGCGCCACGCGAAGTTTGTTTCAAATTTGACGCTGTTTATAAAAAACGGCGAAATTTTAGCCTTCGGGCGTAGCGAGCAGCTCATAAACGCCGAAAATATCGATAAAATTTACGGCATAAACTACGAAAGATACGAGGATAGATTATGATTTTACCTTCAAACTACGACGAGATCGACTTTGACGCGCTCTATAAGGCGCAAAAGGCAAGAAGCTCGTTTGGCAAAAAATTTGCCGAGGACTGGGATAAAAAGGCGCCAAGCTTCAACGAAGGCGTGATGAAAAGCGCCTACGCGCAAGAATTTATAGACAAGGTCGATTTTACGGGCGTTTCTACGCTGCTGGATTTTGCGTGCGGCGCGGGGGCGCTAAGCGTGCTGGCGGCGCAAAAGGTGGATCAAATTTACGGCTACGATTTTTCGCCGAGGATGCTAGAGTTTGCCCGCGAAAATGCTCAAATTTACGGCGCTAAAAACGTTAAATTTGCGCAAAAAGCTTTTGAAGACGACTGGTCGGACGTGCCCGCGTGCGACGTCGTTTTCGCTTCGCGCTGCCTTGAGGTGGACGATCTAAAAGCCGCACTGGGTAAGCTTCTTTCAAAGACTAAAAAATCGCTTTACATCACGTTTAAGGTGGGCGGCAGCTTCGTGGATGATGAGATTTTGGACACGATAGGGCGCAAGGTGGAGCAAAAGCCCGACTTCGTCTATCTTTTAAACATCTTGTTTCAAATGGGCTATTTGCCAAGCCTAAGCTATATAAAGGCCAAGTGTCATGCGGGCCCAGAAACAAGCGCACAGGAGCTCATACAAAAGACGCGCTGGAGGCTTGGCGGCGAGCTAAACGAAGCGGAGGAGGCGCGGCTGGCGGAGTATTTTAACAGCGGCAAATACAAACCGAAACAAGAATTTATGCACTGGGCATTTGTAGCTGTTGATAAGGCGCAAGCTCTAAATTTATAGCTCTTAATAAATTTCAAAATGGAGCAAATTTAGTGCTCGCTATTCGGCCGCCATCTCTGCTCTTCAAGGTCGATGTGATATAAAAACGTCCTAATGACCTCTTCGTCGATCTTTGGGTCTTTGTTTAGCTCACAAAGCGCCTTTCTTTGCTCCTCTAAAATTTTAAAATACCTTTGTCTTGCCTCGTCGCTGATCTCAAATTTTTTACTCTCAAGCTCGAAATTCCAAAACTCTTCAAACTTTTGAAATAAAAAATTCTCATCGCCCACAAATTTCTCTTTTTTAAATTTAAGCGAAGCCTCGGCAAGCGCCTTTATGATCTTGATCCTTGCAAGCTCATTTGGCATATGGTCGTTAAAGTCTGGAAATTTGACACTTTTTATGAGTAGCGGCAGAGTTAGTCCCTGAACTACGAGCGTTAGCAAGATAACTACAAAGGTGATAAACAAGATGAGGTCTCTATGCGGAAACGGCTCGCTACCAGCCATGGCAGGGATAGAAAGTGCTGCAGCCAGCGAGACTACGCCCCTCATGCCAGCCCAGCCGACGATAAATGGTGCGGCTTTGCCAGGGTTGCGATCGTCCGCCACGCTGATATAGCGCTTCATAAACATTGTGATATAAACGGCTCCATAAGATGACATGAGGCGGATAACGATGAGCACGGCAGTGACCAAAACGCCGTAAGAGACCGCCTCAAAGAGCGAGACGCCGCTACGCTTTAGCCCTGCTAAAATTTCAGGCAGGTCAAGGCCGATCATGGTAAATGCAAGACCGTTTAGTAAGAAAATAAAGTTGTTCCAAACTGGCATCGCGTGGATCCTTGCTGAAGCGGTGAAAATTTCATTTCTTTTAGTCGAGAGATAAAGTCCGCCACAAACCACTGCTAAAACGCCGCTAGCGCCAAGCTCCTCGGCCAAGATATACATGATATAAGGCGTCGTGATCGTCATTATCGTTTCGCTGTTTTCATCAGTCGGTAAAATTTTATGTAAAAAATATGCCGCAAGCGCCACAACAAGACCCACTAAAACGCCACCAGCCACCATCCACAAAAAGGTCGTTGCGGCCTTGTACCAGACAAACTGCCCAGTCGTGACCGCAACTGCGGCGAAGCGAAAGATGATGAGCGAGGAGGCGTCGTTTAAAAGGCTCTCGCCCTCTAAAATAGCGCTGATCCTGCGCGGTGTTTTTACAAATTTAAGGATCGCAGCCGTACTCACCGCATCTGGTGGCGAGACGATAGCTCCTAGCATAAAGCCAAGGGCGAGCGAGAAGCCGGGGATCACTAAATTTGCTATCAAAGCAACTGCTGCTGCGCTTATGAAAACCACGATAAAGGCGAAACTGCCGATCGTTCGGCGCCATTTATAGAGCTCTTTTAGCGAGTTTGCCCACGCAGCCTCATAAAGAAGTGGCGGCAAAAATATGATGAAAATAAGCTCGGGGTCGATCCTGATGGTGGGTAAATTTGGCACAAAACTAATGGCAAGACCGCCCAAAACTAAAAGCACCGGATAGGCTACTTTTAGGCTGTTTGAGATCATCACTAAAGCGATAATGATAGCTAGCAAAGCCAAAAATAGTAGTAAATGTTCAATCATTTTTTCCTTTAAATTTCTTTTTGTATTATAACAATAGAGTAAATTTTGTCAAATTTATGGCGGGTGGAGAGAGATTCGAACTCTCGGTGAGTTGCCCCACACACGCGTTCCAGGCGTGCTCCTTAAACCGCTCGGACATCTACCTAGGTTTCGGGCGAAATTATATCTTGATTTGCTTAATGTTT
The DNA here is from genome assembly GCA_963527315.1 of uncultured Campylobacter sp. Lineage (GTDB taxonomy): Bacteria > Campylobacterota > Campylobacteria > Campylobacterales > Campylobacteraceae > Campylobacter_A. The sequence goes on from CAURQE010000010.1 coordinate 55,123, forward strand.
AGCTTTTATAGCTTTAGTCCCAAGATAACGGCATATTTTTACTCATTATCCATCGGGGAATGCTAGGCGGCTCGCCCCATTTTTCAAAGCCAAATTTCAAAAATAGCCCAAGGCTTGCTCTACTTTGGCAAAAAAATTGCCGAGCATTGGGACAAAAAGGTGCCCAGCTTCAACGATGGCTTGTTAAAACTAGCTACCACGAATAAATTTGTAATCAAGGTTGATTTTAGTAAGTTACAAATACAAACCGAGGCAAGGATTCATGCACTGGGCGTTCGTGCGGGTGGATAAAAATAGTTAAATTTGGTTTTTTAGTTAAGTGATATAAATTCGAGAATAAATTTTCGAGATTAAATTTAAGTGAAGTCAAATTGCTTTAGCGAGCGCCATAAAACGCTCGCTAATTAAATAATTAAGCACCGATGATGATGTGGCTAGCTTTGATGATAGCAGTTACTTCATCGCCTGCTTTTAGAGATAGATTTTTAGCAGATTCGTTAGTGATGATAGCGCTTAGCTTATCTCCGCCTGTTATCTCGATATCTACTTCAGCGTTTACGGCACCCTCTACTACTTTTGCTACCTTACCTTTTAGTTGATTAGTAGCGCTTAGCTTTAGACCGTTCTCGCCTTTAGCTACTATGATAGAAGAAGCTTTAAATAGATAAACTACCTTTTTGCCAGCTACTAGACCTAGAGCCTTTTGGCTATCTACGGTTACGGTTGCTTTTACTGTCTCTCCGCCTTGTAACTTTGCTACTACTAGAGAGTTTACCGCTCCTTCTCTTACCTCCGTGATTTGAGCTTGTAGTTGATTTCTTGCGCTAAACATTGCGTTTTCCTTTGTGATTAAATTTGATTTCGTATTAAAATCTGAGCGAATATTAACAACTTAAACTTTCATAAAACTTAAAAACCGAATATGCAAAAATCTAACTTTGTCACTAAAATATTCTACATTAACGATTATCGGAATTTTAGGTATTTTGATAAATGAAGTAGAAAAATTTAATTTCGCAAATTGAAATTCGGGACAAACGTTTTTTGGGTTAAATTTGAAAAGGATGAAAAAATGCAAACGCAAAAAGATAAAATCGCCAAAGCGACTAAATTTGAGCCTAAAATTGACGATACAAGCCGCCAAGATAAGTTAGCTCAAAGCAACGAGGAGGCCGAAGCGCTGGAATACAGCAAAACCTTAGCGCAAATCCCTGAAAATTTAAAAAACGCCGAATTTATCGCTTGATTAGATTTACATTTGCGAATTTTAGGCAATTGCTTTTAAGCGCGCTTATTGCTACGATGCTTTTTGCTCGCATCTGCCGCTAATTCCGATGCTACCCGTAACGGCCGTTGTTTGCTTAGCAAGAAATTTGAGCATTTGTAAGTAAATTTAGACTAAATTCTGCGGCAAGATCGCTACCGCAAGGCAAATTCAGTATCCAAATTCGGCGCTAAATTTAGCTAAATTTTAAAGCTAAAAATTGTATAATCTGCAAAAATTCTTAACAAAGGAGCTAAAATGGCAACAGATCGAGAGTTGGTTAACTTTTCCGAAGAACACGAGCTAAACACCGTACTAGCAAGACACGGCAAGGCTCAAAGTATAGCAAACCGAGAGGTTTTGTGCGAGCTTGGCAAAGAGTGCAAGGAAAAACTAGGCAAAAGAGTGCTAACGCAGGACGAATTTGACGAGTTTTTAAAGCCCGTTTTAAACCGCCTAGAAAATAAAAGAGCTTAATTTCGGGATAATTCCCGAAATTAATACTTGCGGCTAGATTCTCGCCCCAAAATAATCTATCTTTTATAATAATTTGCGACTAGCTTCTCGGACGGCTAAAATAACCGCCCGAATTTAGCGCAAAATTGAGCCCTAAGCCGCATCAAATTTGCGGTCCAAAACAGATCAGATAGGCAGGACGCGGATATTTGGACTGAGGTTTTCTTGCAGTACGTTTTCGATCGCATATAGCGTGCCCGTCGCACCGCTCGCGCAGCCGCTGCAAGCGCCCATATACCTGATATAGACGTCAAATTTGCCCTCGGCGTCCTTTTGCAAATCGAGGATTTCCATATTACCGCCGTCCATCATCAGCATCGGGCGGATATCCCTATCTATGACGCTCTCGATGGCCTTTAACTGACCCACGACGGTCATATTTTCAAAGCTCACGTCGTCAAATTTACCCGCGGCCTGCGCGTCGATGAGGGCTTGCTTTTTCTCCTGTTCCATCTCGGCTCTAGTGTCTGCGAGGATATCTACGAGATAATACTCGCGCTTTTCGTGTCCGCCCGGGCGCACGCAGGATTTGCAAAAGGCGCCTGCTTTGGTGTATTGCGTGATCTCCTCGACCGTGTGTAGGTCGTTTAGGCGGATGACCTCTTTGATCGTGCCTAGGCTCACGCGCGCGCACTCGCACACGATGATCTCGTCCTCGAAATGCTCCGGATCCACGCCCTTATACTGTGCCGCTGCGGCCTTGATGACGTCGTAGGCCATGACCGAACAGTGCATCTTTTGAGGCGGAACAGCTGGGACGTCGGGTGTGTCGCGCATGGCTTTTTCCACGTCGATGTTTGTGATTTTGACCGCTTCATCCACGGTCTTGCCGATGCAAAGCTCAGCCATCGTATCTGAGCTAGCCACCGCAGTGCCGCAGCCAAAGCTCTTAAATTTAGCGTCCATGATGCGGTCGGTTTTCTCATCCACGAGCCAATACAGCCTTACCGCATCGCCGCAGCTTTCGGCGCCAAAGTCCGCTACGATGAGTTTGCCGCCTCTTGCTTTTGCCTCGTCCTGTGTTATCTCGCCCATAAATTTGGGATTGTTCATGCGGTCTTGGACGTTTTGGGAGTATTCGTCCCAAATCGAACCGCCGATTAGATTATTTTTTGCCATTTTATTTCCTTTTTAGAGGCGTTGTCTCGCGAGCGTCTTTGAATGAGCTTGCAAAAATATCGCTGCGGCAACCTATTTGGTTAGCCTTGCTCATTTTTGCTTCACAACATTCAAATCCATCTCGCGATACTGCCGCCCGCTTCCTTTTAAATTTAACTCAAATTTGGGCTTTTAAAAACCCAAATTTGAACCAAATTTATGAAATTTAAATTGTTAAGGCAAAGTATTTTGAGATAATTTTTGGGGTTGCGCAGGTAAAATTTAGCGTAGGCTGGACAAGTAGTCCGCCGAGCTAAATTTTAGCAAGCTCCGCAAAAAGCACTCAAAATACAAGCCGCTACTTGCTGTTAGGGTTATAGGCGTACGTGCTTGATATGCCCCTTAACCTCTCCACCGCCTTTTTGATATGCTCTATCGCGTAGTCGATCTCTTCTTCGGTATTAAATCTCGACAGCGACAGCCTTAGCGCCGTGTGTGCCAGATCGCTACTAGCGCCGATGGCTTCCATTATCGGGTTGCTCTCTAGCGTCTCGGACGCGCACGCCGAGCCCGTAGACGCCGCGATACCGGCCTGATTTAGATCCCATAGCATCGCCTCGCCCTCGACGCCTTTTACGGCGGCTAGGATGGTGTTTGGCAGCCTGTGAGCGCGCTCTCCCACGACCGAGACGTCGGGCAGCTGTAGCAGCGCGTCCTCGAGCTTATCGCGCAGGCGCCTTACGTGCAGATTTTCAAACTCGATTAGCTTGTTGCTGTTTTCCAACGCTTGCGCCATGCCCACGATACCAGCGACGTCAAGCGTCCCGCTGCGTCTACCGCCCATGTGTTCGCCGCCGTGGAGCAAGCTCGTTAGCTTTTGCGAGTCCTTGATATACAGGCCGCCAACGCCTTTTGGTCCGTGAAATTTATGCGCAGAAAAGCTCATAAAGTCCATGCCCATCTCGCGCACGTTTATCTTGATCTTGCCGACGGTTTGCGTCGCGTCGGTGTGAAACAGCGCGCCGTATTCGTGAGCGATCTGTGCGCACTCTTTGATCGGGAAAATCGTGCCAGTTTCGTTATTTGCCCACATGATGCTAACGAGCGCGGTTTTATCGTCGATGAGCTTTCTTAGATCATTTGGATCGAGCAGACCGTTTTCGTTTACGGGTACGTAACTCACGCGCACGCCGTATTTCTTGAGCGACTCAAACGTCGCCGCGATCGCCGGATGCTCGACGGCGCTGATTACGACGTGATCCTTTTCTTTATTTAATATATGATCGAAAAACACGCCCTTAGCCACCCAGTTGTTGCTCTCGGTGGCGCAGCTCGTTACCACGATATCGTCGCTATCGCTCGCGTTTATGCCGGCATAGAGCTGGTCCATCGCACGGCGAAGCGCGGGGTGAGTCTCGGAGCCGAATCTATGAAGCGAGTTTGGGTTGCCGTATTTTTCGCAAAAAAACGGCCTCATAAGTTCGAAAGCTTCGGGATCGACCATCGTCGTGGCATTGTTGTCTAGATATACTCTCACGCTTGACCTTTATCAATTAGGATATATTTTATCCCTTTTATTTTCGCGAGGATAATATAACAAATTTTATAAATTTTTGATTAAAATTTTAGCTTAGTTTTTTCAAATTTAGCTAGTTTTTGATAGAGTTTATATATTGAAATTCCTTATCAAATGAGCAAAACGTCGGTCTTTCGGTCAAATTTGATATAAAAAGATAAAATATATCCTAAACTTAGTTTGATTTCTTAAGGTTTTAGAAAATTTAAAAATTAGAAATTTCGCATTTTTGATGAAATTCGGCGAAAGAAACCTAAATTTGACGCGACGAAAAGGCAAATTTGAAGTTAAAATTTGCGGTTTTTTAGACAAGATGGGATAAAATTTAGATATGAAAGTCTTCAAAGGAATTTTAAGAATTATTGCCTGGTTTGTAGGCGTCGCTTACATAATTTTCACGCTATTTGTATGTTTTTTGGCTCTAATCTCGCTTTTTTCATCCGATACGCCAGAAGGCTGCGATCCTAGTATGCCCACTAGCGCTTGCGATTATATCGATGAAGAATTTGAAAAAGAGCTGCAAAATTTGCCTCCCGTCGCCGCTTTGCCGCCCCTAGAAAAAAGACCCGTATTTTGGCTTGGAAAAGGCAGATTTGCAAAAGGCATAAAATTTGACCATTTATATGTTAAAAACGAAACCGGAGTCTGACTTAGATATAAAGACGAGAGGAAAGAAGACCTTTTTTTGCAAAAAGATATGCCGGGGCGCTACTATGGATACGACGAGATCGACCGCTCGCCAGATGAGATGTGGGTAAGAAGAGAACTTAAATATTATGAATACGGCATCTACGATATTTCGCTTTTTGAGGATGAAGCCAAGATATTTTCTCAAACCGCGCATATAGCCACGAGGAAATTTATCGGCTTCTTTAATCTACACTCTATGAGGGGTACCTCTTTTGCAGCTCCGCAAGGCACTGAGGAAAATTTAAATGCCATAAGAGGGCTTCAAATCCCGCTTGAAAGTTTTCCTAAAAATCCTAATGAGCCTTGTCTTGTTCGGCCTGATAAGCTTGAGGCAAGAGGCTACGGCGGAGACAAAATAGCCAAAAAACTCGCTCGCAATACCTTTGAGATTAAGGGCGAGGGATGGCAACAAACCGTGCGCGTAAATAGCCTCGCTAAAGATACAAAAGTCGTTTGCGGGGATGAAATTTGCCTCGCGCTTGCCTTTGATGAGAGTAAAGTCAATGATTGCGATAACGGTGCTGCGTCCACAACGATTTACACGCTAAATTTAAAACAAAAATTTAGAGATTTTTATATGCTTCCTAGTAAAAATTTCAAATACGCTAAAATAAGCGACGAATTTACCCTAGACGACGTAAAATCCTTTGAAATAATATTGTCGAAATTTAGAGATTTGGGCGGGCTTGACAAAGGAAGCGAGTACATAGACTACGAGGTTATCTTGCGAAACGGCGAAGGCGAGCAGGTCAATGAAATTTGTAGAAACCAAACCGAGAAAGTCGGCGACCGAACGCAGTAAATCAAAACTCGTGCCGCAAACTTGAGACAAAGGTGGTGAAATCTCGGCGCGCAAAACCCGCGTCTTTAAGATGTAAATTTAGCGGCGATCCAGGATAAATCGTATATTTGCTCGGTAAATTTAATGTAAGACGAACAAAGCGGCCGCCGAATTTAAAGCCGTTGAAGGTTCCTAGCGTCGTAAAATTTGATCGTCCAGGGTGCGTCCGCGATATTGGTGCCTAGTTTCGCCCTAAAGTACTCCCTCATCGCGGCGTAGTCTGATTTTGAGATGAAATAAATATTTATAACGCCAGTCTCGCTAAACATGGCAAGGTTGCAAAAGTAGCTTAAATTTACGTCTTTGTCAAAGGCTCTAAGCACGCATCTAGCTATAAAAATCAGCACATAAAAAATAAATGCAGCCAAGACGAACATAAACGGGATCACTATCGCGGAAAGCGGATTTTTCGGTATCGCTCCTAAAATTTGATAGGGCGATTTTCGCATTTGGGCGATATCTGTCAAATTTATCGTTATTCCTTTTTTGGTTTGGTAAATTTTATCCTCGTAAAGGTAAACGAGCGAGGGATTTTTGAGCTTTTTGACTAGGTCGGCGGCAGCTAAAACATTTCCAAAAATAACCCCTATAAACATCGAAACAAATCTGCCGTCTCGCATCGCTTCGGCTCTGAAAACCTCCCAAAATGAGCCGCTTTGCCAGTCCACTATACCACTAAAAAATATCAAAAACGCCATAAAAAAGTTAGCACTAAATAAAAATGCGCAGCCAAGTGCGATGCGGTAAAAATCATCCTGTAAAACCAGCGGATTTTCGTCATAATTTCTACTCAAATTTTCTCCTTGTATTGCGCTTGTTTGCGCAAAGATAGCTAAATTTACCGACATGCCTCACGCCCTAAATTTAGCCTTTAAAACCAGAGCGCGCATCTTAAAATGGTTGCGATTTCGTCCGCTTTTTGCAAACGAGCTAAACTCCTGCGCCGATTTTGTTTTGCGGGCGCTTGCCTAGTTTTAGCAATGCTTTGCCACTTAAATTTAACCTCAAATCAAAGCTGCCCTCGCCGCGGCAAAACGCCGCAAAGGGCTATTTAACAACAAAGTCCGCAATGCTAGCAAAGCCGCTTAAAACCTTGCGCGCATCCTCGCTGCCTAGGCCGGCGGCTTGTTCTACGAGTTCGTCGCTTTTTTGCTCGTCCGCGCTCACGCCTACGCCAAGGCCGTAGCAAACGCCCAGCATAAACGTCCCGTCCGCTCCGCCTAGACTCGCGGCGTTAGCAAAGTCCACAACAGCAGCCTTTGGGTCATAAAGCTTGCCTCTGCGCGGATCTAGCATAACCATGCCGCGGCGATAATACCCGTCCGCCGAACGCTCGCTGCCAAGCGCCTCCTGCCGCTCCAAAGCCTCGCCGATATAGCCTAGCGCGCGCGAATAATCGCTCATCCGCAAAAACAAATAGCCCAAATTTAGCGCCGCTTGGGGTTCGCCGCCGCTTGCGGAGAGCTTGTAGTAGCGCACCGCGCGAACATAATCCCCGTAAATCGTCTCATAAACATAGCCCACCTCTAGCTGCGCCTGCGCGTCTGCGCCCTCTGCGGCTTGCAAAGCGATTTCTAGCGCGGCGCCGTAGTTTTGTTCGTTAAAAAGCCTTAAATACTCGCCTTTAACGGCGTCAAAAAGCTCGCCCGAGGCGAGATTTACCGCAAGTATCGTTAGCCAAAGCGCAAGCCTCACCGCTCGTCCTTTAGCGGGCTAAACAGATCCGCAAACATCGGCTCGTAGTTAGCTACGGGCTCGCCCCCTATCTCGTCGTAGCCCGTTATGACGCCGTCCTCGTCGGTGACGAAAAACGCCGCGTTTAGTTTGCTAGGCGCCGTCTCGTCGCAAGCCCGCCCCGGCTCGCCGCTTTTTGCGCTATTTTGCAAATAATAAACCTTAGATCCGTCCTCTCGCATGCAAACGTCGGCAAAATCCGCGCGGTCTACGAGGGCTAGGATATGTTGCCCTTTTAGCTGCGCTAGATGCGGATTTGCGTAGTTTTTACCGCTCGCGCAGCCGCTAAGTATTAGCGCGCTTGCAAGCGCGGTTTTTATTAAATTTCGCATTCTTTTTCCGTTTTATTTGATTTTTGTTAAATTCGCAAACTCTCGTGCGAATCCGCCCTAAATTTACTTAAAATAGCCGTTTCGCCTATCGTTTAGGCATTTAGTCACCGCGCCGATTTTTACTTGCTTTTTACGCGGATTTAAATTTACCGCCCCGCAAAATCTCGCTAAGCGGTAATTTCATCCTTTACGCTATTTGACTCAATCTTCTATCTCAAAGTAGTAAGAAATAGGCAAAATTCGGCCCTTTTTGTCGATAAACAAGCGTTTGTAGTCTACGCTAGCGGCCGTCGCGTCGCCCTCAAAAACGTATATGTCGTCAAATTTCGGTTCTATGGCGACCTTGCCGTCTACGTCTAGGCAACCGCTTTTTCTATTTACGCTGAAATTTAACATTCCGCCGTAAAACTCGTCAAATATATAGTCGAATTTTTGCGGCTCAAGGATAAATTTACCGCTTTTATCTATAACGCCCCACAGTTCGCCGACCCTCACTACGGCGCGGTCTTCTTTAAAGTGATTTACTTCGTCAAAACGCGGCTCTATCGCAAAATTTCCGCTTTTGTCTATAAAACCCCATTTGCCCCCCGACTTTACGGCCGCCAGCCCTTCGCTAAAGAGCGACGCTAATTCAAATTTAGGCTCTATAACGATGTTTGCGTCCTTGTTTACAAAGCCGTAGAGTCCGTTAAATTTTACGGGCGCCAAGCCTTCCGTAAAAGTTACCGGGCGGCCCAAATTTAGCTTTGAAACGGTAGCGCCGCTTTTGTCTATCACGCTCCATTTATCGGCGATACGCACCGAGGCTAACCCTTCGGAAAAATACGTTGCCTCGTCGTAGTGCGGAGGAATGATAGTTTTGCCGTTTTTATCCACGTAGCCGTATTTCATCCTGCCGTATTTCATCTCGCCTACAATCATCGCGCCGTCTCCAAAAGCTATACCCGTATAGTCAAATTTGGGTTCTACCACGACCCTGCCCGTTTTGTCTATGAAGCCGAATTTACCGTTTTTGACGATGGCTGCTAGCCCCTCGGTAAAGCTGGTTTTAAAGCCCGTACCGGGCGCCAAACGCACGGCGAATCTGCCGTTTTCGTCCATAAAAAAGGTCTGTTCGCCTATAAAAACCACGCAAAGACCGTCGGAAAAGCTTCCCGTGACCATAAAATTTTTACCTACGGCTTTTATGTTGCCGTCTTTATCCACGGCACTGCCGTCCGCAAAAACCAGCCCGTAGTCCGCTAGCTCACCCTGCCCGATTATCTTAGCTTCAAGGCCGAGCAAGCCTAGAAGCAACATCGCTAAAATTTTTTTCATTTTTGCCTTTTTTGCAAATTTGAGGCTAATTTATCCCGCCTAGCAGTTCTTGCGTCTGCTCGAAGCTAAAGCCCTCTTCGGCGTCTTGTTTTAGGAAGTTATCTATAAATTCTTTTTTTGAGATGGCAAGGTCTAGCTCTTTGTCGCTGCCTTTTTGATACGCGCCGATACGTAGCAACACTTCGTTTTCTTTGAGGAGCGAGTAGAGGCGCTTTAGCTTGGCGGCGTTTGCTCTGTGCTCTTTGGTCGCGATGTCGCTCATCACGCGCGAGGCGGAGTTTAGGATGTTTATGGGCGGATAGATGCCAAAGTCCGTCATCTCACGACTAAGCACGATGTGGCCGTCTAGGATCGAGCGGCTCTGGTCGGCTATCGGATCGCTCATGTCGTCGCCGTCTACTAGCACAGTGAAAAAGGCCGTTATACTACCCTTGCCTTCCTCTTTGCCCGCACGCTCCATCAGCTGAGGCAGTAGGGTTAGCACGGAGGGCGGGTAGCCCTTGGACGTCGGCGGTTCGCCTAACGCCAGCCCGATCTCTCGCTGCGCCATGGCAAACCTGGTCACGCTATCCATGATAAAAAGCACGTCTTTGCCTTGGTTTTTGAAGTATTCGGCCACGCTCATCGCGCAAAAGGCGCCGTATTTTCGCATCAGCGGGCTATCGTCGCTAGTGGCTACGATAACGACGGTACCGCTTAAGTCGCCGCGTAAATTTTTCTCTATAAACTCCGGCACTTCGCGGCCGCGCTCGCCGATAAGCGCGACAACCTTGATCGGTGCTTGCGAGTTTTTTACTATCATGCCCATGAGCGTGCTTTTACCTACGCCAGAACCTGCAAAAATGCCCAGTTTTTGGCCTTTACCGCAGGTTAGCAGTCCGTCTATGCTTTTAACCCCGACGCTAAAAATTTCATCTATCAGCCCGCGCTTCATCGCATCGATCGGAGCGCGCATTATCGGTGCGTACTCGGTTGTGGCGATCGCGCCTTTGCCGTCTTTTGGATTCATAAACGGATCGACTACGCGCCCTAAAAGAGCGTCGCCCACGGGGATTTTCATGCCTTGGTCGCTTTGATAGACGAAGTCGCCGATCTTGTAGCCTTCTACAAAGCCAAAAGGCGAGATTAGTGCGGTATTTTGCCGCACCTCGGTCACCATCGCTAGTCCGCTTTTGCTCCTATCTTTAGCGCAAATTTGCACGATGTCGCCTATGCTGGGGCGCAGTCCCGAAATCTCTATTGTCGTAGCGGAAATTCGCTCGATCACGCCAAAGACGCTAGAGAGAGATAAATTTGCGCCCAGTTTTGATTTTAAGCTATCTAAACCCACTAAAATCTCACTTCTTTGTGCGAATTTATAAGGGAGAAAAACTCGCGCCTAGTCTCGCTGCTATTTAAAAAACATCCTCGCAGCGCCGATGTAGTCGTGGTCGAGTTGATCTTGCCCACGCCTCGCATCTCCACGCACATGTGGCGCGCCTCGATGACGACGCCCACGCCTTTTGGCTTGATGACCTCTTGCACAGCCTGTGCGATCTGCTCTGTAAGCTGCTCTTGGATCTGTAGGCGGCGGGCGAAGATATTTACCATGCGCGGGATTTTGCTAAGGCCCACGACCTTGTGATTTGGAATATAGGCTACGTGCACGCGCCCGAAGAACGGCAACAAATGATGCTCGCAAAGGCTATAAAATTCGATATCGCGCACGAGCACCATTTCGTTATTTGAGCTATCAAACAGCGCGTCGTTTAGCACGACTTTTGGGTCTTGCCAGTAGCCGCTCGTTAAAAACTCGTAAGCTTTAAAAACGCGCTCGGGAGTTTTAGCTAGCCCCTCTCTGTGCGGGTCTTCGCCGACTAGATTTAGCATCTGCTCGACGCAGCTTTCAAACTTTTCTTTTTTTAAATCCTCATTTTCTAAATTTTTTTGCATTTGCGTTCCTGGTTTAAATTTCGCCTGTTTAAATTTGATAAATGATTTTACTTAAATTCGCCTTTCGCGCGCTTAAATTTATACTATGAATAAGGAAAATTTTGCTACACTCTAGGAAATTTTTATTTTTTAAAGGAATTTAATGCAAATCAAAACCAAGGCGATCGACGCCGTAAATGCTTCGCTAAGTGCGAAAATACCGAGCGCGGACGTAAAAGCCAAACTCGAAAACGCCGCTAAAAAAGCTGCGAAAAATATGAAAATAGACGGATTTAGAGCGGGCAAAGTGCCTGTAAACGTAGTTCTAAAACGTTACGAAAAAGAGCTAACCGCCGATGCCGAGCAAGACGCGCTAAAAGACGCGATCGACGCAGGTCTAAAAGAGCTAAATAGAAAATTTGAAGAGGTTATCGGCGAGCCGATCGTGACGAAATTCGACAGGGGCGAGAACGAGATCGACGCAGAGATCGAAATCTCGTTTAAACCCATCATAAACATCGACGGCTACGAGGAGCTGATAGAGAGCGTCAGCGCGCCGCGCGTAACGAAAAAAGAGATCGACGAGAGAAAAAACGAAATTTTAAAAATGATGGCTCCGCTAGAAAAAGTGGAAAAAGCCGCGCTTGAAAAGGGCGATTTTGCCAAATTTGACTTTGAGGGCTTTGTAGACGGCGCTGCGTTTGAGGGCGGCAAAGCCGAAAACTACCTGCTAGAAATCGGCTCGGGACAGTTTATACCGGGCTTTGAGGACGGCATGATCGGGCTAAAAGTCGGTGAAGAGCGCGACGTGAAGGTTAAATTTCCGGCCGAGTACGGCGCTGCGCACCTTGCGGGCAAAGACGCGACGTTTAAGGTAAAACTACACGAAATCCAAGGCAAAAAAGTGCCTGAAGAGATCGACGAAGATACGCTAAAGCGTATCATGCCGGGCGAGGAAAAGGTAAGCGTCGAGCTATTTGAAGAGAGACTAAAAGAGCAAATCAAAGCCGACAAGCACGCTAAAAACGTAAACGAAGAGCTAAAGCCTAAATTTGCCGACGCGATCGTGGCTAAATTTAACTTCGACGTGCCGAAAAATATCGTAGAGCAAGAGATGGATATGCAGTTCCGCGGCGCTTGGAGCAGCTTTACGCCTGAGCAGATGGCTAAATTTAGAGAGGACAAAGACGCTCTAACCAAACAGCGCGAGACATACCGAGACGACGCGGTAAAAAGCGTGAAGCTAACGTTTATAATAGACGAGCTAGCGCGCCGCAGAGGCATAAAAGTAAGCGACCAAGAGCTGATCCAAGCGGTGTATTTTGAGGCGTACCGCTCGGGCATAGATCCGAAACAGCACCTTGAAAACTACAAAAATCAAGGAATTTTACCTGCGATCAAAATGTCGATGATCGAGGAGAAGCTATTTAACGAGATGTTCGCGCTAAAGAGCGAGAAAAACGATAAAAAAGAGAAAAAGGCGGAGTAATGAGCTACTACATCCCCTACGTCATCGAGCGCACGAGCAAGGGCGAGAGAAGCTACGACATCTACTCGCGCCTGCTAAAAGACCGCATAATAATGCTTAGCGGCGAGATCGAGGACGGCATGGCGTCTGCGATCGTGGCTCAGATGCTATTTTTAGAGGCTGAAGATCCGGACAAAGACATATATCTATATATAAACAGCCCCGGCGGCGTGATAACGAGCGGATTTAGCATTTACGATACGATGAACTACATCAAGCCCGACGTCTGCACGATCTGTATAGGTCAGGCGGCGTCTATGGGTGCATTTTTGCTTAGCTGCGGCGCGCAGGGCAAGCGTTATGCGCTGCCAAATTCGCGCATCATGATCCACCAGCCTTTAGGCGGCGCGCGCGGACAGGCAACGGATATAGAGATCCAGGCGAAGGAAATCTTGCGTATGAAAGAAATTTTAAACGCGATCCTAGCTAAAAATACGGGTCAAAAACTAGCTAAAATCCAAAAAGACACCGACAGGGACTTTTTCATGAGTTCTACGGAGGCTAAAGAATACGGACTGATAGATAAGGTTTTGGAAAAAAGCTTTAAATAAAGAGTAAATTTTGCTAAAGATAGACGACAAAAAAAGCGAAAAGCAGCTCCCGCAAAGCGCACAAAATCCTGGACGCGTCGGCGCGGGAAAAGGCGAGGATAACGGCGGCGATATGGGTATTTACGGATTTTCCGAGGCTATCATAAAAGAGCTAGCTGAGGAAAATATCCCCTCAATACCCAAAAATTATTCAATATTTTTTGAAAAAATACTCGAAAAGCAACCTGACGACTTCAAAAAAAAAGTCGGAGAAATCATCAAAATAGAAGATGAAATCGGTAGATTAGAAGACGATAGGCAAATCAGCATCGAGCGCGAGGTAAAAAATAGCTTTATACAGATAAAAAGTATGTTGCAAGCCGTCGCGCTCATTTATAAAAATCTATCCGTACTAAAAACCGTCGTTAAAAAACGCCTAGACAGCCTCGATCCAAACGGAAATTTGCTGGCTAATCAAAGCGTTTTTAACGCATTTAGCGATGATCTAGCCAAGCTAAATACGCTGATGGATAAGCATATCGAGGTCATAAAAACCAGCTACGATGAGGTCGGCAAAGTTTTTAAGATAGTAGAAGAACAGTCCGTCTATGATCCAAAATTTGATATCTATAACCGAAAATTTTTCCTAAAGACGCTGGAAATGGAGGTCGGTAATATCCAAAAATACGGCTACAAATCCTCGCTGATGCTAATCAAACCAAAAGAAACCTCGCTGCAAGACATCGGCTCAAAAGGCAAGCATGCGGTGTTAAAAAATATCTCGCGTATGCTACTTCGTACCTCAAGGCGCAGCGATATTTTGGCGCATTACGGCGACGGGTGTTTTGCGATGCTGATGCGCCATACCGATATCGTCGGCGCGCAAAAGGCGTGTGAACGTATAACGGAGATGTTTTACGGCACCTCTTTTATGCTAAACGACGAAAAGATCGATTTTGATATGGAGGTAGTAGCCTGCGCTCTGGGCGGACAAAAGACCGTCGAGGAGCTGCTTTCTAGCGCGCTTGATGCGCTAAAGGACACCGGTAAAGACGGTAAACGCTACCTTATCCTACCCGGCGAGGGCGGCAAATGATACTAGAAATCCTAACCTATCCGAACAAAAAACTCTTCGTCAAATCGCTTGAAGTTAAGGTTTTTGACGAAGAGTTGCATAAATTTTTAGACGATATGTATGAAACCATGATCGCTAAAAACGGCATCGGACTAGCCGCTATCCAGACGGGTGAGGCTAAGCGAATTTTGATCGTAAATTTAGTTGACGAAGAGAGTAAAGAACAGCGCAAAGAGGATCTGCTAGAAATCATAAATCCCAAAATTTTACGCAAAGAGGGCGAGATAATCTACCAAGAAGGCTGCCTTAGCGTGCCGGGATACTACGAGGACGTAAAAAGAGCCGAATTTATAACACTAGAGTATCAAGACCGCTTCGGACAGCGCCAACAGCTTGAGGCAGGCGGGCTTTTGTCGGTTGCGATCCAGCACGAGATGGACCACCTAGACGGACACCTTTTTATCGAGCGCATCGGCTACAACAAACGCAAAAAATTCGACAAAGAGTATAAAAAGCAAAAAAACGCATGAAAGCCCTAAAATGCGCCACTTATAACGACGAATTGCGGCTTGTGGACGTCGAGTCCAGTTTTAACCGCGGTTTGCCCGCACTTAATATCGTAGGGCTTGCGGGAGCTTCGATCAAAGAGAGTGCCGAACGCGTAAAGTCAGCGCTTTTGTCGCTAAATTTCTCTTTTCCCGCGCAAAAAATCATCATAAATTTATCCCCGTCCGATATGCCAAAATCAGGCAGCCACTTTGATCTGTCCATCGCGCTTTTAATCGCCTTGCAAAAAGAGCGCGACTTCGAGCCTATTTTTGTATTTGGCGAGCTGGGGCTTGACGGCGGCGTCAAAAGCACGGCGAGTCTTTTTTCTATCTTGCTTTTTTTAAGCGCCAAAGCACCCGGCTCTCGCGTGCTGATCCCGCAAGAGATAGCGCAAAAAGCGGGCGCGATACCGAATTTAGAAATTTACGCCGTTTCAAATTTAGCCGAAGCGATCAAATTTTTCCTAGAGCCCAAATTTGCCGCCTCGCGCAAGGTCGGTAGCGTTCATCCGCTTTTTTCAAATTTAATCAAAATCGGCGAAAAAAGCTTCGTAAAAAATCAAAATTTCGAGCTAAATTTTAGCGACGTCAAAGGCCAGCGCAGAGCAAAAAGAGCCTGCTTGGTGGCTGCTTGCGGCATGCACAACGTTATCTTTGAGGGAAGCCCCGGATGCGGTAAGAGCATGAGCGCCAAGCGCCTGCGATACATTTTGCCGCCGCAAAGCTTGGATGAGATTTTGCTTAGCTGCGCTTATAGCTCGCTAAATCAGCAAGAGAGCGAATTTTCAGCCCTGCGAGCCTTTCGCTCGCCTCATCACACGAGCACGCGTAGCTCGATATTTGGCGGCGGATCGAGCTCGGCTAGGATCGGCGAGGTCGGGCTAGCTAACGGCGGGATTTTATTTTTTGACGAGCTTCCGCACTTTGCGCCCCAAATTTTAGAGAGTCTACGCGAGCCGCTCGAGGACTATAAAATCAACATCTCGCGCGTAAATTCAAAAATCACGTACGAGACTAAATTTATGTTCGTAGCCGCGATGAACCCGTGTCCTTGCGGCAATCTCCTCTCTAAAAATCTAGAGTGCAAATGCTCGGAGCTTGAGATTAAACGCTATAAATCGCGTATCTCGGCACCCGTACTAGACCGCATCGACCTTCACGTACAGATGGACGAGGTGAGCGCCGATGATAAAAGCGACGTCACGAGCGAATCTATGCAAGATACCGTGCTACGCGTGTTTGAGACGCAAATTTCGCGCGCGCAAAGCGAGCTAAACGGCAAGCTTAGCGACGAAGAGATCGCTAAATTTTGCATTTGCGATGACGAGGCGAGCGGGGCGCTAGATCACGCGACGCAGAGATTTTCGCTCAGTCGCCGCGCTATAAACAAAACCCTAAAAGTCGCCCGCACGGTCGCCGATATCGAAGGCTCGCGTATCATTAAAAAACCGCATATCTTGGAGGCTTTGAGCTACCGAGTGAAGCAGGAGGGCGCATGAAAAAGCTATTTTGGGATACGGCGGAGCTTGACGCTAGGGCCGTAAGCGAGTTTGGGCTTAGCACCGAAGTGCTGATGCAAAACGCCGCAAATGCGTTAGCTCGCGCCGTGCGAAACAAGTTCAAAAAATCATCGACCAAACGCCGTAAAATTTTAGGCGTAGTCGGCAACGGAAATAACGGCGCAGACGTACTCGCCGCGCTTAGGCTTTTGGGCGATAAATTTGATTGTTTCGCGTTTTTAGCGAGCGATAAACAAAATGAAATCTCAAAAACCGAGCTAACCAGAGCGCTAAAATGCGGCGTAAATTTGATCTCAAATTTGACGGAAATCGGCGAATTTGACTGCATTATCGACGGGATTTTCGGAACAGGACTTAGCCGCGAGCTAGACGAGCGAACGATAAAATTGATAAATACGCTAAACGAAAAATCCGCCTACAAACTCGCCTGCGACATCCCAAGCGGTCTCGATAAAAACGGCATGCCGCAAGGCGCGGTCTTTAGGGCCGACACGACCGTGACGATGGGCGCGCTAAAGCCGGCGCTTTATAGCGACTTTGCAAAGGATTTCGTCGGGTGCGTAAAGGTCGCAAATTTGGGCCTTTCTCGCGAGCTGTACGAGACGGGGACGAGTTTTTATAGGCTTGGAAAAAGCGATTTAAATTTGCCTTTTC
Organism: uncultured Campylobacter sp.; assembly: GCA_963527315.1. Classification (GTDB taxonomy): domain Bacteria; phylum Campylobacterota; class Campylobacteria; order Campylobacterales; family Campylobacteraceae; genus Campylobacter_A. The sequence continues at coordinate 72,257 of CAURQE010000010.1, forward strand.
GCGTAAAGCAAAACGCTAATAAGGGCGACTTTGGGCATGTGTTTGTCGTTAGCGGCGAAAAGGGCGGAGCGGCGCGTATAGCGGGACTTGCCGCGCTAACTATCGGTGCGGGACTCGTTAGCGTCGTGGGCGAAAATTTAGACCTCGAGCCCGTTTTGATGCAAAGCGCCCGCATAACGCCCAAAATGCGAGTCGGAGCCGTCGGCATGGGGCTTGGCAAGCTTGATAAGGCGCAAAAAGGCGAGCTTTTTAGCGAGCTAAAAACAAAAGATGCGCTCGTTATCGACGCCGATCTTTGCTACGAGCTGTGCACGCTTGAGCTTTTAAATAGCAAAAACGTCGTGATAACGCCGCATCCAAAGGAGTTTGCGAGCCTGCTAGAGCTTGGAAATCTTGGCAAATTTGACGCTAGCGAAGTGCAAAAAAATCGCTTCAAACTCGCTCAAATTTTTAGCAGAAATTTTAAATGCGTGCTTGTGTTAAAGGGCGCAAATACGCTAATCGCGCAAGGCGGCGAGGTTTACGTCATGACGCACGGTAGCGCCGCACTCGCAAAAGGCGGTAGCGGAGACGCGCTAAGCGGTATCATCGCGGGGCTACTGGCGCAGAGTTACGACCCGCTAAATGCCGCGATCAGCGGGACGCTGGCTCACGCGTTAGCCGCCCTCGAAATCAAAATCAACGACTACGCGCTCACAGCCGCGGACATCATCAAAGGACTCAAATGCTTACGAAAAAAATAGCGGTTTTATTTAGTGGCGGCGGCTCAAATTTGGAGGCGATTTTAGAGAGGTTGCACGGCAAAGTTTTTGGCGAAACCAAGATCGAGGTCGCGCTAACGCTAACAAATAAAGCTAACGCAGGCGGCATAGCAAAAGCCGCAAAATACGGCTTGCAAAGCGTCGTTACCGAGCACGTTAATTTTGCCTCTAGAGAAGAGTTTGACGCCGCGGTCGTAGCACAGATAAAGCGTGCCAACGTCGATCTAACGGTGCTTGCGGGCTTTATGCGCATCCTCACGCCAGTTTTTACGAGGCAGATTCGCGCGATAAATTTGCACCCGTCGCTGCTGCCGCTTTTTAAGGGCGCGCATGCCATAAAAGAGAGCTTTGATAGCGATATGAAGGTGGGCGGCGTGAGCGTGCACTGGGTCAGCGAGGAGCTAGATGGCGGCAAGATCATCGCTCAGCGTGCGTTTGAAAAGGGAGTAGGAATGAGCTTTGAAGCTTACGAGGCTAAAATCCACGAGATAGAGCATGAAATTTTGCCCGAAACTATCGTGCAAATTTTAACCGGTAAAATTTAGCCCGCGTTTTACCGTAGCAAAGGCGACTGCGTTGCCAATTTTGCAAGGCTAAAAAGGTCGGCGCTTTACCTGCAAGCCAGCGCCACGTCGCAAAGCTTTGAGCTAGCGTAAGCGCTTCAGAAGTTACTACCGAGCTACAAATGCGCGCTTTATGCACCAAAGCCTGCAAGGCCTCGGGCCGATTTTGTAAGCAGTTCAGCAAATGCCACTTAAACAGGCAAATACAAAGCGCTCGTTTGTCCGCAAAGCTAAATTAACGTAGGCGCAAGGAAGCAAAATCACATTAAATTTAAACAGTTCTAAAACGACTTAAAAGATAAAATGCCTCAACCTAAATCTTTGCAAAAACATATCCGTGCAAGTGCCGAATTTGCCCATTGAGCGCCTCCAGTAAAGCGACGTAACTTTTCACGTAAGCATAGAGGTAGCGCGGGGAGTTTTCAAACATCCGCACCCCGTGCCAGTCGGCGAAATTTAGCGCCTGGGCGCTAAAGTCGGACGAGACGATCCTGGCGTAAGAAGCTACGCGTAAATCGGAAGCTAATCTAACTAATAGCAAGCTATGCTAAATTTAAACTCGGCGCCGACGTAAGCTACAAGCTTGCAAAGTCTGCTAGAAATTAACGACGCATAAGAGCAAAGTCTGCGGTCAAATTCGGCGGCTATTATGCGTGAGCGCAGAGTCTTAAACAAAGTTACGCCAAAAGCATGGCTTCGTAGCTAAATAACTTTATAAATTTGCTTTTATCTCGGCGCTTTTTAAGACATTTTGATTTGGGCTACCAGGCCTAAAAATCTTAATGCAACAATGTAAATTTACGCTGGGTTTAAATTTGTCTAAAAGAGGAAGAAAATATTTTCGGATTTAGCAAACGAAAACCGGCGCGAACTCTTTATACTAAATCAATCCGCAAAACAAACGCCACGACCGTCTAAAATATCGCAATTTATTTGTCAAAATCGGTTTACGGTTTTATAAAATTTAACGGCAGTAGCGCAAAGCAAAAATCAAAATACGAATTTAATAAAAATACCCTAGAATACAACCGCTCGTAGAGTAAAATTTAAAATTACGTAAAATTTATAGTAGCTTAAATTTCAGCGTCCGAGATCGCTTCGGCTTGATAATGCGCAATCAGCGGCTCGATAATCTCGTCGAAAAGTCCCGCCGCCATTATCGCGTCGAGGCGGTAAAGCGTCAAATTTATGCGGTGGTCGCTAATGCGGTTTTGCGGGAAGTTGTAGGTGCGGATACGTCCCGAGCGGTCGCCTGTGCCGACTTGGCTTTTGCGCTCGCTGGTTTCTTTGGCTAGGCGCTCTTCTTCTTGTATCTCGTAAAGGCGCGCTTTTAACACCTTCATCGCAGCTTCTTTGTTTTTGTGCTGGCTTTTGCCGTCTTGGTTCGTGACGACGATACCGGTCGGGATGTGAGTGATGCGTACTGCCGAGTCGGTCGTGTTTACCGACTGTCCGCCGTGTCCCGAGCTGCGCATAACATCGATACGAAGGTCGTTTGGATTTATCTCGATCTCGCTATCTTCGACTTCTGGCATGATAGCGACCGTGACCGCAGAAGTGTGCACGCGGCCCTGGCTCTCTGTCTCTGGTACGCGCTGGACGCGGTGGGTACCGCCCTCAAATTTGAGCCTCGAGTATGCCCCCTTGCCCTTTATCAGCAAAATAATCTCTTTAAAGCCGCCCGTGTTACCCTCGCTTTGACTCACGATCTCGAATTTATACCCGCGAAGCTCGGCGTACCTGGCGTAGGCGTTAAACAAATCGCCCGCAAAAAGCGCCGCTTCGTCTCCGCCTGTACCCGCGCGGATCTCTAAAAATACGTTTTTATCGTCATTGGGATCTTTTGGAAGGAGTAAAATTTTAATCTCTTCTTCGAGATTTTCTTTTTGGGATTCGAGATTTTTGAGTTCGTCTTTGGCTAGTTCGCCAAGCTCGGCGTCATCGAGCAAAGCCTTGTTCTCCTCGATGTCCGCGAGAGTTTGTAGATAGGACTTTGCAGCCGAGGCGATATCTTCTAAATTTGATTGCTCTTTTGAGAGCTTGGTCATATTTGCGATATCGTTTGTGATAGACGGATCGCTAAGCAGACGAGAGAGCTCGTCGTAGCGATCCAAAAAAGGCTGCAGTTTGTCGGCTAACATTAAAAATTTAGATTAAGCAGATAGTTTATTTACGAGTTTTGCAAGGCGTCCTACGCGGCGAGAAGCTGTTTGTTTTTTCAAAAAGCCTTTGCTAACGAAGCTGTGGAAATCTTTGTTTGCCACTTTAAACGCGTTTAGCGCGGCTTCTTTATCGCCTGCCTCAACGGCTACGCGCACGGCTTTAGTGATATTTTTAAGCCTAGTGCGGTAAAATCTGTTTCTTTCAGTCCTTTTGATAGTCTGTCTGGCTCTTTTTTCAGAAGATTTATGGTTTGCCATAATGTCCCTTTTTCATAATTTTAGTCCGTGATTATATAAAAACCAGTTTTAAAATCCGCTTAATTTAAGTAAAATTTAAAGCGAGTAAATTTACAACTTAAATTTGGATATTTTTTGATAGAATAGGTCGAAAATTTAATGAATTTATGGAATTTGGCGGGCAAATTTTATCTTACCATAAATTTAAAGACGCAGTGTTTGCCACCCAAAAAGTTGATAAGGCTTTATATCTTGAGATAGATTTAAAAGTTGCGACGCAAAAATAAAGCGGAGCGGACTGGTCGTCCGTGAGCATTTATTTTTGCTAGCCCTTTTAAATATACTCAAGAGATAAGGCCGTAGAAATTTTAAAAAAAGGAAAGATAATGAAACTATTCGGTACCGACGGCGTCCGCGGCAAAGCCGGCGAAAAACTATCCGCCGCAACGTCCATGCGCCTTGCTATGGCTGCGGGGATATATTTTAGACAGTTTGCGTCGCATACGAACACTATTTTACTAGGCAAAGACACGCGCAAAAGCGGCTACATGATCGAGACCGCCATCGTCGCGGGGCTCACGGCCGTGGGCTACAACGTCCGTCAGATCGGCCCGATGCCTACTCCTGCGATAGCGTTTCTCACCGAGGATATGCGCTGCGACGCGGGCATCATGATCAGCGCCTCGCACAACCCGTATTACGATAACGGCATCAAATTTTTTGGCAGCGACGGCAATAAACTGGGCGAAGAGGCCGAAGAGCAGATAGAAAAGATTTATTATGACGACGCGCTCATAGAAAGATCGCAAAAACAGATGCTTGAAATCGGCGCCGCAAAGCGCATCGACGACGTCATCGGCCGCTATATCGTGCAGATCAAAAACTCATTTCCTAAAAACCTAAGCCTGCACGGACTGCGCGTGGTTTTAGACGTCGCAAACGGCGCTGCTTATAGGGTCGCTCCGACTATATTTAGCGAGCTGGGAGCTGAAACCATCGTCATAAACGACGAACCAAACGGCAGCAACATAAACCTAAACTGCGGCGCGCTCTATCCGCAAAATTTAGCCTCCGAGGTCGTGCGATTGCGGGCCGATCTGGGCTTTGCGTTTGACGGCGACGCCGATAGACTCGTGGTCGTAGACGAGTGCGGCGAGGTGGCAAACGGCGATAGTTTGCTAGGCGTCATGGCGGCATTTTTACAAGAAAACAAAGCCCTAAAAGGCGGCGCGGTCGTGGCTACCGTGATGAGCAACGCAGCACTCGAAGACTACCTAAAATCCCACAAAATCAAGCTCCTACGCGCAAACGTCGGCGACAAATACGTGCTTGAAAAGATGAAAGAAAACGGCACGAATTTCGGCGGCGAACAAAGCGGACACATCATCTTTAGCGACTACGCAAAAACGGGCGACGGGCTCGTGGCGGCGCTGCAGTTTGCGGCACTGGTGCTAAAAAAGGGCAAAAAAGCAAGCGAAATTTTAAGCGAGATAAAGCCGTATCCACAAATTTTGCTAAATTTAAAGATAACCGAGAAAAAGCCGCTTGAAAGCATCGCAGGGCTAAAAGAGCTTGAAGCAAGCCTCGCAAAAGAGGGCATCCGCTCGCTATTTCGCTACTCGGGCACCGAAAACCTCATCAGGCTTTTGATTGAAGGCAAGTGCGCCGACGCGCTAAAAACACGCATGGACGAAGTCGAGAAGTTTTTCGTAAAAGCGCTAAATGGCTAAAATTTTAGGCGTTTTTTTCGCGGCGTTTTTCGTCGTTTTCGCGCTCGATCAGGCGGTCAAGCAGATATTTTTGGGCGGATTTTCGTGGCAGGGCGAGTACTTTTCGCTAGTGCTTGCATACAACCGCGGCGTGGCGTTTTCGATGTTCGCGTTTCTTGGGCAGTGGCTCAAATTTATCCAGCTAGCGCTGATTGCTGGCGTTTGCGGCTATCTACTCTGGCGGCTAAAGCGCAAATTTGATGCGCGAGCCGCGACTCAAACGGAGCCAAATTTGACCCAAGACGCCCAAAAAAAGGAAATTTTAGAGGAGCACGCGCTAGGAGCGGGTATAATCCTGGGCGCGGGCAGCTCAAATTTGCTCGACCGCTTCGTTCACGGCGGCGTCGTGGACTACGTCTACTGGCACAAGTGGTTTGAGTTTGCGATCTTTAACCTCGCAGACGTTATGATCGACGTCGGAGTCGTACTCATACTCTGGCAGAGCTTCGCCGCTGGGCGAAAAGGGGCTAAAAATGGGCGATAACGTTTATATAGCCTACGCGCTTTGGCTGCTTACGGGCTGGTTTGGCGGGCATAGATTTTATCTTGGCAAATTCGTGAGCGGCTTTGCGATGATGGCGCTGTTTTTCATCGGATATAGCCTGGCTTGGGCGATCGTGGGTTACGTATTTTGGGCGCTTTGGGGCGCGTGGTGGCTCTTTGATCTGCGCTTAACCGGCGCGGCCGTCGAGAAAAATCAGAAAAAAGAAGCGCTAAAAGACAAACTGCGCGCGCAAGACCTCGAGGAGCGGCTTAGACGACTCTACGAGCTGTACGAGAGCGGCGCGATAAGCAAAGAGGAATTTGAAGCCAGGAAGGAAATTTTGCTGGGGTGAGGCTCGGTTAAATTTGTTGTTTTTTAAAATTGCTTCAAATTTAGCTTTTAATCTACTGCCTAAAATAGAACCCTGAGCCCAGATTTTTAAAATCCAAACGCTCAAAGCAGTTACCTACCGAATTTTGGCTTCGCTATCGTTTAGCACGAAATTTAGAGGCGATCTGCCGGCAGTTGCAAGCACAACAAGCAAAAAGCTTTTTGATTGTTGCGTTTTAAAAATTTTGAATCTAAATTTTGGCATTTTCAAGGTGCGGGTCTCGGCGACTCAAATTTGTAAATTTGACTTCAAATTTGAATAAAAAAGCTAAGGCGAAGTATCGCGAGATGATTTTTCGAGTTTTCTGCTTCGTAAGCTCGCAGCTGCAAGCAGAAGAAGCAAAATTGAGCGTGCGCTAGGCATATAGCCTGCGGAGCGAAAATTTTGCGAAATCTCGGAAAAGCGCTCGCGAGACAAGCCTCTAAAATAAAAATTAAAAGGAGAAAAAATGGCAGAGTATTACAACCTCATCAAGTATTTCCACTACTTGTGCTTCATCTCGTGGATGGCGTTTTTGTTCTATCAGCCGCGTCTCTACGTCTATCATGCGGAAAATATGGACAAGCCTGATTTCGTACGCGTCGTCGAGGTGCAGGAGTACAAGATGTACCACTACATCGGCTGGGTCGCGCTGATCGGCACGTTTTTGACGGGCATTTTGATCATCGTTGCGATGCCCGAGCTTTTGCGTAGCGGCTACGTGCACGTCAAGCTCACCGTCGTCGTTATCCTCGCGGCGTTTCATCTGGATCTTGGCCGCTATATGGTGCAGCTGCGCGAGAAACGCTGTAAGAAAAGCGGTATGTTCTTTCGCGCTTACAACGAAGTGCCGACTATCGCGATGGTTATCATCATCTGGATGATGGTGTATAAGCCGTTTTAACCGCGATAAATACGCACCCCGAGACGGAGTAAACCTGCTTTTGCCTCGGGATTGCGAAGTCAAATTTAGCCTTGCGTTTTCGAGCCGTATCTTACAAATTCGGCATACAAAGTTGAACCAATTTTTCATCACTTAACCCAATTAAACCCAGTCTCCCAAACGACATTAACTCAAATTAAATCGCTAAAATTTGAAAATCTCCCCAACCTCTACATCTAAAATTTTTGAAATTTTATAAATATGCTCAAGGTTAAAATGCTTATCATAGCGGCAACTCTCGCAGTTTGAATAAAATGCGACCGACTTTATATCCATGCTTAAAGCCATATTGAGCTGGCTAATGCCTTTATTTTCACGTAACTTGCGGACGTTTGTAGAAATTTGCAGATAGAAATTTCGTATCTCATCGGCGCTAAAAAAGCTAAATTTTCGCCCATTATTTTATCCTATAGGTAAAGTTAAACTTAAACTTTATTTAAATAAAATCTTCAAATCTATATCCTATAGAATAAATAATTTTAAAGGAGGCCAAAATGGCGGTAAATTTATCAAAGGGCGGTAGAGTTAGTTTGAGCAAAGAAGCTCCAGGGCTAAGTAAAATTTTAGTAGGACTTGGCTGGGATACGAATACTAGCGATACGGGAGCGGAATTTGACCTAGATGCGAGCGCGTTTTTAGTAGGAGCTTCGGGAAAAGTAGAAAACGAGAAGAATTTCGTCTTTTACAACAACCTAGTTAGCGCGGACGGCTCGGTAGTTCACACCGGCGATAACCGCACGGGCGGTCGTTTCGCGGCTAACGGAAGCGGTTTTAAGGATGGACTGGCTGGATTTTGTAGGCAGTTTGGACTAGACGTATAGGGGCAAGCCATGGCGATAAATTTGGTCAAAGGACAAAAAATATCGCTCGCCAAAGACGACGGCGGGCATCTGCACAGCTTTTGCGTAGGAGTAAACTGGGGCGCCATAACCGAAAAAGGCTTTTTTAGAGATAAGATAAAGCCGGTGGATTTAGACTTAAGCGCTGCTATGTTTGACTCAAACAAACAGTTTTGCGATGTGGTCTATTTCGGTAAAAAGTCAGCCCCGGGCGTATTTCACAGCTGCGATGACTTGGTCGGAGACGTAGGGGGCGACGACGGACTGGATAACGAAATAATCAGCGTCGATCTTAGCCGTTTAAGCTCAAACGTAGAGCAGATATTTTTCGTGCTAAATTCTTATAATCAAATCGACTTTGATAAAATTCCGTTTGCTAGCATTAGACTTTACGAAGGTACGCCCACGCGCGTAAATAAAGTCTTTGCGTCGTATAATATCGTACGAGATAGCGCATTTGCATATAAGGTTGCGATGATTTTAGGCAAGCTGTATAAGCGAAACGGCGAGTGGAAATTTTCGGCTATCGGCGAGCCTACAAGCGATAGGAAGCTTGATGAGCTGATTTTAAATTCCGTAGTGAAGTACTTATGAAAATTTTATTTTTCTTAGCGGCTACGATTGCGATTTTAGGCGCATTTGAGATAGAGGGCGGTTACGAGATCCCGCCCTCGGCGCAAACTTACGGCAACGCACCCGTAATAAGCGATACAATGATGCAAGAGTGTGTTAAAATTTACAACAAAGCGCTTGCGATAGAAAGAGCGTTAAATTCTACTTTCGTAAATCGGTATTCAAGCGAAGAGGTAAATTTATACAATCAAAACGTCCGTATGCATTCGCAGCTCATAGACTGGTTTAATGCAAATTGCGCCGGCAAGCAATCATACTCGGCATGCAAAGCGGCGCAAGAGCTAAACCGCCAAAGAGGGCTTCCCGAACAAAGCTGCGGGTATTAAGGAGAATTTTTGGATAATTTAGAATTTCAAACTGCGATCGTTTTTGTCATATTTGTAGCGACGGCATTTGCGGTAGACTTTTTTGCGCATAAGAAGGACGAGAAGATATCGTTAAAGCAAGCTGCGCTCTGGTCTATATTTTGGATTGTCGTAGCTGCGGCATTTGGCGGATATCTGCATCTTGCCGTTAGTAGCGAGGCGGCGAGCCTATTTTTTTCAGGTTATATTTTAGAAAAGTCGCTTTCAATCGATAATTTATTCGTTATGGCGGCAATTTTTTCGTGGTTTAAAATTCCTGAAATTTATCGTCACAGAGTGCTGTATTTTGGCATTATAGGAGCGGTTATATTTAGGCTAGTCTTTGTAGCCGTCGGAACGAGTCTACTTGGGATTTCTCCGTGGATGGAGTTTGTTTTTGCTATCATGGTAGCTTATAGCGCGGTAATGATGATGAAAAAGGATGATGATGAAGAGGAGATGGAGGATTATTCAAATCACCTAGCTTACAGGGCGGTTTATCGATTTTTCCCTGTTTTTCCGCGTCTTCTAGGGCATAGCTTTTTTGTAAAAAATAACGAGATTTCGGCTCAAATTTCAGCAGACGAAAAGGCAAAACTGCAAAATCAAATTTCCAAACTAAACGCCAAATGGATAGCTACGCCGCTATTTTTGTGTCTTTGCGTTATAGAGATTAGCGACGTTATGTTTGCTTTTGATAGCGTTCCGGCCGTTATCGCCGTGAGTCGTGAGCCGCTTATAGTTTATTCGGCGATGATTTTTGCGATCTTGGGGCTTAGAACGCTTTACTTCGTACTAGAAGCGCTAAAAGACTATTTGGGGTATTTAGAAAAAGCCGTTATAGCGCTTTTGTTTTTTATCGCAGCAAAGCTCGCCCTAAACGCGTCAGCGCATATCTTTCATCACGGACTTAAGATTTCAGCGCAGGCTAGTTTGTGGGTCATTTTGGCCGTTTTAGGCGTCGGGATTTTTGCTAGTTTGTTTAAAGCAAAATAGCCACGGACTAATTTGGCTACGATTTATAAATTCGCCCGCCTAGTCAAGGCTAAATTTAATAAATTTAGCCCGAGCGATAAAAGTGCCAAGGCGGCAAGTAGAGTTAAATTTTAGCCTTTTTTATCGCCTGCGCCAGATCGGCGATTAGGTCGTCCGCGTTTTCTACGCCGATAGCAAGGCGCAGTAGATTAGGCTTTATGCCGATTTTGTCTTGCAGCTCTTTAGGGTATGATTCGTGCGTCATGGACGCGGGCTGGCAGATGAGGCTCTCCACGCCGCCAAGACTCACTGCTAGATCGAAAAGCTCTAGAGATTTAGCAAAAATTTTATAGTCGTATTTTTCGTTTAACTCCAGCGATATAACCGCGCCGATATCGCTTGCTTGGCGGGCTTGGATCTGCTTTTCTAGCTGCGAGTACGATCCCGCGTAATGCACCGCATCTACCGCTTCGTGCGATTTTAAAAATTCGATGATTTTATGCGTATTTTGCGTCTGACGGTCAAAGCGTACGCTAAGGGTTTTAAGGCCTCTTATCAGATAATAAGCGTCCATCGGACTGATTATGCCGCCAAAGGTATTTCTAGCAAATTTTATCTTTTCGGCTAGCGCGTCGTCGTTTACCGTGACGATGCCAGCGATCGCGTCTGCGTGTCCGCCGATGTATTTCGTCGCGCTATAAACGACGATATCTACGCCAAAATCAAAAAGCTTTTGATAATAAGGCGTTAAAAAGGTATTGTCGGCAATCACCAGGATGCCTCTTTTGTGCGCGATGTCTGCGATACGGCGGATGTCGGTCACGCGCAGCAGCGGATTTGAGGGCGTTTCGATAAATATCGCTCTCACGTTCTCTGCGATATCTTTTTCCTCTAGTAAATTTAAATCGTCCACCGCCTCGTAGCTTATGCCCTGCGACGCAAAGACGTTGCTAACGTAGCGGAAAGTGCCGCCGTAGACGTTGTTATTTAGCAGCACCTTATCGCCCGTTTTTAGCAGACTAAAAGCCGCTGCCGTCGCCGCCATTCCCGAGCCGAAGCTAAAAGCGTATTTGCTGCCCTCTACCTTAGCAAAAAGCTCGTCAAACGCCTGTTTAGTCGGATTTGCGCCGCGCGAGTAGGCAAACTCGCCAAAGCCGTCTAGCCCCTCTTGCACGAATGTCGTCGCCAGATAAACGGGCGGCACGACGGCTCCAAAAGGGTTATGCTTGGCCTCGATGCCTTTTACGATTAGCGTGTCTAGTTTCATTTTCTCTCCTTAAATTTATCGCTAAAATTTCAAAAATCTTATATCCATCGCTGAGATAAAGCTCATTATGCGCTCGTTTCGGCTAGCGAAAAATCTCTCCGCGTCACCGTCAAACGCGATCTTGCCTTTATCCAAAAACAAAATCCTGTCCGCGACTTTGCGAGCGAAATTCATATTATGCGTGACGATGACGAGGGATTTTTTCTCTCTGGCTAGGGCTATGACGACTTTTAGTACCTCGGCTTCCAGCTCCGGATCTAGCGCGCTAGTCGGCTCGTCTAGCAGCAAAAACGACGGATCCATCGCTAGCGCTCTAGCTATCGCTACGCGCTGGCTCTGACCGCCAGAGAGTCTGTTTGGATAGGCGTTTTGCTTATCCGCCATGCCAACCTTGCCCAGTAGCTCGAGGGCTTTATTTATAGCCGTTTGCTTTTCAAGGCCAAGTACCTGCGTCGGCCCTTCGATCACGTTTTGTAAAACCGTTAGATGCGGAAACAGATGAAACCCCTGAAACACCATCCCCGTTCGCCTGCGAAAAGGCAGTAGCTCTTTTGGCGAAATTTTGCCGCCGAATTTTATCTTCTCGCCGTCTAGCTCCAGTTCGCCTTCCTCGGGGATTTCGAGTAAATTTATGCAGCGAAGCATGGTTGATTTACCGGATCCCGAAGACCCCACAATCACCGTAGTTTGCCCATCTGCGATCTCTAGGTCGATGCCCTCTAGCACCTTTTGTTCGCCAAAGCTTTTGGTTAAATTTTTAAATTTTATCGCCATCACACGTACCTTGAAGTTCGTTTTTCTAACTTGCCTTGCAAAAAGGTAAGTAGCGTGCAAACGACCAAATAAATAAGCGCGGCCAGCACGTAAAGTAGCAGCGGCTCGTATGTGCGAGCGGCGATGCGCTGGGCGACCATAAACATATCCACCATCGTTATGGAAGCTGCTAGCGAGGTGTCTTTAACTAGCCCGATGAAGGTGTTTGATAGCGGCGGCAGCGATATACGTACGGCCTGAGGCGCGATGATACGGCGTAAAATTTGCGCGTGCGTCATACCTAGCGATGTCGCCGCCTCCCACTGCCCCTTAGGTACCGATAGGATCGCCGCCCTCACCGACTCGGACGCGTAGGCGCCGACGTTTAGGCTAAAAGCGATGATCGCCGCGCTCCACGTATCAAGCGTAACGCCGATAGAAGGAAGCCCGAAAAATACGATAAAAAGCTGCACTAAAAGCGGCGTGCCGCGAAATATCCAAACGTAGCCGCCAAAAGCCCATCGTAAAATTTTCACGTTTGAAAGGCGCGCGATAGCGGTTATCACGGCGATAATCAGCCCGCAGGCAAAAGACGCAAGCGTGAGCGGTATCGTGACCTTAGCTAGGGCTTCTAGCATAGGCAGCAGCGAGCTTGAGACAAGCTCGATTATGCGGTTTATGCGTTCCGTATCCAAATTTACCTCCGTTTTTCACACCGAATTTAGGCTTAAATTTACTCGTCGCGAGCCTTTGAGCCGTTAAATTTTGCTTGCAAGATTTACCCGAATTTGCCGTTTAGTTTTGCAAGCGGCGTTTTTTGCTAAATTTAAAATACGCGGCTAAATTTAACGGCTTTTAATTTAGCCTGCAAGCAAGCCCGCAAATAGGCCATCGACGCTAGCGCAAACGAGCGAGCTAACCCGTTAAAATTGGCTAAATTTGACCTAGCAAATTTACTCCGAAACGTCCTTGCCGAAATATTTTTGCGAGATTTCTTTTAGCTTGCCCTCGGCCTTTAGCTCGGCTAGGGCTTTGTTTATCTGCTCGGTTAGCTCGGCGTTGCCCTTTTGCACGGCTACGCCGATGTAGTCTTTTTCGTTTCCGACGGCGGCGATTTTAACCGGAGCGGCGGGTTGATTCTTCGTAAAGTCCAAAAACACGATATTATCGCGCAGCACGCTATCTACGCGGCCTGCGATTAGCAGCTCCATGCTTTTAGCAAAGCTATCGACCGTGACGTTTTGAGCGCCGTAGCTAGCGGCAACCTTAGCCCAGTTGCTGGTAGCCGAGTCGGCATTTTTCTTGCCGTTTAAGTCAGCGAAGCTTTTTATCAAGTCGTTGTCCTTGCGAACGATGATCGCGCCATAAGTAACGGTATATGGCTCGCTAAGTTCGTATTTTTTCTTTCGCTCCTCGGTGATGCTTACTTGGTTAAACACCGCGTCCGCCTTGCCCGCATCAAACGCCGCTAACATCGCGTCCCAAGGCGCGGTTAAAAATTCGATTTTTAAATTTAACTTCTTAGCCACGGCTCTTGCGACGTCCACGTCGTAGCCGGTTAGCTCACCTTTTTCGTCATAGAACGAAAACGGCGCGTAAGTGCCCTCGGTAGCGACGGTTAACACGCCCTCTTTGATCGTTTTAGCGTGCAAATTTAGCCCCAGAGCCAGGATCGCCGCGGCTTTAAATAAATTTGAGATTTTCATGTTTTTCCTTTTTTTGGATTTACTCGGGCGCGAATTTTACGGCAGGGCCTCTTCGCGCCTAAATTTATCATTCGGAGATATTTTTACCGAAATATTTTTCGGAAATTTCTTTTAGTTTACCGCTAGATTTTAGTTCGCCAAGAGCCTTATTTATCTGCGCGATTAGCTCGGCGTTATCCTTGTGCGAGAGCGCGGCGGTAGGTATCGCCTCTCCGGTAAATACGACCTTGATAGGCGCGTTAGGTCTTTGCTTGACGTAATCAAGAAAGGTCACGTCGTCGTTTATCGTAGCGTCCGCGCGCTTTTGGGCGATTAACTCTACGCCCTTGCTAAAGCCGTCTACGACGACAATCTGCGCGCCGTGCTTCTCTGCTATCTGCGCCCAGTTGCTAGTGGCCGAATGCGCGCTTTTCTTGCCTTTTAGATCGTCAAAGCCTTTGATATCTTGCGTATCTTTGTGAGTTATCAAAACCGCGCGAGGAACGGTATAAGGCTCGCTAAATTCATACTTTTTCTTTCGCTCGTCGGTGATGCTTACTTGGTTAAACACCACGTCTGCCTTGCCCGCGTCAAAAGCCGCTAGCATCGCGTCCCACGGAGCTTCGACGAATTCGACTTTAAGCCCTAATTTATCGGCGACGGCTTTTGCGATATCCACGTCGTAGCCGGTTAGTTCGCCCTTTTCGTCGTGGAAAGAATACGGCGAATACGTGCCTTCGGTCGCAACCTTTAAGACGCCTTCTTGGATGGTTTTTGCGTTTGCGTTAGTTAAAAGGGCTAAGCTCGCCAAAGTAAGTAGAGAAGATTTTAGTAAGTTTTTCATTTTTCGTCCTTTTTAAATTTATCGTTAGCTATTCATTTAAAAAGGCTCGCGTATGCGGATTAAATAAAATTCTTTTTAAATGTTTAGCGACTTGCTAAGCACTTAAAAAGAAATTCGTACCTAGCGCCCTAGCTTTTCATCTCGCAACAACACATGTCGCACATATCGCTTTTCATGATGCACCTTTCGTTTTAAATTTAAACGACGATTTTATGCAAAAAAAGTTTAAGATAAAATAAATTTATAAATTTTTCTAAACTTGAGCGAAATTTAAATTTTTAGCTCATATCAAGCCAAACACTCTCCGCTTTTTTCTTCTTCCGCCGCGCCGTAGTCTTACTTTAAGTTAGCCGCTACCATGCCCGCTTGCACGCACTCTTTGGCAGCGTATCTGCGGCTAGCAATGGCGAAAGGTCCGGCTCGCTAGAAAATAAATTTAGCGCCGCAAGTAGCGCCGGGAATAATCTTTATCGGTATCTTTTTAAAATTTAACGCGCGATTACGGCAAAAACGCGGCGGAGCGTTTTTCGGCTTGGACGAGAAATTTAGGCGCGAGCGGAAATTTCAAGCAAATACAAAACGCATAAATTTACTAGACTTAAATTATTCGGCAAAGCAAAAACCGCGAGCCTAACCCCGCACTTTGGCGATGCAAGCGGCGACGGCCTGCATCAAAGCGGCGCGAAATCCGCCTTTTTCAAGCGCGACAAGTCCTTCGATCGTGGTTCCCGCCGGCGAGCAGACCTCGTCTTTTAGCGCGGCCGGGTGCTTGCCGCTTTGGATCAGGCGCGCCGTCCCTTCCACGGCTGCCGCAACGGCGTCGTAGCAAAGCTGCCTAGGCAGTCCGCCCCGCACGCCGGCATCCGCCGCAGCCTCGATAAAGGCGCACGCGTACGCGGGCAAGCTTCCCGCTATGCCCGTAAATGCGGCAAAACCGGCCTCGTCTATCTCGTAAATTTTACCGATTTTTGCGATTATCTCGCGCACGGTCTCTTTCTTTGGCTCGCTAAATCCAGCGTCAAAGCAAAGAGCCGTGGCCGACGCGCCGATGCTGGCTGCTATATTTGGCATCGCGCGAGCGATATAAACGCCCTCGCCTACGATTTGCCTAGCGCGATTTATGCCAAAATTAGGCGCCAAAAGAAGCAAAATTTTGCCCGCAAGATCAGGCGCAATCAGGCGCAAGATAGCCTCGTAGCTAGCGGGCTTAGTAGCCAGCACGACCGCGTCCGCTTCGCGCGCTAGATCCGTTTCGCTCGCGGCTATTTTTACGCCGAATCTCTGCCGCAAGGCTTCGTTTTTACTTCTGGCGCAGGCTATGATTTCAAATTTCGTCTTTTTTTCGCATTCGCGCGAGCTCGCGTTTTTATCCGTTTGCGCTAAATTTCCGGCCCTTTGCGCCTCGCTACCGCCTAATTTTTGCTCCTCCTCGGCAAAGCTTCGCACTGCGCCGGCCTCGCCAGATTGCGCGCGCCAAAGCGCCTCTATCATCGCACCGCCCATATTTCCGCCGCCGATGAAGCCTATTTTTACGTTTTTCATTTCGCCGCCTTTTTTAGAGTGCCGATTTTGACCGCCTTGCCAGCAAGCGCCTCGCGTACCGCCGCGCTATCCGCCCAGATAGCCCCCGTAACCTGCCCCGGCGTCAAGGTATAAACGCCGCCCGTCTGTACCTCGTCGCTAGCCTTAAAGTCGTTGCTCACGACTAGCTCATAGACGTCCTTCGTGTCGTTTTCAAATTTGATCGCCGCTTTTAGCGTCGGCGCTTCGCCCTGTTTCGCCGCGCCCGCGTACTGATCGAGCATGTTTTTACTAAGCTTGCCGTAGACGTCGCCGTCTTGGCCTAGATATATCCGCACGGCGCGCTTATCCGAGTTTTTGCCGCCCTTTTCGCCCTTGCCGGCGCTAACGCTCATCTCGTAGGCGGTTTCTCCCGTCGGTAAATCCTTAAATTTAGCGTCCGGGGCGAAAACCCGCACGTTGTCCGTTACCGTTTTCGTTTCGTGCGTCTGCGGCGTTATACCCGTTAGCACTATCGTGGACTTCACGTCCGCGCCTTTGTCCGAAACAAGCGCGGAGATCGGCATGCGCGCAAGTAGCGTCGTCTCGTAGCAGCCGCTAAAAATAAATGCCGCGGTATGAGCTAAGATAAATTTTAGTTTTTTCATCAGTTTCCTTTAAATTTACGCCGATTTTAGCATAAATTTCGCCTTTGCGCGCTTACGCGCCGACTCGCGACGGGTCAAATTTCATCGCCGAAAAAGTCGCCGCCCGCGTCGCAAATCTAGGTATTTTGCCGTACCGAAAAAATGCTAATTCGGCTTTAAATTTGACACCAAATTTAAGCGTAAAACGACAAGGTGAAGTATTTTTGTCATAGACGAGCCAAATTTAAAGGCCTCTGCTTGCAGTTGCGACCGCAAGGGAAGCAAAGCGAAGCATAAAACGAAAAGATAAGCCACTAACGCACTTTTAATGCTGAATTTGAGTGCAAAGAGTCGAGGCGAAGTATTTTTGCCATAGACAAGGCGGATAAGCAAGGGCAAAGGAGCGTATATATATAATACGTGACTGTAGCCCGCAGCGAAATCCAACGAAGTATAGGGCAAAAAGACGAGCCGCTAACGAATTTGCCCGTCTCCGCGGACGATATATTTGTAAGTCGTAAGCTCCCTCACCCCCATCGGCCCTCTGGCATGCAGCTTTTGCGTGCTGATGCCGATCTCGCCGCCGAATCCAAACTCGCTACCGTCGCTAAAGCGCGTCGATGCGTTGGCGTAGACGACCGCGCTGCCGACTTCGTTTAAAAACCGCTCGACGTTTGCGTAGTTTTCGCTTAAAATCGCGTCCGAATGTCCGCTAGAATGCGCATTTATAAAGCTGATCGCCTCATCCGTATCTCGCACCGCGCGCACGGCTAGCACGAGATCCAAAAACTCCGCGCCAAAGTCGCTCTCGCCTGCGAGCTTGACGTTTTTTGCGCCTCGCAGCCCTGCCTCGCACGAGCCCAAAAGCTGCTCGCTCACGCGAAACTCGACCTCTGGCATCTCGCGCACAAGCCCCGGTAAAATTTTACCCGCCACGCGCTCATGCAAAAGCACGCACTCAACGGCGTTACAGACGCTTGGGCGCTGGGTTTTGGCGTTTTTGATTATCTTTACCGCCTCGCTCAAATTTGCGCTCTCATCGACAAAGATGTGGCACACCCCCGCGCCCGTCATGATGATCGGCACGGTCGCGTTTTGCGCAATAAAATCTTTTAAATTTTTGCCGCCTCGCGGTATCAAAACGTCGATATACTCACTCATTTTCGCCATTTGCGCCACTACTTCGCGTTCGGCGCTCTCCACGAGCTGCACTGCGCCCGTCGGTAAGCCGAATTTCGCCCCCGCTTCGTTAAATAAATTTACTAAAAAGATGTTCGAATTTAGCGCGCTGGCGCTGCCTCGCAGGATCGCCGCATTGCCGCTTTTTAACGCCAAGGCCGCCGCGTCGATGCTGACGTTTGGGCGACTCTCGTAGATGATGCCAAGCACCCCCAGCGGCACGCGAATGCGGCTGATTTGCATGCCGTTTGGATGGCTCCAGCCGCCTAAATTTTCGCCTACGACCTCGGCAAAGCCCGCCACCTCGCGCACGCCCTGCGCCATAGCCTCAATACGAGAGTCGGTTAGTCTTAAGCGGTCCAGCAACGCCGCACTAAGTCCCGATTTCTCGCCGTTTGCAATATCTTTGGCGTTCGCCGCTTTTATCGCGTCCTTTTGCGCCAGCAGCTCGTCCGCTACGGCGTTTAAAATTTCAAATTTAGCCCCGCTGTCAAGTCTCAAAAGCTCGCCGCAAGCGGCCTTTGCGCGCTTACAGATCTCTAAAATTTCGTTCATTTTCGCTCCTTAATCTATAAAAACCGTACGCAAGCGTCCCGCCCCCCCCCGCAAGCGCGACAAAGCAAAATTTAGCGATGCGTCTACCAAATTTTAGCTTTAAATTTGACCTGATTATAGCTAAATTCGCCCGAATTTCATGCGACCGTAAAAATACGCTATAATTGCCAAAATCACGAAAAGGAAGCAAAATGGGCGGAATAAAAGAGTTTTTAAAACACGAAGCCAGCGGCGGGATTTTGCTGATGATCGCTACGATCGCGGCGCTACTGTGTCAAAACACGTTTTTGAGCAATTTTTACAACGAGTTTTTAAAGACCAAATTTACCGTAAGCTTCGGCGAATACGGGCTAAGCAAACCCTTGATCTTGTGGGTAAACGACGGGCTTATGGCGGTATTTTTCTTTCTCATCGGGCTTGAGCTAAAGCGCGAGGTTTTGGATGGCGAGCTAAAAAATCCGTCGCAAATCGCGCTGCCTGCCATCGGCGCGGCAGGCGGCCTGATAGTGCCCGCAGTTATCTTCTATCTTTTTACGAAACACGACTCCTTCGCGCTTGGCGGCTGGGCGATACCGACGGCGACGGATATCGCGTTTGCTCTGGGGATTTTGAGCCTACTTGGGCCTCGCGTACCGACTAGTTTAAAAATTTTCCTCATGACGCTGGCGATCGTCGATGATCTTTGCGCGATCGTGATTATCGCGCTATTTTACACGAGCGAGCTTAGCGCCCAAATGCTTGCGGTCGCGAGCGTTTGCCTAGCCGCGCTTTTCGCGCTAAACAGACTCGGCGTAAAGAGCAAGGCAGCCTATCTAATCGTAGGCGCGGTGATGTGGATAGCTGTGCTAAAATCTGGCGTTCACGCCACGATTGCCGGCGTCGTGGCGGCCTTTTTCATACCGCTTAGCTTTAAAGACGCACCGGGCAAATCAATGCTAAAAAGCATCGAGCACGACCTGCACGGCTGGGTGGCGTTTGGCGTGCTGCCGATATTTGCCTTCGTAAACGCAGGCATCTCGCTGCGAGGCGTCGGACTGGATGAGATTTTGTCTCCGGTCGCGCTAGGCACGGCGCTGGGGCTTTTCGTCGGCAAGCAAGTCGGGGTATTTTCTTTTAGCTTTTTAGCGATCAAATTTAAGCTAGCCAAGCTACCGGAAGGCTCAAATTTTATCCAGCTTTACGGCATCGCGGTGCTTTGCGGCGTCGGGTTTACGATGAGCCTTTTTGTTAACGGCTTAGCCTACAACGACACGGACGCCTTTGCCTACACCGATAAGCTTGCTATCTTGCTAGGTTCGGTAGTTTCAGGCGCCGCCGGGTTTATATTGCTAAAATTTAGCACCAAAAACCAAAGCGCGCTAGAAAGATAATCACGAGCAAGCCGGCCAAATCATCCAGGTCGGCCGCTGCGTAATCTATAAATTAAATCGCACGCTACGTGCGCAAAGCTCGCAAATACAAAGCCGATACCCAGCCCGACGGCTAGGTTGTAAAGCGCGCTGTCGTTTGCGAGGGAGTAGTTGTCAAACCGCACGTAAACGCCCAATCTGCCGCCCATCCCCTCGGGCGCAAAGAGTAGTCCGCTAAGCGCGAGAAAACAAAATCCGCCAAGCAGGACAAAGCTTGCCGTAAGTTTGATTAAATTTGCCCGCCTAAAATCCTCTTTGCCGTAGTTTAGGCAAAAGACGGCCGCGAAAAAACACAGCCAAAAACACGCAGCACAGGCGTAAAAGGCTACGACTTCGATTTTTAATCCGTTTTTAGCCAAATCATCCAAAAACGGCGCGAAAACCCGTACGGCGCGGATAAAGCTCGGCCAAAAATTCGACCGCAAAATCTCGTTCGGGCTCAAATTTAGCGCCCAAACTCCAAGCGCGGCAAAAGCTATAACGCCCAGCGAAAACGGCGTAGCGCACGCTAAAACCGCCCGAGAAAACAGGCTTTTGCGTGGCTCGCCTGTAGTAACTTGAACGAACTCGTATCTGGTTTTATCCATCTTTTTCCTTTAAATTTGCGAGTATTTTAAAGCATGCTTAAAAATACCGACTTAAAACCCGTCAAATTTGACGGTCGGCAAAATTTACCCGCGAGACTTAGACGAATTTTAATCCGTTGCTTTTTAGATAAAAATTCCGCCCCGCTAGGACGGCGGCTGCTTTTGAGGTCCAAAAGTCCGTCTTTACGCCTCCGCTACCGTTTTGTATTTTCGCCTTTTTAGCAAGCTTTTTTATACTCGCGACTAGCTGCGTATATACGTGCGACATCTCGTAGTCGTCCGTTTCGTAGCTACCGCCTAGTTCGCCGTTTTCGTCTCTTAGGCTGACTGTTTTAGGATAGGCTAGTCGCAGGCCAAAGACGCCGTCCGGCTCAAAATACGCCGTGCTAAGCCGCTTTTTCTCATCGTTATAAAGCAAATTAAAAGGAGCTAGCGTAGCGCACGGCTTGGTGCTATAAAGTATCTTAACCTCAAGCGAGTCGTCAAAGTAAAGCTTATCCTCGCCGTCTATGAGATGTAGTCGCACCTCATCATCCCAAAGCTCGCTTGTCCGCCCGTCCTCGCGCAAGATAATTCGCTCGAAATACCTTTCGTAATCGCTAAAAACTTGCTCCTTTGGCGTAATCTTACTCTGCGTTTTTTCGCGTATGCGGTTGGCTAAAAATACGAAATCCTCCCTACTAAAAACGCCGCGAAACTCGCTTGGAGTAATGACGAAATCAAACTTTTTCCTTTCTGGACTGGCTTGCAATAGTCTTTATCCGCACTCATACTTTTTCCTTTCTGATTTAGCTTGTAGCGTTTTTAGCCGCAGGCTATAAATTTACGCGCCCTTTGCGAGCAAAGCGCGAAACTCGGCAAATCACGCCTTTTTAATCCATGCGATTTTTTCGCCCTCCGCGCGGCTAAAATTCTTAAATTTAGCAGCAAATCCGTCCGCGCTCATCGTAAATTTACGGGCGTATTTGCCTAAAAAATGATAACCCGAGCCGGCCTGCGCGATAATGTCTAAAAGCTCGTCCGCGCGCTGCGTATATACGCCTCCCGCGTAGCTAACGCCCCTAGCAAACAGCGGCGCGGGCGACATCGAGACGGTCGGCCCCACGACTACGGCCTTTGCGCCCTCTTTTTTTAGCGCTAGGATCTCTTCTAGCGTGTCGTTTAGCAGCGTAACGCCCGTGATTATGAGATTATCGGCCGCCCTAATCGCCTCAGCCGCCCTTTCTTGCGGGACGAAATACGCCGCCTCCTGCGGTTTTAGCACGCTTTTATCAAGCTCTAAAATGCGAAAATCCCTGCCGTTTTTCATCATAAATTTGATATAAGGCACGAGCGCGCCCACGATGACGCTAAGCGAACCCTCGCAGACGTCAAGCTCATGAAACGGATCTGCGTCAAATTTAGCCGCATGCGCGCCGGGGTTTTGCTCGAAACAAGTCTGCGAAAGCGCGTTTAAAGCCGCTACCGCAATGGTTTTTTTGATCGCGCCGTCGCTGTTTAAATCCCGCAAAAGAGTTCTGACGTTTTTGCCGCAGATATTGCCCGCGTTTGGCATAGAAGCGGCATGAGAGGGGCAACAAACGGCCTGCGGGATGGCTTTTAGCGGGGTGTAGCTCACGCCGCAAACGCCGTTGCTTAGCTTCACGCCGGTAAAAAATAGCCCGACGACTACGCGCTGCACGCTTAAATTTTCGATTTCATCCCCTAAAACGGCGTAAATTTCATCCAAAGTTTCGTTTAAAATTTGACCCATATAAGCTCCTTTTTTATTAGCGCCTCGGCTAAATTTAGCATAAAACTAGCCGCGCGCTTTTACGGCGCGTCCGTTTTATGAGGGCGCGAAGCCTAAATTTAACTGGGCTAGCCGCCGTATCCGCTCAAATTTCACTTGTCGCGCAGAAAAACTCGCTCTAAATTTAGCCCAAATTTGACGCGATGACGACTAAATTTAGCCGCTGGCAAACCGTCAAATTTAACCTAGATCAGCGCGATGTTGTCGATATGTAGCGCCTCGTCCTCGTATTTGTAGCCCAGAACCGCCTCGATCTCCTCGCTCTTGCGCCCTTTTATGAGGGCTAGCTCAGCCGATGAGTAGTTCGTGATACCGCGAGCCAGCGCTTGGCCGCTTGCGTCTTTGATAACGAGCGCCTCGCCGCGCTCAAACTCGCCCGCGACCTCGCGGATACCGACTGCTAGCAGGCTTTTGCCCTCTTTTAGCGCCTTTGCCGCGCCCGCATCAATTGCGACCGAGCCGTTATCCGCGGCGGAGTAGGCGAGCCAATATTTACGCGAATTTATCCTATTTTTGCCCGCCAAAAAGAGCGTCCCGACCTCGCAGCCCTGCGCTGCTCGCACGATGTTTCGCGGGTTGGCGCCGTTTGCGATTATGA
Source organism: uncultured Campylobacter sp. (assembly GCA_963527315.1). Classification (GTDB taxonomy): domain Bacteria; phylum Campylobacterota; class Campylobacteria; order Campylobacterales; family Campylobacteraceae; genus Campylobacter_A. The sequence goes on from CAURQE010000010.1 coordinate 95,153, forward strand.
GGTGAGTGCCGTTTTTGGTCGCCATCTGGGCTGCAGTTATTTTGGTGCGCATGCCGCCGGTGCCAAATTTACTGCCCTCCGCGCCCGCAGCCGCTCTAATGCTATCGTCTAAATTTTCGACTAAATTTACAAATTTAGCGTCCGCAAAAACGCTAGGATTTTTATCGTATAGCCCGTCGATATCGGTCAAAATCACGAGCAAATCAGCCTCGATTAACCCCGCCACCAGCGCGCTTAGCGTGTCGTTGTCGCCCACTTTTACGCCCTTGATGCCCTCGCCCACGACGGGATCGTTTTCATTGATGACGGGGATGATTTTTTTAGCGAGCAGGGAGCGTAGGACGCTGCGCATATTTAGGTAGCGGCGGCGGTCGCTAAAGTCGTCTTTGGTTAGCAGCAGCTGCGCGACCTTTTTGCCGTGCGCCCAAAATAAAATTTGATAAAGATGGATGAGCGAAACCTGCCCGATGGCGGCCAGGGCTTGCTTTTCGACGATGGATTTTGGCTTGTGCGCGAGCTTCATCTGCCCCATGCCCGCACCCACGGCGCCCGAGGTTACGAAGACCACTTCGGCGTTTTGGTTTAGTTCGCTTAAATTTGCCACGATTTGTTTGATTTTGTCCTCGTTTAGCGAGCCATCCGCGTTTGCTAGCGTTGATGTGCCGACCTTTACGACGATGCGTTTTACGCCGCCTAGAAGCTCTTTTCTGTCCATTTTACCGCTCCGAAATTTTTGAAAATTATACCCAAAACGGCTTATTTTAAATTTTAGCTTTAAAATGCGGTAGCGGCGCGAAATCTAGGTAAATTTAACCAAGCGGCGCGGCCTTGCGGGCGGTTACCGCGCAAATCAAACGCCTGATAAAACCTGCGCGAATTTAGCAAGGCGTTTCGTTTGCGGCAAATTTAGCCGAGCGTTTGCAAAACAGCGGGCGCAGTTAAAATTCGGAGCTAAATTTAAGCCTCGCCGCGTTCGTTCGCGCGCCATTTAATCCGCGCCGTAAATATCTAAAATGCCGATGCGAGCGCAGCAGGCAAGCTAAAACGCGCGGCAAATTTACTCCGCAAAATCCGCATAAACGCCTAGCCTGCTCTAAGATTTAAACTCGCGGCAAATTTGGTCGTCAAGCGCAAAATTTAGCTTAAATTTAGCCCGTAGACGCACATCTTGCACGAGTTTTTGATCTTGCTAAAAATGCGGAAAATTTTCGCTGCGAGGCACCATTTCTCGGGCCTTATGTCCATCATCACGCCCGTTTTTAAAAGCTTAATGCGCTCGTCCCACGCTTCAAGCGACCTCTCGTCGTCGATGCCGAGTTTAAATTTAGGCGGATTTGCGATATAGCGCAGTACGTCGTGCTTTTTAGGCTCTATGCTAGCGGCGAAGCGACTGAGCAAATCAAGCATAACTACGCCGCTAAATCTCTGCGCTAAATTTCGCATAAACGCCGAAATCTCAGGCTCGCTAAAATACATCGCCACGCCTTCTAGCACGAAGATAAACTTCGCTCCCTCGTGCCGCGCGCGCAGTTCGTCCATCCAGGCGGTCTCAAACATCGAGGCTTTGAGGCTAAAATTTAGCGCGGATTTTGGCACTAGCTCGCCCCGCAGGTCTATGACGTCGGGTAAATCAAGGTCGTAAAACAAGGTGCCCGGTAGCTGCTTTTCAAGCCTTAGCGGACGCGTATCAAGCCCCGCTCCGACTTGGACTACGACTAGCTTTTCGCCCGCGTTTTTATGAGCGAAATCTAAAATCTCGTCGTCGAAAAACCGCGCTCTAATCACGGTGCCGGTTTTGCTAAATTTGCCGCCTTTAAATTTAGCGAAATCATAATCTATGCGCTGCATAACCGGGCGCGAAAAGGGATCGCCTAGGATCGGTTCTGGCTCGTCGTTATCCAGCGCGCGAAAATACAAATTTATAAACAGCGTCTCTGAAATCGCGTCGTTAAATTTGACCTTTTTTGCTTGCATGGCCTCTCCTTTATGATAATCTATCGCAATTATAACTCAAAAAGGAGAAATCCGCGCTTTCATTTTACGCGGCTGCGTAAATTTAAAAATAGCGGCGAAAGACGGCGTAAATTTAGCCCGCTAAATTTAGCGCAAAAGACGGGCGCATTTACCCGTCTATGCTATATCCGATACTGCGCACGGTTTTTATTAGCTCGAAGGGCAGCTTCGCACGCAGCTGACGCACGAGCGAGCGCAGGCGATCGGAGGAGACGTTTTCGTCCTTATAGATACTCCACTCAAGCTCCTGGATCGTTACTACGTGCGGGGCGTTTTTGGCCAAAATTTCTAAAAACAATCCCTCTTTTTTGCCCAGCATTATATTTGTGCCGTTTATGTGCAGCGTGAGGCTGTTTTTGTCGTATACGGTGCCGTTTTTTAGCTCAAATTTGCTTCCGAGCAAAATTCGGCAGTTTCTAAACACGCGAAACAAAAACTCCTCCGGCAAAAACGGCTTTACCATAAAGTCGTCGTATTTGGCGTAGTAAATTTTCTTGTAAAGCGTGGGAATGGCCTTATCTATAAGGATCATAACGGGAGTTAAGCTTCCGTTATCTCGCAGAAATTTGACCGAGTCGAAATTTGCCAGATCCTTCGTCTTTACGTCGATGACGTAAAAGATGTGGCGGTTGCCGCTATAATAATCCTCTTTTAACTCGCTTAAATTTTCAAAGCGAACTATGCGGATATTAAAGCGGTAAAGCGCGGCGTTGAGGTTTAGCTGCATCTGAGCGTCATCGCTAACGAGCAAAATTTTCTTCATTTTAGCCTACTTTTTGGCGGCATTGCCTTCTTTATTTTCTACTTTCGGCGCTACGTAATCCTCCCCAAAATAAGCCTTCTTTATCTCTTCTTTTTTGATTGCAGCTTTCT
>CAURQE010000011.1:0-93770 GCA_963527315.1 uncultured Campylobacter sp.
AAAATCTCGCCGCCTAGAAGCTTAGGTATTTTTAACTTTGCCACGCTCGTTACTTTTCAAGACCTCGCGCCCGCTAGCCCTTAAATTTCTAATATTTTTAGTTATTTCTAAAATAAAATGCACCCCGTTAGCAGCAAACGAAGCTAGGCTAGGCACAAGATCGTTCTTTCTAAAATATTAGCAGATTCTACTTTTTTCAAGGCTTATATTCTCTGTGAAGCGCTTTAGAATTTTTCTAAATTTGCCTTTACAAATTCCTAAACGGACATATGCTTATTCTTTAACTTCGCCATGCTTGATACTTATAAGAATATAGCCATCATAGTAACTTACTGCAATTTTGCGTGAGTTTAAGTTAAAGAGAGTCTTAAATTTATATCAACAAATAGCATAGATGTGCATGCAAGTATGGATAATACGAATTTGTTAATTGATTTTCTTGTTTAGTTATTTTGATATCGTTTTTTATTATAGTGAAAAAGTGGCTTAACCAAGACGGTATTATCGACGCAATGACTCGCTAGCGGCAACTACCAAATCTGGAATTAAGACAAGCTCCCTACAAATCAATAATACAAATTTAAAGCATCAATAAGAGCTATGCAAGGTAGGACTTTAACAACATCCCCATATTCCAAAATCCTTGGAATAGTTAATTATTTTCCTTCTTCAAACGCACCGACGGCTAAAATTTTACCAATTCTAGCATTTAAAAGCTGATCTACTTTTAGCTTTTCTAGCTTTTCTAGCTCGGTTATAAAATAGCTTGCAAGAGCTTTAACGGCGGCTTCTTTATCTCGATGCGCGCCGTTTACCGGCTCTTCTATAACATCGTCTATCAAATTTAAATTTTTTAAGTCGTCGGCGGTTATCTTTAGGGCTTTAGTAGCCTGTTCTTGCTTTAAAGGATCATTCCAAAGTATCGCTGCGCAGCCCTCTGGAGAGATGACTGAAAAAACCGAATTTCGCATCATAGCTAGCTTGTCGGCTACGCCTATAGCTAGAGCCCCGCCGCTTCCGCCTTCGCCTATAACGACGGCTATCATCGGCGTTTTTAAATTTGCAAATTCAAATAAATTTCTAGCTATTGCCTCACTTTGACCGCGCTCTTCAGCGGCAACGCCCGGATACGCACCCGGAGTATCTATCAAAAATAGTATCGGAAGCCCAAATTTTTCAGCCATTTTAGCTATTCGTAAGGCTTTGCGGTAACCCTCGGGATGAGGCATACCGAAATTTCTTTTCAGTTTATTTTTGGTTCCTCGACCCTTTTGCTCGCCTATTACGACGACTTTTTTAGAGCCTATATAGCCGATAAAACAAACTATCGCCGCGTCGTCGCGATACGCTCTATCGCCGTGCAGCTCGTAGTAATCCCTCATCATGCCTTTGATGTAATCAATAGCATAAGGGCGATCTGGGTGACGAGCTAAAGCAAGGCGCTGAAACTCGTTAAGGTTTTTGTAAATTTTAGCAGTTTCTTTTTCTAGATTTTTATTTAGAATTTCTACCGCATGCTCATCGCCGCGAATTCTTGCATTTGCGATGTCGTCGTCTATTTGCTTGATACTTTGCTCAAAGTCTAGATAACTTGCCATTATATCTTCTTAAATACGATAGAGCCGTTTGTACCGCCAAAACCGAAAGAGTTACTCATAACGGCATTTAGCTCGGCTTTTCTAGCTATATTTGGCACGTAGTCTAAGTCGCATTCTTCATCTCTAGTCTCGTAGTTTATGGTAGGAGGTATGAGGCCCTCTTGCATAGCCATTATAGAGATAACCGCTTCTATCGCGCCGGCCGCGCCTAAACAGTGCCCGGTTTGCCCCTTGGTCGAGCTAACCGGCGGTACGCTATCTCCGAAAAGAGCCTTAAGGGCGGCCGTTTCATTTCTATCGTTCGTCGGAGTCGATGTGCCATGTGCATTTATATAGTCGATTTTTAAATTTCCGGCCATTTTAAGGGCTTTTTTCATAGCAGATAGCGGCCCTTCAAGCGAAGGCGAAGTGATATGATACGCATCGCCGCTCTCACCAAATCCCACAATCTCGGCGTAAATTTTAGCCCCTCTTGCCTTTGCGCTATCATATTCTTCGAGTACGAGCGCGCCGGCTCCCTCTCCCATGACGAAGCCGTCTCTATCCTTATCAAACGGACGAGAGGCATGTTGGGGATCATCGTTTCTAGTAGAGAGCGCTTTCATAGCGGCAAACCCGCCTATTCCTACTCCGCAAACCGTAGACTCGGAGCCTACGACTAGCATCTTTTGAGCCTCGCCGATCATTATAGTCTTAGCCGCTTCGATTATGGCGTGAGTAGATGCCGCACATGCCGTGACGCTAGAGATATTAGGACCTTTTAAGCCGTGCTCTATCGAAACTATACCGCCTAGCATATTTACTAGAGCAGAAGGTATAAAAAACGGAGAAATTCGTCTTGAACCTTTTTCGAGCAAGGTATTGGAATTTTTTTCGATATTAGGCAAACCGCCTATGCCCGCAGCCGAGCTAACGCCGAAATTCTCAGCGTCAAATTCGCCGAAATTCGCATCAGTCATGGCTTCTTTAGCTGCCTTTAGTCCAAGCTGGATAAATCTATCGACCTTTTTGACTTCCTTTGCGTCCAGTACCGTAAGCGGGTCAAAGTCCGTAATCTCGGCAGCGATCTGAACGGGAAAATCGCTCGCGTCAAAAGAGGTTATCTTTTTTACGCCGGTTTTACCTTCGCAGATAGCCTTAAACGAGCTATCTTTATCAAGTCCCAAAGCGTTAATCATCCCAATGCCGGTTACTACGACTCTTTTCAAGGCTACTCCTTGCAAAAACTTATTTATTTAGGTTCTCGATGTAGGTTACGACGTCGTTTATAGTGATTAGTTTCTCGGCGTCGCTATCAGGTATCTCTACTTCAAATTTCTCCTCAAGCGCCATAACCAGCTCAACTACGTCAAGCGAGTCCGCGCCCAAATCTTCGATAATCTTAGACTCGCGCTTTACCGCATCAGGAGCCACGCTTAGTTGCTCAACCACTACGTCTCTTACGTCATCAAATACTGCCATTTTTTCTCCTAAAAATTAAAAATTTCGTGATTTTAGTATATTTTAGCTTAAAATTTCGCAAAAACGCAAAATTTACGCGTTTACATATATAGTCCGCCGTTGATCTTTAGCGTCTCGCCGGTCACGTAGCTGGCGTGATCGCTTAGCAAAAACGCCACGGCTTCGGCCACTTCGCTAGCGCTTCCGAATCGCTTTAGCGGGATGTTATCGCTGTAAGTTTTTTTGATCTCATCGCTTAGTTCGCTCGTCATATCTGTCTCGATAAAGCCCGGCGTCACGCAGTTAAAGCGGATATTTCTCGCCGCGCCTTCTTTGGCGAAACTTTTGTTCATCGCGATCATTCCGCCCTTGCTAGCAGCGTAGTTGGCTTGCCCCGCATTGCCCATCTCGCCTACGATAGAGGCTACGTTTACGACGGCGCCGAAGCGTTTTTTGCTCATTACTTTTAGCGCCTCGCGGCATCCGATAAAGGCCGAGGTTAAATTTGCGTTTATCACGCCGGTAAAATCCTCCGTCTTCATGCGAAGCGCGAGCTTGTCGTTTGTTATACCGGCGTTATTTACGAGGTAGCCCAGCTCCCCGTCGGCGTCCGCAATCAAATTTATCGCTTTTATAAACTCGTCCTCGTCCGTCGCGTCAAATTTAACCACCGCAGCCTGTCCGCCGTTTGCTACGATTTCAGCTTGCAGAGCATCGGCGATTTCAGGCCTTGAACGGTAGTTTATCCAAACTTTTAGTCCCATCTGTGCCAGAGTTTTGGCTATCTGCGCGCCGATACCGCGGCTAGCTCCCGTGATTAGCACGTTTTTTCCGCTAAATTTCATTTTCTTCCTTATTGTTAAAGTAAAATCGCATTTTATCAAAATATTAATAAAATTTAAAACAGTGCCTCGTCCATTTCAGCTGGTTTTTCTATGCCCATCAGCGCCAAAACGCTCGCGGCTATGTTGTTTAGGCCGCCCGCTTTTACCGCCTTTAAGCCCTCGCCCATCACGAAGCAAAATACGTCAAAAGTCGTGTGATTGGTTAGTAGATTACCCTGTTCGTCCCTCATCTGCTCGCAGTTGCCGTGGTCGCTCGTGATGATTAGCGCGTAGTTTTTCTCTTTTGCCTTTGCCACGATGCGTCCCAGCGCCACATCCACGGCCTCGACCGCCTTCACCGCCGCGTCAAATTCGCCCGTGTGTCCGACCATATCGCCGTTTGCGAAATTTACCACGATAAAGTCTTGTCCGTCCTCCATGCCTTTTAGCACCGCTTCGCATACGGCCTGCGCGCTCATTTCGGGCTTTTCGTCGTAGGTTTTTACTTTGGGGCTTGGCACCAGCACGCGCGTCTCGTTTTGGGCGAGTTCTTCGACGCCGCCGTTAAAGAAAAACGTCACGTGCGCGTATTTCTCGGTCTCAGCGGTATGCAGCTGCGTTAGTCCGGCGTTTGCTACGACCTCGGCAAGGGTATTTTTTAGCTTTTCGTTTTCAAAAAGTACTGGAAAAGCGAAATTTGCGTCGTACTCGGTCATCGTGAGTAGATTTTTTACGACGAACGGGCGCGCGAATTCGCTAAAATTTTCATCGCCCAAAGCCGCCGCGATCTCGCGCACGCGGTCGTTTCTAAAGTTTATAAATATCACTCCGTCATCCTCGCCTATCCCCTCAAACCCGCCAAAGCTAGCCGGCACGATAAACTCGTCCGTCACGCCCGCTTCGTAGCTTTGCATGACGTATTCTAGCGGTGATACGGTTTGCCCGTTTTCTCCGCGCGTCATCGCATCGTAGGCCGTTTTTACGCGCTCCCAGCGCTTGTCGCGGTCCATCGCGTAAAATCTACCGCTAACGCTAGCTAGTCTAAAGCCTCCGCTTTGCACCTTTTCTTGCAGCGATTTTATGAATGCAAGCCCGCTTTTTGGACCCACGTCGCGCCCGTCGGTGATAGCATGAGCGAACACCTCGCAGCCGTTTGCGACCGCAAGAGAACACATCGCGTCAAAGTGGCTCATGTGCGAGTGCACGCCGCCGTCTGAGTAGAGTCCGACGACGTGAACGCGTTTGCAAGCTTTAAATAAATTTAAAAGCTTTTCGCTTTTAGCTAGCGAGCCGTTTTCAAAATCGAGCGAAATTTTTACCAAATTTTGATACAAAACACGCCCGCTGCCGATACACATGTGCCCGACCTCGCTGTTTCCCATCTGTCCGTCAGGTAGGCCCACTGCTAGGCCCGAGGTTTTTATGAGCGCATTTGGCACGTTTTTAAACAACCAGTCGTATGTGGGCTTTTTTGCCGCCGCAAATGCGTTAAATTCGCTACTTTCATTATATCCGATGCCGTCTGTTATCACCAATATCGTTTTTTGCGCCATTTTTAATTTTTTACCTTAAATTTAGATATTTTTTAACGGCATTATACTAAAATTAGCCTTTTTTAAAATAAAGGCTTTTATGTTTTACTATATTTATGAACTATTAAATTTTAATATCTTTCAATACATCACCGTTCGTGCGGGTTTTTCGTTTTTTATCGCATTTTGCTTGACCGTTTGGGCGCTACCTAAATTTATCGCGTGGGCGAAGGCCAAAAACGCCGCCCAGCCCATCTACGAGCTAGCTCCGCAAACGCACCAAAAAAAGGCCAAAACGCCGACGATGGGCGGGCTGGTCTTTATCGGAGCAGCGCTTGTCGCGAGCGTGATCTGTGCGCGCCTTGATAACGTATTCGTCCTTGCTTCGCTGATCTGTCTTGCGGGCTTTACGGCGCTTGGGTTTAAAGACGATTTTCGCAAAATTTCAGGCGGCAAAAACCACGACGGACTAAGCCCTAGAGCCAAACTCGCGGCGCAAATTTTGATCGCTCTGGCCGTCTCTTCGATACTGTATTTGCAAGGCGAACTGGGAAGCAAATTTTACCTACCGTTTTACAAATTTCCAGTGCTTGATCTTGACATTTTTGCGGTCGCATTTTGGACGCTCGTCATCGTCGCAGCCTCAAATGCGGTAAATTTAACCGACGGCCTAGACGGGCTAGCTACGGTGCCTGCGGTATTTTCACTGCTGACTTTGGGCGTATTTGCCTACATCTGCGGACACGCGGTATTTAGCTCGTATTTACTTTTACCAAAGATCGCGGGCGTGGGCGAGACGGTCGTAGTGGCCGCCGCTCTGATCGGCTCTCTGATGGGATTTTTGTGGTTTAACTGCCATCCGGCCGAGGTTTTCATGGGCGACAGCGGAAGCCTAAGCGTAGGCGCATATATCGGCCTCATGGGTGTGATGACGAAAAACGAAATCCTGCTCATCATCATCGGCTTCGTCTTTGTTATGGAGACCTTGAGCGTGATTTTGCAGGTCGGAAGCTTTAAAATTTTTAAAAAGAGAATTTTTCTCATGGCGCCTATACACCATCATTTTGAGATAAAAGGCTGGGTGGAAAATAAGATCATCGTGAGATTTTGGCTCATCGCCGTTTTGGCGAATTTAATCGCGCTAACCGCGTTAAAAATCAGATAAATTTAATAAGGAGAAATTGATGAGAGCGCAGATAGAGCCGGATTACGAGACGGCTAGAAAAAGATGCGACGGGATTTTGGAGAAAATTTTAGCCTATACGGACTACTGCGACGAACACGGCGACGAGAGCGGCGAGAAATACCGCGAGCTAGAAAACGAGCTGCACGCAATCACGGGCAAAGATATGAGCAAATTTGACCTGTGGGAGTGGTGGGAGGCCGACGGGGCTGAAAATTTAGCCTTTGATATCGCGCTTCCGGAGCCTCGCCTCGTGCCAGATATCACAAAGGACGAGCTGCGCGAGATCATAGAGCGCATGACGAGTTTCGAGCCGCAAGAGAGCGAAGACGAGTTTTTGGACGAGTTTTACGATCGTCCGAATTTCGCTTGCGAAGGCGGATATTTTACCGAGTTTTTAAAGTTAAATTTTAAAGATACTTATGATTTTAAACTTTTTACCAGACACAAACTAAACGGCGTGATGACCGAGCTGAACGCAGAGGAAATAACGCAAATTTTATGGGGCAAAAGGGCGTAAAAAGGAGCAAAAATGAGAAAATCGCTATTTGGCTACGGCGGCACGACGCGCGCGATCGCGAAAAACTTCGGCAAAGAGGGTGGCGGCTGGGACATCTACGACGATAAATTTAGCGAGATCTCAAGCGACGAATGGGGCAACACCCTACTACCGCCAAACCTCTTTATGCCCGAAAAAAGCAGCCTAGAGATCCCTAGCCCCGGCTTCCCACCCGGTCACGAGCTAGTTAAAAAGGCGCAAAATCTAATCAGCGAATACGACTATTTTTATAAAATTTACGGCGCCAAGATGCCCTTTACCGTCTGGATCAGCGGCACGAACGGCAAAACTACGACGACGAAGATGACGCAGCATCTACTGGCGCGCTACGGCTCGGTAATGGGCGGCAACGTCGGAGTTCCGCTCGCAGACCTTGACGTAAACGCCAAAATTTGGGTGCTTGAAACCAGCTCCTTTACGATGCACTACACGAACATTGCTGTGCCCGGCATCTACGCGCTTTTGCCTATCACGCCAGATCACCTCAGCTGGCACGGTGACTTTACCGAGTATGAGCGCGCCAAGCTAAAACCGCTAGCGACGATGGGCGAAAACGCGGTCGCGATCCTACCTAAAATCTACGCAGAGACGCCGACTAAGGCAAAGGTGATAAGCTACGAAAACGAGGCGGATTTGGCCGAGTTTTGCGGCGTAAATTTAAACAATATCGCCTTTAAAACGCCGTTTTTAACGGACGCTCTTTTGGCGCTTGCTATCCAGAAAATTTTGCTCGATAGGTGCGACGTAGAGCTTTTAAACGACTTTGTCATCGAGGGCAACAAGCTTGAGGAGTTTCGCGATGCGCGCGGACGCACGTGGGTCAATGACACAAAAGCGACCAACATCGACGCGAGCATCCAAGCCGTAAAGCGATATGAGGGCAAATTTTTGCATTTGATTTTAGGCGGCGACGATAAGGGCGTAGATATGCGGCCGCTTTTTGAAGCTTTGCGCGGCGCCAAGGCGCAAATTTACGCTATCGGCTCAAATACGGACAAGCTGATGAATCTTGCGGCTGAGTTTAAAATCCCTGCCGTAAAATGCGAATTTTTAAACGTCGCAGTCGGCGAGATAGATAAAAATTTCAAATTTGACGGAGTTGCTAAGACTAGCGCAAATGATGGAAATTTAGACGAAATAGCGCTTTTAAGCCCTGCTGCGGCAAGCCTCGATCAGTTTAGCAGCTACGCGGAGCGCGGGGATGAATTTAAAAAAGCGATCTTAAATTTGCAAATTTGACGCGATATTTGCGCCATAGAGCCGCCGAATTTGAACGACTGCCTTTAAAAATAAATTTTGTATTTTAAAAATGCGCCGAATTTTGCGTCTTTAACCGAAATTTAAGTATCAAATAGCTAAAATCACATTTCTTTATTTACGGCGTGGTTGGATAGCTCAGTCGGTAGAGCAGCAGACTGAAAATCTGCGTGTCGGCAGTTCGATTCTGCCTCTAACCACCATTCTATTATTTAATCCCCTATAATACATTCCAAACAATACCAAAAAAAGCCCTAAAATACGGCGTTTCTAAGTTATTTATAATCCAATAAGCTACAATGAAATATAATGCAATCCAAAGATTTTTGGAACACTCACGGAACATTGAGAGCATTTTTATGAGCCAAAAAATCCCCAATGTTCCAAAATGTGCCGTTTTTTAAAAACCCTAAATGTTCCAAAACGCTTTTAAATATCGTATTTTAGGGGCTAAAATGGCAATAGATATTTTAAAAGATACGCAAATACGCAAAGCAATCAAGAAAGAAAAAGACTACTCATTGACCGACGGCGGAGGCTTAGCGATACTTATTACCTCTAAAGGCGTGAAAAGGTGGGTATTTTATTATATAGACCCGGTAAGCGGTAAAAAATGTAGCGCAGGCTTTGGACTTTATCCGGACATTACCCTAGCAAGAGCAAGAGAGCTAAGAGCGGAATACAAAAGCCTAATATCGCAAGGCATAAGCCCGAAAGAGCATAAAAAGCAGGTAAGAGAGCAAAGACAAAGCGACCACAAGCAGACGTTTAGCAAAGTGTTTAACGAGTGGCTAGAGCTTGAAAAAATGCGAGTGCTGCCAAAACCCTACAAACCAAAGCAAACCGCATAAATAATCATATTACGCCTCTTATAGGGGATAGAGCTATCAAAAGCATAAATCACGGCGAGATAGCGCAAATATTAGAGCAGATAGGCAAAGGGACGCCTCAAACGGCGCAAATACTGCACCAGCTATTAAATAACATATTTCATTACGCCACCACAAAAGGCTACACGCCTTTTAATATCATCTCGAATATTCAGGCAAAGGCGATCATCATAAATAAAGAGACGGAGCATTACGGCAAGCTTACCGAGATAGAGGACTTAAAAGCGTTTATTAATAAAATTTACGATTATCCGTTTTTTCTTAGCACGCGCAATATTTTAAAATTCGCCCTGCATATTCCTTTGAGGGTCGCACCGCTTACGCTTTTAAAGTGGGAATACGTGGATTTTGACAAGAGACTTTTAACAATACCAAGAGAGCTGCAAAAGAATAAGAATAAATCGCTAGGGGCTTTTATCTTGCCTCTAAGCGATGAGGTTATTAATATCCTAAGAGAGCAGGAGCGAGAATTTAAAGCCTACCCGTATGTTTTTATGAATACGAGCTACAAAAATCCGATCCACAAAGATACGCCTACAAAAACCATTAAAGAGTTTGAATTTTACGATAGAGATACCGGGCGGATAATAACGGCTCATAGCTTTAGAGGCATATTCAAAACAGCCGTTTACAACTACCGAGAGCAACACAACACCAGCACGGAAGCAATCAACAAGGCGTTAGACCACCTGCACGGCGACAGGGTAGAGCTATCATACAGCGAAAAAGCAACCTTTTTAAACGAGCTTAGAGGGCTCTTTGAATGGTGGAGCGGATTTATACTAAATTTGAGAAATAAGGAGCGATAACGATGGCGAGATTAAGCGAAACGACCGATGACGGCAAAAAACTAACAAAGACACAACGCGAGAAAATGGCACAAGGGGAGGCGGTTATCGAAGCGATAGGGGATTTTTTACAAAAAGATAAATTTTTCCCAGCATTAGATAATTACAAAAGTATCGCAGGAGATATTTTAAAATTACTTGACGACATTAAAAACCAAGAAACAGACCCGGACGCTAAATTCGATTTTGATAGCTTTGCGCCATATTATGTATTTTTTGCTTATGATAGAGCTAAAGATAAAGCGATGAAAATTATCTGCGATTTTATTCAGGATTGCGCCTTAAAAAAGCGGCAGGCAAAACCTACCGAGGTAATAAGATATGAAGCCTACTTAAAAGCCCTTAATCTGCTAGATATGGCTTTTGACATAGATATAAGCGACTTAAAGAGAGAGCATTTTACTTTTGACGAAACGAGAGAGCCACCGCTATACGGTGCACAGCTCCATTTATGCGAAATGAGAGATTACGCAGACGCCTATTTTGGTGACTTTAAAAAGACGATTGACGCCTACAAACAAGGAACGAAAATAATTAATATCAAAGAAAAATTTAGAGACAGAATATTGGAACTGGCGGAAATTTATCAAATTCCCTTTAACAACAAAGAAGCCGATGATAATATTTTAGCTGGCAAAATAATTAAATACTTTGGGCTAAAAGAGAATGAGACATAAGCGCGGGGAATTTTCCCCAAGACAATAAAACCCCTATTTTTAGGGGACTTGCTTCATTTTTTACGTATTCATTTTCTTAATAATTTCACTCTAAAGTCTCAAAAACCGCTAATACTTCGTGAAAAATTTCCCTAGCTTTAACTTGCCTATTCGTGCAACAATACCCCTCATCAAGCTTGAATAAAAACAAATAAAGGTCAATACAATGCAACAAACTACACACGAAAGAAAAAAGCTAAGAGCTTATGAGGTGGCAAAGATTTACGGTGTAAGCCAAAGCACGATCTGGAATTACACTAAAAAAGGATACCTAAAGCCTGTAAAGGTGGGTGAGAGAGTAACCCTATTTGACGCTTTAGAGTGCGGTCAATTCTTTAACGGCAAGAATGCGGAGCTAGACAATGAGACAGGCGCGCACGAATAAGCAAATCCTAGTAAGGATAATGCTGGACCGGGGCGAGGTAACAGCCTCAGACGTAGCTCATATAAGCAACTCTAATCAATACTTCGTAGAACTCGAGAAGCTAGGCATAAGCGGTAGCAGATGGCACACAAGAGCAAACGGCACTAACTGCAAGATGAGGTTTATCAAAGATCGCAAAAAGGCGCAGGCGTATTTAAACGCCTACAAAGTAGCCGAAGCGATAGCCGAGTATGTCGATGAGGTGCAAGATGTCAAAATATGAGGAGCTAAAGCCTTATCTAAACCGCGACGCCGTAGCAAGCATAATCATAAATTGCGGTTACAGCATAGACAGGGCTTACAAATTTAAGATTAGAGACGAGAGAACGCCTAGCGCGTCGATAGATAAAGACGGCTACATAAAAGACTTCGGCGGAACATTCGGCGGCGACGTATTCGCCTTTTTAAACGAGATTGTAGGCTACTCGAAAGCAGAAGCCCTACAAATAGTCAAATATGCTTTAGGAGCGGAATGATGACGAAAGATATACAAAAGATAATAGATACTGGAGCTAATGAATACGGATTAACCGAGCTTGTAAAAATAGACGTAGCCAAAGCCAAAGAGACGGCAAAATTTATTTTTACGAACGACAAAGAGGGCATATTTAGAGATTTCATTTTTAAGAGTATCGAGTTTTTACAAGAGCTGGAAACTCAAAAGCAGTTAGTGGATATGGTAACCGACGCGACCATAGAGGAAAATAGCCGGCTAAAAGGCGTGAGCGGCTACCAACCATTAACGCAAGACGAACTAAAAAACATAGAGAGCAACAGAGAGCTATTAACCGGAAATTTGAAGCTAGCGCAAACAATGCTAAATAATTTTTTGGGAGCTCATTACGAACCGCTTTACAAAAGACTAAAGGCTGAGAAATGAAATCAATAGAGGATTTTAAAAACGTAGCTTTGAGTAAGCCAAATTTAGCGCCGTGTGAGGGCTACCAAGAAGCGAGCGAGGCAAAGGATAGCATAGACCTTAATCAATATGCCGTAAAGCTAAGAGAGGCGTATTTAAACGCCTATACGAGGGTTAGTTTATGCGCGCAGGAACAAACCAACGAGCTTTACGATATTTATCCGTGCAATTTTCTAAGAGCGTGCAGCGCGAAGCTAAGAGATATTGAATGTCTAGGCTACAACACGAAACACCAAAGCCTGGCGATCATTTTAAAAAGCGGCGATAAAACGCAAGCCATAGCCACAAGACGACTAAGAAACGAAGCCGGTAATATTGTCGAGGGCAAAAAGTGGATAAGAGCCAAAGGGTCAAATAATGGCTTCATACCTCATCGCTTTAATAAGTCCGATGACGTGGTATTCATAGCCGAGGGTATAGGCGAGGTCGGACTATTTGAGATACTAAAAGCCTCTTACGTTTGTTTCCAAAATGCGGGCGAAATATCCAAATTTGAATACAGCCCTTTAAAAGACGAAATATTAGAGGGGTTGAAAGGCAAGCGCGTGATTTGCTTCGTAGATAATGATGAGCCTAGTCAAAACGGCTTTAATGCTCTTTATCCGGTCATAGGAGGCGATCTTTACCAGGTCAGGTTTAAAGACAAGCCCAAAGGGTATGACCTAAGGGATTTAATCGTGGAGCTCTCAGGCAAGTATAACTACAAAGAGCTTTTAAAAGCGTTGCAAAACGAAATCAAAGCAAGACAAGAGAGGGTTTAAAAATGAACGGCGGATTATTAAATTTTTCAGACGACGATTTTATCAACGCACCCAAAGCGCTGCCGGTATATGAGAATACTTCAATAAAGCCGGATATGAGAAAAAGCGATGAGGTAAAAAAGAAAGGCAAAGTAAAACTAAATTTTAACTCTTTATCGGAATTCAGGATTTATCCCGACGAGATAGCGAACTTTAACCCTGTTTGGCTCATAGACGATTTTTTAATGGAGCAAAGCATAACGACGATATACGCCACCGGAGGAAGCGGCAAGAGCTTTTTAGCTTTAGTTTTAGGCGTGTGGCTCTTGGACGCACAAAAGATAAACAGACTTATCTATCTAGACGGCGACAACGGCTACACCACGCTAAAACGTAGGCGTGTCGATGAAATACTAAAAACCTATTCAAAGATAGAATACTACCCGCTCTTTAAGCAAAACAGCGAGGGGCAGTCGATAGATCGATACAGCGTATTAAGTGACCTAGCCGAGAACCTTGCGCCAAATGAACTAAAAGGAACGCTAGTTATCATTGATAGTATAAGAGACTTCATCAAAGGAGACTTAGGAAGCGACAGCGTAGTAATGCCATACCTCAACAGCCTAAAGGCGTTTAGAGACAATGGGGCTACCGTAATATTTTTGCACCACCAACCCAAACAAAGCAAAAACCCCGACGAGAACAACGAAGCCTACAAGGGCGCGACAGCCTTTATCGATAGCGTAGATACCGCATATTTTCTATCCAACAAAACCACCGACCAGGACAAAAGCGAGGGCAAGCTGGCCGTAACGCTAAAGCCCACCAAAGCAAGAAACGGCGCTGAGCATAAAGCCTTTATTATCAACGGGGCTGATTTTAAGCTAGTGCAGGCTGATTATTACAAATATGCCCTAACCGATAAGGAAAGATACACGCTCGAGCTTGCTCTACAAATCATCAAAGATAACCGTATGGGAATAATCCAAAGCGATCTGGCTAGAGAGATAAAAAGCCTAGCCAAAGCGCAAGCCGTAGAGGTATTGTCGAATAATGCCTTGTGGGAGTTTCTAAAACGATATGACGAAAAAGAATACATCATCATCAAAGGGGCTAGAAACTCAAATATCTACAAGCTCATAGACGAGAATGCCAACACGATAGCCCCTATGCCTTACAATGCCGTGAAAGCATACGAATTTAAAGAATAACCGATAAAGGGCTAGACCTGTAAAAAGGTAAAGCCCTGCCCTCATAAAAATAAATACATAAATACATAAATACATAAACAAATTTATATCTATTTATATTTTTATATGTATTTATCTCCATATTTCAGTTTTTTAGTTTTTTTCAGTTTTTTTTAGTTTTTTAGCAAGCTTAAAAAACTCAAACCTCTTGCCATTACGGGCTTTTCAAGGCTTTTTATTTTAGTTTTTTAAATTTTAGTCTTTTTTGCATTTTTATCCTTTTTATCGGTTTATTTCAGTTTTTTAGACAGAGTTTCGCATACATTAAAAAACTAAAAAACTGAAAAAAAATAACGCTCTAAGCCCCTAAAATACGTGCCTCTGAGTTTTTTAACCTTTTTAAAAAACTGAAAAAAACTGAGCTTTAAGAAAAAAACAAGATTAAGACCTCATCCCTACCTTTAAAGGCAAAAAATACACCTCGATTTCAAAGCGAGAATAAATCAAAATAAATCAGTCGGACAAAGAAAATTTAGCCCAGTCCGAATAATGCTCCGTAGTCAAACTCAAACGGCTTGATTTTGAATACTGAATAAAAAGACATACAAAGGCATCAAAAAGAGTTAAAATCAAATAGCGGGCTTTATTTGCGGCTAAATGCATATTGTTAATTTTTGGCGTATTTTCTAACAAATAAAAGGCGATATGTTAAAAAAAGAGGAAATGCGATGAGGTTAAGAGCATACACGATCAAAAGCTTTTAGCCCAATACGTCGGCGCAATTTTGCATTTACGAGCGCATAGCCAAAGCGATGAGGCAGATTTAATTTAGCCCATAGGCGCAAAGTAAAAGGATGTAACCACTACTGACACCCCCCCCTGAGTTTAAAGGGGGCGGTATTAAACTCATATCCTTTTTTTTGGATTTCATAAAAAAAGAGAAACGGACTTTTCGCCAAATTTGGAGAAAACTAACAAGCCGAATATTTGACCCGTTAAAGCTAGGCGAGAGACAATCAAGCCCAAAAGTTAGGTACGTTTAACGTAGGTAGCTTATTTACGTAAATGACAAGGCGTTTTTAGATTTCTTAACGAACGCAATTTTACGTCCGTTAAAGCTAGGTGAATTAAGGTCATAGAGCTAAACGTATTTTTGCGTTGAGTAGCTGGGGGAATTAAATACCGGTAGCTGGGTAAATTTAACTTAGGTAGCTACCAGAGAGATTTAAAGCGGTGGAAAAATTGGATTAGGGGCGATGAGGTTAAAGGTCTTTATTGGCGTAAGGCTTGACGACCTCAACGATTTTATCCATATCAAGCGATTTAATGTAATTTTCGAGCCAGCTTTTTACCCAATACGGATAACCACGTCCATTAGTACCCCAGCTATTTACGCCCTGATAGCTTGTTTCTAAAATTTCCGCTAATCGTTTTTTATTAAGCCCTGCACGTTTCATAAGCTCATTAAATTCGTCTCTATCCATTTTTAGACCTTTAAAAAATATGCGTTAGTGTATTAAATAATTTATTAAAAAGTGCTTACGCATATTTTATTAAGATTGCTTTAAAGTGTATAAGCGTATAATTTCAAAATTATTTTAATGCAAATGTATATTCAAAGGAGACCCAATGCAATTAACATTCGACATAGCCGACGAGCTAGACCTAACCAACGAGATACCGAGCACGCTAAACGCTATTAGCACGCTAGTGTATGCTTTGCCGTATCTGCAAAAAGGAGTAGGAACTAATGCCGCCGCAATGGCTAACGCGTCTTATTTCCTAAGCGTGGCGATCGACGACGTAGCCCAAGCGGTGCGAGATTACGCAGATAAGAAAATATCCGAACAAAGAGAGGAGATAAAGAAATGCTAATACTAGCCAACCCGGACAGACCGACTGCCAAAGAGGGCTTTAATGCCCTTATCAGACAAAACAACGGCGGTAGCGATGAGGTAAGCGAGCAAATAATATACAACGTGGGCTATTTAGTCTATTGTAGCAATATTTACGCGCTAAGACGGCTAAAAAGCTACCAGGATAAAATAGAGAGCCTGCTGGCCGATAAGATGATACTAAAAAGCGAGAACGAAAGGCTGCATAGCAGGATAAAAGAGCTAATCGAGATTAACGACGAACTTCAAGACGAGCTAAACGAAAGGGGGCTAGAGATAGAAAATTTGAACGAATTAACCCAAAGGAGCGAACAATGAATAAAAGAGACTTTAACCAAGCTTTGAGGTATTTAGCTAAGGGCGCAGACGCGCCCAGCTACTCGCAGTTAAAAGATTTCGCTTTTAGGTTATGGACTAGCTTACATAAGCGAGGTATCGAGCTAGAGCGAGCAAGAGGCGACAAGGCGCGCGAAGCGTTTCAAGCAGAGGTAGCAAAGAGAGAGGCAAAGGGAATGGCGGACGCCTTATTTGAAACGGGCTTGCAAGCATACCGATTATTTAATTATTATGCCAAATAGTGCGAAAAGTTAGAGGAGAGAATAAAGCTGCTAAGAGAGCTAAACAAAGAGCTAGAAACAAAACTAGAGCCGAAAGGTAGCTACACGTGGCACAAAGATCTAAAAGGCGCATAGGTTTATCAAAGGAGGCTTAATCGCCTCCTTGAATAAGTCTGTTTTATCGGACCGGTATTTATCCGACTCAAAACCCGGCGCGTTAAGTTAATACGTTAAAAATAACGAAAATATTTAACGCGTGCGACAGATGAAGCACTATTATTTTATGGAGCTTAAAGAGTAGGACACCCCCGCCCTATTTGTCCGTAGCACGTCATACAACCAGAACGCGCCGTAACGACTTGTCGAGGTGAAAATATTTCGCCTCCGTTTTTTTTATTGAAGCGCAGCCGAGCGGCCGAGACCTCATCGCAAACCAACGAACGCCCTAATACGCGTTAAAATACCTCAAAACATCGCAAAGGGCAAATAATGGAGCTACTTACCGCAAAGCAGGTAGGGCAAATTTTAAACCTATCGCAAAGCACGCTTACCAAGATGAGAAGCGACAAATACAAAGACCGTTTTAACTTCGTTTTACCCTTTATCAAGATAGGACGCGCCGTAAGATACGAGCGCGAAGCGGTAAATCAAGCCGTAAGCGAGCTAAAGGCGGTAAAATGAAAATAACGCCCGATTTAAAAGCCCAAATATTAGCTAGACACAAAGCAGGCGACAGCCAAAGAAAAATACAAAAGACGTTTAACCTAAGCGCAGGCGCGGTCAATAAAATAACAAAGGGCGTAGAGCAAAACCTAAAAAGCACGATAAACAAAGGCACGCAGTATTTAGCCGAGCTATCGGAGATGAACGAATACGAGCGCGAAGCGGTGGCGCAGGTAGTAAGCGATAATGCGCGCGCTTTAGCTTTTTTCAAGCAAACGGCGGTTAAAAACCAAATAATGGCTAATAGGCTATTAAAAGAAGCTAGAGATTTAAGCGATATTGAGCTACACAGCAGGATAACGGCTAGAAACAAAGAAACGATACTAGGCAAAAATTACGATTTAGGCGAGCAAGGCGCGACCAACGCTCTAACGCAAATCATAATAAAGCGCGACGCGTGAAAACTTACGACATAGATCTATTTTACGAGCTATCGCGATTTTTTAAAGACGACTTGCGCCTTATGGCTCACGCCGTAGCTTATGCGCTAAATTTAAACGCTAAGACGATTTACAAAGATTTTTCATTCGGACGCTACAAGGACGAGTATTTAAAAGCCTTGCTAGAAGTGAGCGATAACCCGAAAGAAGCTTATTTAAATTTGCTAATGAAGTTTAGAGATAAAAGCCCGATATTCGAGCGCGACGACTTTGCAAACGCCGAAGCTTACAGCGTGTTTAATAGGAGTTACGGCAAAAAACGAACGGACGAGCGCGGCAAGAATGTTTAAAAGTAGCGCGATTAAGCCGTATTTAGCGCATACGGACGAACGAAAAAACGAACGCTAATTAAATCCTAAGCCCTAAGCGGTTAAAATAAGACCGGATTTTAAAACAAAGGCTAGGATATGCAAACTCTAACCATACGAACGGATAACGCCGATTTCATAGAAAAGGCGAGAGAGATATTAATCACGCTAGCTAAATTTGACGGCGTGAAGCTAAACCTAAGCGATGAGGTTAAATATCAATCGCGCTTTAGCGAATATGAAGCCGACATTGAAGCGATCAGGCGCGGCGAGCTTGAAACCTATCCGCTAGAGGGAATACGCGACGAGATAGCCAAATGGTAATTAAGCGCACGGCACGCTTTAACCGCGAGCTAAAGACAATGTTTGACTTTATCGCAAAGGATAGCCCAAGCAGAGCGCAGGGCTTTGTCGGTAAGCTACTGGACGCCGTCGAGCTTTTGGAGGATAATCCGCGCCTAGGGCGAGCGATAACGGACGACAAAAGAGAACTAATCGTCAAAGGTTATGTAATACCCTACTTGATCGACAAAGACGCCATTAAACTTTTAGGCATTTACAAAGCCAACGAGTGGCAAGCGTGAAACATCAGCCAATTTTAAGACAACGAAGCTTAATTAAGACTCGAGCCAAAAACCGCCACAAAAATACAAAATCTTAAGCAAAAAAGTTAATATTGAGATACTTTAAGCCCTCTAAACTTAAAAAATAAACCTCAATGCTTACAAAAGCCCTAGAATACAGCATTACAGAAATAATAGTTTGAAAATCGGAATTTTCATAACCATTTTCCTAATCTCGTGAAACTTAGGAACATTGAGTTCATATTTTGACATTTTTAGTTTTAAATATACCCATAAAATATCGTTAAATACGCGCTATAATACACTTCTGCAAGTCGCCTCTAACCACCATTTTTTTAAATTCTGATTTTATCGATATTTCAAATCTTTAAGGTTTGGCTAGGTGCCATCTCGGATGCCATGTGTTAGTAATTTTTCTATTTTTAAAGCTAGAACTATACTATAAAAATAGATGATAAATCTAGAATATCTTAGACTCGATTAAACTCAAGCTAATTCTTAGCCGCTGTTTTGCCTTTCTATACACGTAACGTATTATATGAATTTCGGAAGGATGGGATACACTCTTTGATAGAAACGTCGCTTCGTAAGTGCTTTGATTATTTTATATCTCTACTGCTATTATATATCTAAACTCTACCCCTCTATGTTCATAGTTATGCCTTAAAAACCACAAATGCAACTAAATTAAAATTGTACTCCTTTAGATGAAGCAAGAAATTTGCTTTTACTTGGCTTTTACACGGTCATCATTACGCTATGCTTTGATCTATATTTAGCATAACGCCATCTGTTTACAATAATAAAGCAAATCACAACTTCTTATGCTTAGCTTCACTTTTTTTGATACTAATAGGACGCGCTCTCTTTGGAAGAAAACTCATTTAGAAGTTTTTAACTTCATGAGCCTTTATGTTATATATAATAGATAGATGGTAACCCCTACGAAGTAACCTTAGAATCGGCACATATCGACATATTCGATTACTATCTGAAAATTCTAACATTGGAATGGCACATTTCTGAGTTTTTGTCAAGATTTTACCAAAAATAGCCACGAAAAATTAAAAATTTCCTCTTTGCGTGATAAATGAGTTGGTGTGCGATCAGGGGCTCACACGCTCGCTCCTTCTCCGCTCTTTTTCTCAGCTGTCCTTCTTTTCCGTTCGTTTCCAAAATGGGCGGGGCTCTTTTTCGCCCCCTTATTTTTTCAGCGTATCCTATATGCTTTTATGTCGGCAAGCGACAATCCGTAAGATTTTTGTGGCATTCTTTGATATCTTTGATATCAAAGAATATTGCACGATTTGATATCAAAGATATCATGTATTGCAACCGCCTGAACGGCATCTATTATCATTTTTTCTGCCTTTTTGATAGAAATATTCCGAGCTAATCAGATGCAGGCTCGTATGCAACCTGCAATACACCTTCGCGTCCGCTCAGGTATATTCCTAGGTTGCTACTCGCTCCCGTATCGCCCCTTAAAATAGAATCTCCCATTCGGGAATCCTGAATATATTCTTACCCGTTCGAGAGAGAGGGGGGGGGTTGCAAGCCAAAGCGGACGCTGGCTTGCCTATCTCTATTTTGAGTACTGCTTGTCAGCCCAGCGGAAAAAGAGAGGACCGACCTTAGAAGGTCCGATAGGAAATTCAGGGAAGGCAAAAGAGGCGAGAGCTCGCAGCCTCTGCCTTCTCAAAGCAACTCTCTTATCACAAAAAAAGAAAAGTATAAATTTCAAAAATTCATCTCGTCGTTGTTTGAAATTTTCTTAGAAATAGCCGGAGCTGGCATCCTAATTTCTTTCTCTATCGGTTTTGGAGGATTGACCCATTCGGCAGGCAGTCCGTGAGCCCTCAATCCTTCGATAGATAGGTCTGTCCTAAAATCTATCCTACCGCTTTTTATATCTACAACCTTTATGTTGTAGTGCTCTTTGAATTTTTCTACCCCTTCTCTATCATTAATATGCTTCATATATTTTTGAAGGTTTTTAACTATACCCGAATAGTTAATCAAGCATATTTGCGAATACTTCTCGGGGAATTTTTGCTTTATCAACTTTGCATAGTTATTGCCGTTGTTAATGTCGATGCGCTTAAGCTCTATCGGCTGCTCAGCTTCTTTGACTACTAGCAGATTATCCATTAAAAAATTTTTGAGATTTTCCTTCCTGTCCATCGGAATCATAAATCCGTTGTTAAATTCCTTGATTCTATCATTTAGTAATTCCATATATAATCTTTCAAAAAATCGAACGCCGTCCGTATTTTTCATTTTGCGAAATTAAATACCCCTCGACTTGCGATAAGGTTTTTATTTCCATCACACTCCGAATCTCCGGTATATAAAATTTGATATCTACCTTCCCTTAAAATTTTTGAATTAGGGCATCGAAGTTTAGCAGCTTCCAGTATATCTATTGTAGAGTTTATATTTTTAAACACTGTTCTTGTAAGGGCTTTGTCATTATCTACCCCGATATCAAACTTGCTTAAATCCTCGTCTTGATTATTAGCATATATCTCTATCTCACTCTTTGCAGCCCGATAATCTTTCTCTTGATTTTTGAGTTTTATATCCGTATTAATCTGCTCACGCTCTTTATATACCGCGTCTAGTATTTGCGAATTGTCAAACGGCTTGCCTTGCGAGAACGTAGCCGTTGTATCGGGTGCAGAACCGTAATAAAACTGAGCCGGGCTATATCTAGCATTATCTAGCGTTTCTCTTATTTTTACAGGGTCTAGTTTTAGCAAATCAACGAATTTGTCTATATATACATTATAATCGCTTTTCCAATAATCGTAACTTACATTAAGCTCGAAAGATTTTTCTGTTGGGATTATAACCCTGAACCTATTTAGCTCAGCCGTATGCGAAGCAGTGGGTAAGATTAAGGCTGAGATGTTGAGTGCTTCAAGCTTCTCTTTCATTTCGTCAATGGTTATCTAATACTCTTTATACTTAGAGTCGACATCTAAAATTATAACCGGGTTTAGACTCTCGATATTGTCGCTAGCTCTTTTTCCATTACGAAAATTTGCTACGGAAAATCCTGCAATTTTTGTATAGTCCAAAGCTTCAGCCGTCTCCACCAGTGAGCCGAAGTGTTCGGTTTTAAAGCTAGTCTCTGCGGAATATACTGGCTTATCTGGGTTTTTAGCCTTGATTTTCTTTATCCGTTCTTCAGGCAAAAGGCGGTCTAAATTTCGGCTTACGGACATTTTTATGCTAGGGATATTCTGAAATTTATATCCTAGTTCGTCAAGCGCGATGTTTGCGATGTTTTTTACGAGTTCTTTACCTCTTATAACTGTGCGTAGCTTTTCAACTCCGACCCCAGCAGCATCAAGAGCAGAAAAAACTGTGACCAATTTTACGGTCTCTTCTTTATCTAGTCCTAAAATTTTCGAGCAAAAGTCCATATTTGAATTTTTTTTCCACTTACCGTCCTGAAAGATTTCAATCTTGTTTTCGTTTTCGCTTTTTCGGATTTTATCGGCAGGGATGCCAAAGTACTGTGAGATAAAAGATATTAACTTGCCGCTATCTATCTCGCGCAGCCTAGCCATTACTGCACCGTCTATCTGTTTTTCGACTTCTGATGGGTTGTATATTTGCTTTAAATTCTTCAGACGGGATTTTGCTATCTCTTTTAAGGTTATCTCATCATCCTTAATGGCTACGACTTTTGGGGGATTTGTTTTAGGCAAATCCCCGTAAACTACGTCCACGGCGTCTATATTCGTATCTAGCGTAGACTTCAACTCTTTTCCTTTTGAACGACCTTTCGCCGCACGTTGGTATATCGCCCAAATTTTCAAATTTTCTTCATAGCTTTTTCTTGTGACAACTTCCTTTCCTTCCCCAGCAACAGCAGGAGTTAAGTGAAATTTTTGGCACAAAATTTCATCGCAACACTGCTTAAATTCAATACTTTTTTGCGCGAGAGGCTATGCCTTTTATGCCCCCTGCGCTGACTTGTCCCATATATAGCGCATTCTGCTGACTAATGCCTATGTGGATGTGCGGGTGTCTTTCTATTAACTTTCCTCGGAATATTTTGAGTGCGCTCCGCCTCGCTTAGGCTCGGCTGGCTCGTAAAGAATTTTTGGCACGTGAGCTTCTGCGTGATAGATTATTTCATTGAGATTATGGTTCGGAAAATTAAGCCTAATATATTCTTGCACCACCTCTTGAAGCTTGCCTCCTTCTTTGGACAACTACTCCCACTCGTCGTGGGTAAAGGACAAGGTGGCGTGATAGTAGCTATTCTTCCAGTTTTTGTTTTTCAAAACCCAATCGACAGAGTCTTTTAAGGCCTCTTCCGAACCGTCTATAAAAAGCCTATGGTCTTTTTCGTCTCGCGTATATTGCGAGCTTGCCTTACGCCCACTCTCCAAGTATTCAGGCAATCCTGACTTGCCTAGCGTTATGTTGCTTATCATTTTTCCATAAATTCCTTTACAAATTTTAGTAGCTCAGACTTTATATCTTCGCATTTCTCAATAAGTATATTCATTTGTTCGATAAATTTTGAGTCGTCGTTACGCTTTGCTGCCACGTGAGCGAGCAAAATTGCTTGGTTAAAATTTCCAAGACTCTTGCTTAATCGTCCAGCATCGCCAAGCGAGAGAAATTTTTTCTCGACTATTTTGCTATTCAAAGCGGCTTGACGGATATATTCAGAGATGCTAAGTCCGATTTTATTGGCCTTTTCCTCAAGCTTGAAATAATCCCTTAGCTTAAAGCGTATAGGCGTGATTTTTGATTTCATTTTGGCTCCTTTTCTTGCTGTATTTTTTGTCTTTCTTCTTGCAAAACCTTACCTAGTAGGTCTTTATAATTATCGTTCAGCCTATCAAACGTCCTAATATACACCGCGAGTTCATTTTTATAGGTCTCTACGTCGTTTTGAAGTTTAATTGCATAATTTTCAAGATCAGTATACTTAGCCGAGTCTATTTCCGCTTGTATAAATTTATACGTGATAGAGCTTAATGGATATGCGTATATCAAGGCTGCGAATACAGCTCCCGCAACAAAACTTGCCGCTAAACTCGATAGTTTGAGAGTCTTTGAGATTTTTGGGGCATTTGCTAAGATTTTGGCGAGCTCTTGAATCTCGGATGTGCAAGCGCTGAGCGTATTTGTCAAGCTATCCACATTTTTATTAAAATTGTTGACTGATTTTTCAAAATCTTGGATTAAGTTTTCGCCTCGATTTATGCTGTATGTCAGCAAACTGTTTAGAATATCTGCTATTTTTGATTCATCTATCTGCGGCATAAAATTCTCCTAAATACACGGGATTTTACTATGTTTTCAATACTAAAGTGCCAAAAAGTTCGACTACATCGATGTTTACAAAATATTAGTCTAAGCTGAAAATTACGCAAAGTCGACCGAATTTTCATTATTTACCTCATATATCATTTATTATCTATTGATTTTAAGTATTTTTTCTAGCAAAGAAATACGCCCGCCAAAAAATTAGCTCATAATCCTTTAAAATTTTCTCAACGAATTTGTCTCGCCTATTTCTTTTTAGCTTTTTGTAGACGTAATTAAGTTCTAAATCGCCTTCAGCTAAAACCTTTATAATTTTCTCAAGGCTCTCTTTAACTTAAGCTCACACAAAGGAGCAGTAAGTTACGATGAGCACAGTGAAAAATAAGTATATAATTCGTTCCCGAATTTCAGAGAAGAAATTTAGAGAAATTCTCAAGTATTTTGCAGAAGACATAGAAGCATCAAAGATATCGAATTTAACTAAAATTTCAGAAGCAACCCTATGTAAAATCTTTAGAGAAATAAGAGCTCTTATGTCTAAAGAGTGTGAGGTCTTGAAAAGTAACGAGCGTAGCGAAGTTAAAGATATCTAAGTTCTCGGGTGAAATAGAAATAGATGAAAGCTACTTCGGATCTAAACGAGTAAGAGGTCTTGTGCTTGCACTCTCTTTGAGAAAAGAGGTAGAGGCGCAGCAAATAAAACTCCGGTATTTCTATTTCGCTACGCTCATAGCTGTAAACAGACGGAATGCTTAAAAGAGACGGTAGGGTTTATACTCAAATAGTTAAAAACTGCTCTGCTAGTGAGTTGATACCGATATTATCGGAGTTTCTCAAAGAGAGTGCAAGCACAAGAGCAAATTAGACGAGAGCGTGATTTATTCTGATTGCTGGAAAGCTTATGACAGATTAGTAGATTATGGAGCCAAAGAGCACTACAGGGTGAAGCACTCTAAAAATGAATTTGCTAACGGTAAAAATCATATAAACGGTATAGAAAACTTTTGAGGTTATGCTAAACACAGGTTATCTAAATTTAAAGGAATAAAGAAAGAAAATTTCTTGCTTCATTTAAAGGAATGCGTTCTGCTTGCAGCTACGAGCGTAGTGAAGTAGAGTTTAGATAAAATACTAAAACTACACAGGAAAACCTATATCAGAAACTGTTGAAATTGATAAGAGGTCTTATAAGTAGCAAGACGAAGTCGCAGCTAAAAATCCGCTTAAGTTTAATTGAGCCTTCTCAATCATCCTAAGCTCTTTTTTGTTTCGGACATAAGACGTAATTTCTGGCACATTAAGCTCTATATCTAAATTCCGATGTCCTTCATCAGGCAAAGTGTGCACCGTCAGTTCAAAACGGTTTCCGCCGATACGTCGTTTTTCACCAATGAATTCATACCTTAGATAGCCGTCCTGTTGCGCCGTATCCCCGTTGCTAGGAACTACCCATATATGCAGTTTCGATGGAATTGAGAATCTGCTGACTTCCCGCAAAAGTTAGCTGATTTGTATTTACTGTATCGTCGGGATTTTTAACCACTTTGTTGCTATGATGCAATATTACGACCGTGGCCCCTCGAAGCCTTAAATTCATAATATATTCGCGGAAAAATTTCCTCATATCTCGACCGTTTTCCATATCTAGCTCAACGACAAAGTCTTTTAAGCTATCGAAGACGAATAACATACTCGACAAATCTTCATCGGAATTTGTTGCCATATTTTTCAAAAGTTTGAAATTATCAACCCCTTCAAAATCTCGGTGAATGCGAGGATTATTTAAAGAGATATAGTTAAATTTAGAATATTTCGTGAGTTCTTCAACTCCGCACCCAAAGAGAACCGGTATACCGTTATCCCCGTCAAAATAGAAAACTTCGGAAACTTTTTGGGTTAAGTAAGAAAATTTCGCTAGTCCCCACGCCGCAAAGATCTTTCCTGAACCAGCCGGAGCGTATAATACTATGATACTTTGTTTACTAAGAACGTAAGGAATCAACCAATTTTCTGAATCCTCTTGTTTGTCTATGTCCATTAGTTTGTATTTTCGTGCTCGTTCCAAAGGTTTTGGCAAAGACTTAGCATCAAGAAGCCTTATAGGAGCGGTATTTTTACCGTTTTCGTAAGCGATTTTTAAGCAATTTTGCGCTATGACTTTATCATTTTTTGAATTCATAATAACCTCCTTTCTCAGGTCAATTTTTGAAGGGAGTTGAGTTACTGCTCGCTCCCTTTTTTATTTCTGGCTCTTTTTCGAGCAACCTTAAATTTTAAACCCTCTACCTAGTATTTAATAGAGCTTTGCCAAAATTGGCGTAACATAGTCAAACTGGCTTCTAAGGAATTCGGAATACCATACTCCGAGCTTCAAAAGCTGCTCCTGAACCTCTTTGTCTGTATAGTGAATTTCCGTATACGCCGCTTCAATTTCATCTCGCGCGGGTTTTTGGTGTAGATACATCTTCACAAAAAAGAGAGGTACCATATGCTCAAGCCTCTTTTTCGACCAAGTGGTCAAAGTGCCCCTGAGACCGTGCGGCGTGATTTTGTCGTCGCTAAGCTCTTTTACGAACATTCGCAGTCCGTCTCTGTTAATACGTCCGCGTATTCCGACAAAAACATCCTCCGAATCACGTCTATACGTCGCAAAAGGATTTATGGTCTTTTTATATTTTTGGAGTATGTTTTGCAAAATAGGGCAAATCGGCGGAACTAAGTCTTCGCGATTTGCCTCGCTCGCCTTCTCGCCTTTGAGCTTTTCCTTCAGGTAGACCATCTTTGAAAAATCTTCGTTGAAATAGCTCCAGCGCAGACCTACAACCGACTCAGACCTCATACCCGTAAGCATTGTAAAAAGCGTAGCTAGCGTATAATGAAGCTTATCGTCCTTCGCACTGCACAAATTTTCGAGAAAATTTGCTATATCTTTAATGCTTGTTAATTTTGGATGATGTGCCGCCTTAGAATTTTTATAGTGCTTATAATTGTCTTTGTAGTTCACCTCGGGGAGCGGATTCATATCTTTGCTGATATATCCGTGCTTCTCGGCATATTTGTAGGTTATGCCCATAATTTGATTTATGCGTTTGAACGTAGCCAAACGCTCCGAGCTTTCTATTTCATTATATATATCCTTTATTTGCTGCGGCTTGACGTCAAGTATTTTGGTGTTTTTAAATGGTTCACAAGATGGTTTGTTCTGATGTTACAAGTGCGTTGAGTTGATGCTTTAGAATTTGAATAGTAGTCTATGAGAGCTTTTCTCATAATATCGACAAATGTGGCGTCTTCATCTTTTGAGATAAAGACGCCAAACTCATAGCTTTGCTTGAGCTTTAATAGTTTTTCGCGAGCCTTATCTATATTATATATAGGATACTCACCTACAAGAATATACTTGCTCCTACCGTTTCCTACTCTTCTGCGGTAATAGAATTTTTTCCGCCCTGACCTGTAGACCTTGACGCAAAAGCCGTTTATGGTAGAAACTCCGTAAACCTTTTCAATTTTTCCATCGCTCGTGAGCTTTTCCACGTCAAATTTTTTCATACAATCTCCTTTGAAAATTTTAAAATTTTCGGATATCGTATCAAAATCGAACGTGCTATGGAAGGGTTTTAGCTCGCCAGAAATCGTAGCCCATTTCATTGACAAATATGCTATAATTCGGCGGCTGTTGAGCTCAGGCTTATTTCTAAGCTAGATTTAAGTAAAATTACATAAGGAATTTCTTCCCTAAAATTCTACGCTCAACAAAAAATTTAAAATTCATAAGGATTTATCGTGCTATATATAATAGGTAGATTATAGATAGATGGTGACCCATACGAGACTCGAACTCGTGTTACCAACGTGAGAGGCTGGTGTCCTAACCGCTAGACGAATGGGCCGACAAATGATACAAAATGTAAGTTAGGATTATAACCAAATAAACTTAAACTAAGATTGTTTGAGGCGTTTACAGTTACCGTAAAAGCATGATATGTTTTTTGGCATACCACGATCTCTCAAACATTCTAATAGAAACTATGACAAAATATTCTAAATTTTACTGTTAGTTTCTTCATTGTTATTTTATCCAAACCCCAGTTAGCTACGCTGGTGGATACGTCTTAAATTTACATATCTCTCGTCACCGCTTACTCAAAAGCACATAAAAACGGACGAAACGCAGGCTAAAGATAGCCCGCTTCGTCCGAGAAAAATTATCAAATTTAGCCTACTTTGACGCTATTAGTGTTTACGATATTATGCTCAAAGCCAAGCTGCTCTTTGCTAAGTCCTAGCGCAAGACCCACTAGCTGCGAGAGGTGGATGATAGGCACTCTGGCATCAGAGTTTTGTACGTCTTGATAACGCTCCTGATAGATATCAAGCTGCATCTGGCAGAGCGGACACGGCGTAACAATGCAGTCCGCGCCGTTTTCGTCGGCATTATTTACTATTTGGCTGGACATTTTTTGCACCGATTTTACGGCCGGATAGCTCGCGTGAAAACCGCAGCAGTCAAGTCTTTTTTCAAACGGTACTATTTTAGCGCCAAGAGCCTCTACGACGGTTTCAAAGCTTTTTGGATTTACCGAGC
This sequence comes from uncultured Campylobacter sp., assembly GCA_963527315.1. Taxonomy (GTDB): domain Bacteria; phylum Campylobacterota; class Campylobacteria; order Campylobacterales; family Campylobacteraceae; genus Campylobacter_A. Next base: position 28,514 of record CAURQE010000011.1, read on the forward strand.
TTTCGCGGTTTTGGGTGGCTTTTTCGGGACGCAGGCTATGACAACCGTAAAATAGCGCGACCTTTAAATTTGAAAGCGGCTTAACGACTTTAGCCCTTAGCGTTTCTACGTTTTGATAAAGCACCCAAAGCAGGCTGGTTACCTCCGTGGTGCCTTGATACTGCATATTGCCCTTAGCTAGGAAGGTATTTATCCTATCTTTTTGACCGCGGTCAAGCACCGTTTTGGCTCTCGTTAGCGTAAGGAAGCAAGTGCTGCACGTAGTTAGCACGGGCATATTCATGCCTTCAGCCAGAGCCAAATTTCTAGCGTTAGCTACCAGCGTAGCGATAGGATCGACGTCTTGAGCTTGCGTGGCGCCGCAGCAGCTCCAGCCTTTGATCTCGTGTAGTTTGATTCCCAGTATCGGCGCGATGGCTTCCAGCGAGATTTTAGACTCTTTTGCCGCTTGACTTAGGACGCATCCCGGGAAAAAAGCAAATTCGTTTTGTGCGCTCATCTTTTACTCCTTATCCGCAGCGGCGCGCGCGGCTTTTATCATTTCTACTAACTCTTTATGACCCTCGATGTCCTCTTCGCCGAATATATGCAAAGGATTCATCTTGCCCGCACCCATTAGTTTTAGCGCTATATCCGTTTTACTTACGGCCATGGCGCCCTCGCTTCTAAGGGCGAGTAAAATTTCATTTAGCCTGCCCGAGCCCTCGACCAGGTCGGTAAGGAAGGCGTTAGCGTGATCCGGGCCTTCGCCGGTATTTATGCCTTGTTTTTGCGTAAAGACTCTAAGCGCTGCTATATCGTCGGCTGCGCTGATGCCTTTAGGGCAGCGGTCGGCGCACTCTTGGCAGTGTACGCAGTTCCATAGACCGCCTAAAACCGCAGCCTTGGCGTGCAGCATCGGGTCTTTACCCCTAGAGTCAAACGTCGCTCTGTACGCGTGAGTGAAAACGAAAGGCTCCATATAGTCGCTGCTATCGGCAGTTAGTTTGCTACACTCCGACGCGCAGCATCCGCATAGGATGCAGTCCCACTGCTTTTGGATTTTGTCGTACTCGGCCTGCGTTTGTTTACAGCCTTTTTCGGCAGAAAACTCATCCTTAGGGATAAAGGTCGGGCGGATCTTTCTTAAATTTTCGATAGAAGGCTCCCAGTCTACGACCAGATCGGAGATCACTCTAAAATTTGCTAGCGGGGAGACGGTTATAACCTCGGGATTATCGTATGTCGCTAGCAGCTCTTCCATCTTTTCGTCGCAAGCTAGCACCGAGTGACCGTTTACTCTCACGCCGCAAGCTCCGCAGATAGCCGATCGGCAAGATGCGGTGAAATTTAGCGTCGCGTCCAAATTTTGCTTGATAAATAGCAAAAGCGATAGCAAAGTCTTGCCCTCTATATCTTTTTTATCCACGACGTAGGCTTGTTTGTAGTGTTGCGTACCGTCGTATCTGTCTATGATTATTTTCATTGCGGTTTCCTTCCGTCAAGCGAGAATTCCGTGACTACGACATTTTTATAACCAAGCTCTAGCTTGCCGTCGTTTAGCGTCACGATGCTATGTTTTAAGAAATTTACGTCGTCTCGTTTAGGGTAGTCCTCCCTAGTGTGAGCGCCTCTGCTCTCCAGCCTTTTGCGCGCGGCCAAACAGGCGCAGCGAGATAGCAGGATCAAATTTCCCAGCTCCACGTAGTCGGTAAAGGCCGTATTCATAACCGGATTTGCGTTTGGTACGCTTAGCTTATCGTAGCGAGCTTGTATATCCTCTAGCGCTTTTTCTAGGGCGTCTAGCTTGCCCTGGGTTCTAAAGATACCCATGTTATCCCAGTTTTGTTTGCCTAGCTCCTCGCGTAGGAGATACATTTCGTTTGCTTCGCCTTTGCCGTTTGCGACTTTTTTAAATTTCTCTCGCCATTTTTTAGCTAGCTCTTCGGTGTTTTTGCCGCTACCAAAACTAGACGTTTTAGCATACGCGCTAGCTCCCTTGCCGGCTAGCTGGCCCGTTACTACCGCATCCGAGAGCGAATTTCCTCCGAGACGATTAGCTCCGTGGATAGAAACGCACGATGCCTCGCCGCCCACGTAAAGACCTGGCATCTTCGTGCTCATATCGTCAAATTTATCCACCTCTATGCCGCCCATCGAGTAGTGCGCGGTAGGCCTGATCGGCACCGGCTGCTCTACTAGGTCTAAATTTTCAAAAAGCAGTGCGGTGTGTCTGATTTTAGGCAGTTTTTTCATTATGGTTTCTTTACCCAGATGCCTAACGTCGATGAGTACGTATGAGCCTAGTCCCTCGCCGTAGCCGCGCCCCTCGCGGATCTCGGTCTCGATGGCGCGAGCCACTACGTCGCGAGGAGCTAGCTCCATCTTCTCGTGGTAGTTTTTCATAAATCTCTCGCCCTTGTTGTTTAGCAGATATCCGCCCTCGCCACGAGCCGCCTCCGTGATGAGGGTGCCGCCGTTTGCCACGCCGGTCGGGTGAAACTGTATCATCTCGGGGTCTTCAAACCCAAGCCCCGCTCGCACCGCAGCCGCTACGCCGTCGCCCGTGGCGATATATGGCACCGAGGTTCTGTTGTAAAATATCCTCGTATATCCGCCAGTCGCCACCACGAGAGCCTTACAAAGAACGGGAGTGATATCTCCGGTTTGAAGATTGCGTAGCACGACGCCCTCGCATTTACCGTCCTCTACGCCGATATCTAGCAGCTCGTAGTCCATTAGAAATTTAACGTCGTTGCTGACCGCCTCGTCAAAGCAAGCATGCATAACTATGTGACCGGTTTTATCCGCCGAATAGTTACATCTGCGTTTTGAAGCGCCGCCCATCATCCTTTGCGCTACGCCGCCCGGTACGTCGCCTTTTTTAGCGTCTACGCCGCCGCTTGGATTTCTGGAAAATAGCGTGCCGATATAGTCCATCTCGGCTATCGCTTTGCCGGCTAGCTCGCAAAATTTGATCGCCGCGTCCTGATCTACTAGATATGCGCCGCCCTTAACAGTGTCGTAGGCGTGCAGCTTATACGAGTCGCCGTCAGAAAAATTCGTCACGCCGTTTATACCGCCCTCGGCCATACAGGTGGCGTTTCTTGAGGGCATCATTTTAGTAGCTACGATGACGCTAAGCTCCGGGGCGACTTTTCTAGCGGCAACCGCTGCGCGCAGTCCGGCGCCGCCCGAGCCGATGATAAGAATATCGCAAGAAGGAAGCCCGTTAGCCTTGCGGCTAAAAGCCTCTTTTTTAGAAGCTTTTTTATCAGGCTTTTTGTCGTCGCAGCCGCTAAGCGTCAAAGCTCCGACGCCGATACAGGCTCCTTGCAAAAACCTTCTTCTGGATAAATTTTCGTTCATTTGGTATCCTTTGTTTAAACTCAAAATTTCGCCGAAATTTGAGTTTATTACTACAAGCCTTTATCACTCAGATAAAGACGCCTTAATCTTGTACCTTTCTGAGACGGAATTATAATACTTTTTTTTTAAAAAAATATTAATATTACACCGTTTGTAAACTAAAATTTTAGAAATATTTTATCATCTAGTCATAAATTTTGAAATCAAATTTCAATCGCATGCCAAATGCCTAATCGTAGATTATGCCGCGATTTTGATATTTTCGGCTGAAATTCGTAAATTTACATAAATGCGATTTTACCGATATTAAATCAGATAAATTTGCTCTTATTAGCGGTATAAATCGACTAGAAAAGTTAAATTTAAAGCATTTGGTAAATTTGCTTTTCGTATTTTGCCCGGTTTTATTTAAGCAAATAAGAGAAATATCACATAAATATCACAAACTTCTCGTTTTTTAAATTTAAGCAGTTTTTTTATACAATCATTTAAATTTAAAACCGCGGAAAATAATATGAAATTTATCCCCAAAATCTTGCCTTTCGTAGAATTTATCGCGCTTATGGCGCTTCTAACCTCGCTTGGAGCCATGAGTACTGACGCGATGCTGCCCGCACTCATGCAAATCGGCCTAGACCTTGGCGTGACGCAGATAAACCAAACCCAGCTAGTCATATCCTCGATGTTTGCAGGCTTTGCCGTCGGTCAGATATTTTACGGGCCGCTTAGCGACTTTATCGGACGACGAAACGCCGTGCTGCTAGCGCTTGCGATATTTACGGCAAGCTCCTTTATCTCGGTCGTTACGAGCGATTTTACAGCGCTTTTAGCGAGCAGATTTTTCCAGGGACTAGGCGCTGCGGGTCCTAGGATCATCGCGATGGCGCTTATCCGCGATCTTTACGAGGGACGCGCGATGGCTCGCGTGATGAGCTTTATCGCGGCCGTCTTCATCATCGTGCCCGCACTAGCTCCCATCATTGGCGGTTTTATCTTTAAAATTTATAGCTGGCGCAGCATATTTTTGATGCTTACTTTTATGGGGCTTGCTTGCCTAGCGTGGTTTGGACTGCGCCAGAGCGAGACTCTGCCTGCGCAAAATCGCAATAAATTTAGCTTAAATTTGATAAAAAGCGAAGCCGCGCAGGTCGTGAAAAACAGACGAACCGCAGGCTATACGATCATTTTGGGGCTGATTTTCGGGATGTTTTTGAGCTATATCAGCACCGCTCAGCAGATTTTCGAGGTTAGTTACAAGCTAGGCGACGAGTTTCCTATCTATTTTGCTATAAATGCCCTAGCTCTAGGCGCCGCGTCGATGATAAACGCAAAGCTCGTGATGATCTACGGCATGCGCTACCTCAGCATGCGCGCTATGGGAACGTTTTGCATTATCGCGGTCGCGTTTTTGCCCGTCGTCGTCGCGTATGACGGGGTACCGCCGCTGTGGGCTTTTATGGCGTTTTGCATGAGTAGCTTTTTTTGCGTGAGCGTACTTTTTGGCAACCTAAACGCGATGGCGATGGAGCCCATGGGCAAGATCGCGGGCATGGCGGCTGCGCTGATTGGCTCGGCTTCGACCCTTATCTCGCTTCCTATCGGCGTCGTGATCGGACAGATGTTTCGGGGCACGCTAACGCCTATGGTCGCGAGCTTTGCGCTTATCGGAGCGGCGGCGTTTGCGCTGCTTTATAGGACCTCAAGGATTTCCGAGGAGTAAATTTACGCAGGCCGGATTTGATCAAATTTGAGCGGTAAATTCGGCCGCCTTTTAGTTTATTTTAAACAACTTCGCCGTCCGCAAAATCGCCTTATAAAGCAAATTTACGCTATCATTGCGCAAATTTAAAGGCAAAATATGAAACCAAAATACGACTTTTTCAAAAACTCCAAATTTGCATTCGAGGGGCTTGCCGCGATGCTAAAAAACGAGGCGGCGTTTCGCTTTGAGCTTTGCGTTATCCTCCCGCTCGCGCTAATTTCGCTATTTTTACCCGTTTCCGCCACGCAGCACGCACTGCTGATCGCCGTTTTCGGACTCGTTTTGATCTGCGAGTGCCTAAATACCGCGGTCGAAGCAGTAGTGGATCTCGTTTCGCCCGGCTTTCATCCGCTGGCTAAAATCGCCAAAGACTGCGCCTCCGCCGCCGTTTGCCTCTCTATCGGTACGGCTGCGATAACTTGGGCGTGGGCTATTTTTTCGCTAATCTTTTAAGAGCAGGGTAAAATTTGACGGCAAAAACGGTAGCGATTTTGCGCTAGTCGGGTCTTAATTTGACGCCAAATTTAACCGCCTACTTTAAAAAACAAGCTACGCCGCCAAATCCCAAAAATCCGTCGTTTGGCTAGCCGGGCGCGTAAAATTTATAAAAATACGGCTAAATTTAACCGCAAAACCGCGCAAACGCGCCGCCGTTTGCAAAAACCAGCAAGAAAGCAAGCTGCGAAAATTTAACCCGTCTGGCGCCAAAATCGTGCCGAATGACTAAAGCTTTAAGCTTTTTTTGGATAAAATTTCACTCTTATTATCAGTTTAGGAAAACTATGAAGCTACATATTTCTTGGTTTAAATTTACGCTTTTAAACGCCGTTTTTATCGCCGCGCTAAATTTCGGGCTGTTTAATTTTATTTATTCAAGGCTTAGCTTTGAAGCTCATCCGCTGACGGCCGCAAGCCTGCCGGTTATATATTTTTCGCTGCTTTGCGCGCTGTTTTCGCTCGTTTTTTTACCCTATCTAGCTAAGCCGGTTAGCATCGCTGCGATTGCCATTACGTGCGCTAGTAGCTACTTCATGCAAAGCTACGGTATCATAATCGATAGCGAAATGATAAGAAACGTCGCGCAAACGGACGCGGGAGAGGTATTAAGCTTTTTAAATCCAAAACTCGTTTGCTATATGCTATTTTTGGGCGTTTTGCCCTGCCTTCTGGTTGCTTTTGCGAGGATAGAGTACGGCGGCGCCAAGCGGCATATAAAGATCAAATTTTTAACATTTGCAGGCTTTTTAGCGCTCGCGGCTGGGCTATTTTTTTCGCAGACTAAGTCCATTATCCCGTTTTTTCGCGAAAATAGCTTCATCAGAGCCTACAACCTGCCGTTTTATCCGATTTACGCGACGCAAAAGTATATAAAACTCGAGTTTTTTAAGCCCGAATTTAAGCAAATCGGTCTAGACGCTACGATGAAACCAAGCGACGAACGACGGTTAATGGTGCTAATCGTCGGCGAAACGGCCCGCGCGAAAAACTACTCGCTAGGCGGCTACGCCAAAAACGACACGAATTTTTACACGAAAAGCGAGCCGAATTTAGTCTATTTTAGCGACGCTCGCTCGTGCGGAACGGCTACGGCGGTCTCTCTACCGTGCCTGTTCTCAAAGTCCACGAGAAAAGAATACAGCAGCAAAGAATTTAGCGAAAACGCGCTTGATATCCTAAAACGCGCGGGCGTCAAGGTTGTGTGGCTAGGCAACAACTCGGGCAAGTGCAAGGGCGTTTGCGACCGCTTGGACGCGGGCGACGTCGAGTATTTTGACGCCGGATATGATACGAATATGCTGCCCTCCTTCAAAAAACGCCTCGAAAATCTCGCGCAAAACGAGATAATCGTCCTACACCTGCAAGGCTCGCACGGACCAGCCTACTACGCGCGCTATCCGAGCGAATTTCGCAAATTTACCCCGACTTGCGACACGAGCGAGCTTAGCTCCTGCGATAGCGATAGCATCGTAAACACCTACGACAACACGCTGCTTTTTACCGATTTTTTCATTGACGAGGTGATAAAAGCGGTTAAGGTCGCGGGCAGCGATAAAAGCGCGGTTTGGTACTTCTCAGATCACGGCGAGAGCCTAGGCGAAAACGGCATCTACCTGCACGGCATGCCCTACGCCATCGCGCCCGAGACGCAAAAACACATCCCGATGATGGCGTATACGAACGATGAAAGGACGCTATCTCGCCTACGCGCGCAAAAAGACGACGCCGTCTCGCACGATAATGTTTTTAGTTCGTTGCTGGGGTTTTTTGGAGTAGAGACAAAGGAATATGATAAAAAACTTGATGCATTTGGCGAGTAAATTTTGCTTTTTGGCGGCTCGTCTCTTGCGCGCCTTTAAATGAGCTAGAAATTTCCTCCCTCGATGAACCACGTGTTCTATCTTCGGTCGAAAATTTCTTCGCTTCTGCTTGCAGTTACGAGCCGCAGGCGAAGTAAAGCATTTAAATTCATCGCAAGATACTTTGCCTTAGTTTTTTACGTTCAAATTTACAAATTTGATGCACCGAGACCCACACCTTTAAAATGTAAAATTTTAGTTTGGTTAAATTTGGCATTGCGCATTAAATTTAATCTTTCTTGTTAAGGGGAAAGAGCTTAAATTGCACTCTGCTCTACTTCACGCTTTGCGTTCGCAGCTTTTTAAGAAGCGATTGTAAGGCAGAGCCAAAGCAAAAGAGCTCCCCTTTTCTTTTTTTCGGGAGAGGAAGGGGATTCTACTTACGAAGCGTCGCCCCTTCCTCTCCCAAGCCCTCTCCAACCCCACTGCACGTGAGAGGTTGCTGCACTGCGTGCAGGTTTAAATTTAACGTTATCGCAGCTCAAATTTACAAATTTGACTTCAAATTTGGATGCAGAGAGTCAAGGCGAAGTATTTTTTCTTTAAACGAGGCGGAAATGAGCCGAGCGAAGGCGCATACAAATAGTATGTAACCGAACTTCGGCGAAATTTCTAACGAAGTATAAAGGAAAAAGACAAGCCGCAAATAGCAAAAGATCAATCTCTTTGCCAGATTATTTTTTTCCCAAACCCCAGCGCATTATGCGTAAATTTAACCCAGTCTAGGCTCAAAGCATAAAGGCTCGGGTTCATCGCCAAAGCGTAAGGAAAGCGCGCGAAGTAGATTTTGCTTTGCTGCGCGGTCGCGGGAGCGGTTAGAGCGCGAAACTGCATTCCCTCTATCTTGCCCACCACCTTCGTATCAAGCGCGACGGTGCCGGCTACGCAGGGCTCCGCTAAAAACGCCTTCACGTGGGCGCTCTGCTCGCCGCCAGCTACGATAAAAGCCAAATTATCCTCGTCAAAGGCGTAAAAGCAGCTCGCGCAGTATGGCTTGCCTTCATCTAAAACCGCAAGGCTAAGTAGGTGCATCTTGCGGATAAATTTTAAAATTTTTTCGTCCATTTCGTCTGCCTTATGCGCTAAAAATTTGAGCCAAATTTGCCGAAACCCAGCTAAAATTTAGCGCTAAAAAGCAAGCTAAAACTAACCAAAAAGCAAAGATAAAAAGCTCGGTTCTGACAAATTTAGCTCCCGCTTTTTCGCGTTTAAATAAAGCCACCGCAAGCCCCGTCGCAAAGCCGCCGATAAAGCTAAAATAGTGCACCGCCGCGGGCTTAACAAAGCTTGGTAGTTTGCCTGCAAAAAATAGCGAAAATATCGTAAGCGAGATCAAATTTGCCAGTAAAAAATAAAACGCGACGACGGGAATTTGCGGGAAAAATCCATGCAAAACAAAACTCAAAACGGTCGCGCTAATGAGCAAAAATACGCGCGCGGCAAAACAGCACATTTTCATCCTTTTTTGCGTGATTTTAGCGCAAGGGGTATTAAGAAAAAAGAAATTTGGCCGATATAAAGCCAAAAGGACGGCAAATCATGAAACTACAAAACTACCAAAGCGCGAGCCTAAACAGCTTTGATTTTAGCTTTAAAACCAGCAGCGGCGACGAGATAAATCTAAAAATGTACGACAATAAAACAGTAGACTACGCTAGCGCTAAAACGGCTGGCGCATCGGCATCCGCGCTCACTCTCACGCACGAGTACGGCTATAGCTTTTCGTATAAAGGCGATGGTCTGGACGCGCGCGATAAAGAGGAGCTCGCAATCGCTCTAGAAAAGATAGCGCCTAGCATCGATAAATTTATGAAAAACGTCAAAGAGGGCGAGGATCCTATATTTTCACGCGTGACAAATCTCGCAAACTCCCTTCGCAAAGAGCTTCCGGAAGTCAAAGACGCAAATCACAAAAACTTTATCGCGGACGGCACGCTAAAGCTTTTTGATAGGCTGATGGAGCAAAACAAGGCCGATAATAGGCTGCTGCAAAACTCCAAAAAGCTCTTTGACGAGCTCATTTCTCAGCTGGATAGCTTTAAATTTTACGTTTAGTTCGCGGTTTAAAATTTTCGCTATAATTCATAAATTTTAAAAATAGGAAAATTTATGAACGCGAATGAAAAAATAACCCAAATGCTAAATCTCCAGCAGAGCCTAAACGACGATACCAACGGCATCGGCTGGGAAAACGGCGTAAACAAAAACGGCAAACTCATCAGCTGGAAACGCTGCATATATATGGAGTGCGCCGAGCTCATAGATAGCTTTGCCTGGAAGCACTGGAAAAGCATAAACGCACCAACGAATGAAGAAAATCTGCGCGTCGAGGTCGTCGATATATGGCACTTTTTGATGAGCTTGATGCTTGAGCAGTACAAGCTAAATAATCTGGGCGATATCGCAAAGCTCTCAAGCGACATCTGCGCTAGCAGCGGCTTTGAGGCGTTTTGCCGTGAGCCGTTTAACGTCGCTGATGAAAACATCTACGAGATCATAAACGACGTCGAAATGCTCATAAACAAGTGCTCTGGCTTTGAGTATACGCTCTTTGACCTGCTTAAAATTTACTTCACGATGAGCCTAAAATGCGGCGTGAATCTCAGCTCGCTTTATGAGTGCTACGTCGGTAAAAACGTGCTAAACCGCTTCCGTCAAGATCACGGCTACAAAGATGGCGCCTATAAAAAGGTCTGGAACGGCAAGGAGGATAATGCCGTGATGAACGAGATCCTCGCTCGCGGACTAAAAAGCGTGGATGAGATCTACGCCGCGCTAGAGGCCGAGTATAAGGCGGTAAAATAAAATTTGACGGCTTTACGGACTAAATTTGCGCCGCTTTGGTTGCTAAATTTAGCAAATTTAGCCAAAGTTTTTGCGATTTAGCTTGGCGGTTTAAGTCGTGGGTTGTTTAAAATTTGAGCGCGGTTTAGCCGTGCTAGCTAAAATACCGCTGTTTAACCGGCAAAAATTTACACCGCATGCAAGTCTCGCGCCATCAAAAAGCGGGTCAAATTTGAGTAAATTTAGCTAAATTTGAAGCTGGATTTAAATCGGTCAAATTTAGCCGCAAAATCTATGCGTGCGTTAAATTTGTGCGTCATTAAAAGCATTTGCCGTGCCGCTTTTGCTGGCAAAAAATGCGCGTCAAATTTAGAAAAGCCGTCGCGCCCAAACGCCCTTTTGCCGCATGACGGCATAAATTTAAATAAAATGGAGATTCGTTGTTCGCTGATATTTTACGCCTTTCGATAAAGGACCTTTTTACGCCCAAATTTATCGCGCTCTCTATCCTGCCGCTCGTTTTTTCCGCACTCATCATCGCAGCGATCGCGATGTTTGGCGGCCGCGAGCTATATGAGGCGCTAAACGCGGCCATATCGGGCGAGGCAGGCGCGCTGGCCGAGTATCCTATGGCGGCTAAAATCCTTAGCCTAGGTATCGCAAAATGGCTCATCGGCGCGATATTTTACGCGGTCGGCGCATATCTAGTCGTTATGCTTTCGGTTTTTTGCGCGCTCGCGGTTGCGGGCTTTCTAACTCCAGTGGTCGCCCGCGAGATAAACCGCAGGCACTACCGCGTGGAGGAGTCGCAGCTGGCAAATATCAGCCTAGCTCGCCAAACGGCTCTTATGGGTCAAATTTTGCTTAAATTTTTCCTGATCGCGCTTATTTGCGTGCCGATTTTAGCCGTGCCTGCGCTAAATTTCCTCGCCTTGCACCCGGCGTTTTTTTATCTTTATTATTCGCTGCTCTTCATCGACGTCGCGCCAAACGCTCTCTCGCGGCATAAATTTGAGCTTTATTTGCTGGACTACGGCGGATATAAATTTAAAGCCGCCGCGCTATGCTTTTACCTACTATGTTTAGTGCCTATTTTCGGGCTTTTCTTGCAGGTTTTTTTCGTTATTTATTTTTCGCATTTTTTCTTTTTACGCGAGACTTCGCGCTTGACGTAAATCATTTCAAATCGGCGAAAAACTAAATAAAATACGCCCGAATTTTTTATGAAGGAAGTCAAATGAGAACCGAAAATATCGTAGTTTGCAACGTCTGCGGACAAAAAAGCACGGAAAACGAAAATGCCGTATTCGTCCGCGCCCATAAAAACGGCGAAGAAGTCGATATCTGCACGGCGTGCATCCCTAGCGTCATCCACGGCTCTGGCCTAGTCGTTCGCAGCAACGACGAGGTCAAAGAAGACCTATAAATTTAAGCCCGCTCGGGCTTAAATTCGACTATTTTCTCTAAGTATTCGCCTTTTAGAGTTTCGTAAAAGGAAATTTTATTCAAGCATAACCCTAAGGTAGTAAAAATATAAGACCAAAATTTAACTCATAAAAAGAGAAAATGAGTAAATTTATGCGGTCGCTAAAGTTCAAGGCCTTGGTCTTAACTTTCATTCGGGAGCAACGCGCCCAAAATCGCCCGGCAAGAGCTTTCTAATCTTTTCCCACAAGCTAGACAGCGCTGATGAAATGGCGGCATGGACAAAGCTATACGAGGATGTATCCCCGCCCCGGCCAATGCGCCCATAGGCTCCGTGCGTCCAATCAAAAAATGACAAGCGTGCTAGCGGACATAGGCAGCTTTAAACTAATAAGCCAAAGCAAGTTTTCTAATCGCGGCAACCCTAAATTTAACGGCGCAAATAAATCCAAAAGGCGGCGCTATATCCACCGCGATAAAGATCGTAATGCCGCAACTTATAGAAAGCAAAACGAAAACTACGACGATAACGGCGCGCAAAGGTCTTTGTTTTTTTAGGAAAGACACTAATAAGGTCGCTGCTAAGCTATTTTTTGAGGATAATTTGAAAAAGATGTTAAATTAGAAATGAGCGTACAAAGCGGGATAAAGCTAGACAAGGTATAGACGCACAAAGATAAGCCGCAAAAAACAAATGGTTACGCCGACTACCCGGCAAGCCGCAAATTTATCTTGCTCGCAGCTCGCGCTTACCTACACTCTAAATTCGTTATCGTTTGGGTATTTGTAAAATGTGGCGGATAGGGCATAGAAAGGCTAAAATTTCGCATTTGTCCAGGCGCGATGTTTTTAGCGACGCTAGCCGTGATCTCAGCGACGTTCGTGCGCTCATCATGCGAAAACAGCGACCATCCGCTAGGCTTAAAAACCGCGCCGGCGATCGTATCTTTGCTGACCGGATTATTGACAACCTTAACGGTGAGGTCGCAGTTTGCGATGCTAAATTCGCCCGTATTTTTCAGCGCCCCCTTAAACACGACGGTCTCGTTTCTAAGCACCCTATGAGCGGCAAACTCGGTTAGAGCGGCTTTTTTTGTGTATTTATCCACGACCAACATAAAAAAATACCCCATTACCAATGTCGCGGCGATATTTATCAAAAGATAAATTTTAAACAGTTTTGGGTCTTTTTCTCCGCGCGAAAGGAGCATAAAAAGTACCGATAGCAGCGCCAAAGCCGCTAGCGCGATAAAATGAAAGACGTTAAAATATCCTTGCATCAAAAACACTCCGAACTTGCCGTGACGTTGTAGTCATTTACGCGAAAATCGTTTACGACGTGCGTGATCTCGCGCGTGGCATTTACGTCCAGCACGTCCTTTAGCACGATACTTTCCTTTAAAAACGGCTTTAGTTCATTGGCATAGCGGCGCAAGATATTGTCCGAGTTTTTATAAAAAACAAGTCCGATCTCGCAGTAGTTAAAGGGCTTTTTTGAAAGATTTTTAAGGCGCATATCCACAAGAAGCGTATTTGAGTACTCAAGCTGCTTGGTAGAGACTATCTCCAGCTCTCGCGCCCTCAAATTTTGATCTAAAAATTTAGGCATAAAATGCGCCCCGTACCCAAGCGCCGCGATACTAACGACCGTGAGCGCAAAACCGGCGAAATAAGACTTTGAGGCGATATAAATGCAAAGCGCAAGAACCGCCAAAAAGGTCAAAAACATCCAGATATAGCCCGCAAAATCCGCCCAACTAAGGTGCGTTATGTAGAAATTTAAGCCTTGTTTTAGTTCGTTTATCATCTTGCCTCTTCATCTCGTTGCTTTACTGCGAGCTAAATTTAAAATCCGCCTGCATAAAGCGTGCCAAATTTAGCCGCGCTAATCTTTGCGCGAGTTTTTCTCCTCGATACCGCTAAGCCCAAACCTGCGCGCAAGCTCGGCTTTAACGCGCTCTGGGTGTATGCCGTACGCGGCAAGAGCGACGAGCGAGTGAAAGCACAAATCCGCCGCCTCGTAAACTACGCCCTCTAGGGCTTTTTTAAGCTCGTCTTTTTCGCCTTGCTCTTTTGCGCTCTGCGTTAAAATTTGCGAATTTAAATCTTGCTCGTCGCGGCTTAAAATTTGCTGCGCTTTTTTGAGATTTGAGCTTTCGCTCGCATGTTTGTCGGCTAAATTTTCAAATCTTCTCGCCGCGCTCGCGTCTTTGCACGCCATGATTAGCTCGCCGGCCTCCTCGCCGACTTTTTTTAAGACGGCATTTTCGCCCTTTTTAAACAGGCTTGCCACGTATGAAGTCTGCGGATCGGCGTTTAGTTTGCGCTCCAAGATCACGTGATAGATCTCGTCTATGATGCCGTAGGCGGGCTTTTTAGTTTGCGCCGTAAAGGCGGCTAAATTTTGCCCGTGCTCTAAATTTGGCCCGCTTTCGTTCGCTAAATTTAACTCGTCCGTCAAAACCCGCCCGTCTGTGCCCGCCAAATTTTGCTTGCTCTCGCCGCCTAAATTCGCGTCCGCGATTTTCCTAAAAAAGCAAGATTTCGCCCCGGTGTGGCATGCCGCGCCGCCTTTTTGCTCGACTTTGATTAGCAGCGTATCGTTGTCGCAGTCAAGATAGGCGTCCTCGATCTTTTGGACGTTGCCGCTTTGTTCGCCCTTTTTCCAGATGCGATTTTTAGTGCGCGAAAAATAGTGCGCAAAGCCCGTTTCTAGGCTCAAATTTAGCGCCTCCTCATCCATATAAGCAAGCATCAAAACCTCGCCGCTTGCGACCTCTTGAACGACGACGGGCAAAAGTCCGCCCGTTTTTTCCCAGTCTATTTTCATTTTCCCTCGATTGCGGCGGTCTTTATGCGCTTTATGCAAATTCGCTCGCTTTTAATTTATTTTCGTACGATCTCGTGCGTAAATTTTATCTTTAGCGGCTTAAAATTTACTTTGTTTGTAGCTTATTTTGACGCCCTGCTGCAAACTATTTTTTAATCAAAATTTTAGAAATCCCCGCCGATAAAATTCAAATCCTAAAAAGTACGTGAAAAAAGTAAATTCAGCGGCGAGATTTCCGGTTCCGCCTAGGTGCTTTACTTTGAGATTGGCGAAAGTTACTTTTACTTCGCTTCGCTCGTAGCTGTGTATTGAAATGCTACAAACGCAGTGGGGTAGAACAAAATGGCATACTAAAATATGATGCTCAGACGGTTAAAAACTGCTACACAAATGAACCAATACTCATACTACCTCAGTATGGTGAGCTTGATGGTTCTACTATATGCTCTGATTGTTGGAAAGTTCATGATGTATTAGTGCCCATTATAGAGTAAAGCACTCTATAAATGAATTCGCTAACGGTAAAAATCATATCAATGGCATTGAGAATTTCTGGGGTTATGCTAAACATAGGTTATCTAAATTTAAAGGGATAAAGAAAGAGAATTTTTTGCTTCATCTAAAGGAATGCGAATTTAGATATAATAATAGTAAAGATAATAAGAGAGAATCCGCTTAAGTTCCGTTGAGCCAAATATTTTAAAGGAATAAAAAATAGACCCTAGATTCAACCTATTTGAAAAATCGTTCATGCATAATTATATCTTAATAAGGCAGAAAAAGAGAGCCGAAGCCCTCTAAAAGTTATTCTTTGATTAGCTCGATATAAGCCATCTCGGCAGCATCGCCTCGGCGAACGCGAGTCTTAACGATGCGCGTATATCCGCCGTTTTTACCTACAAATTTTGGAGCAAGCTCAGTTACTAGCTTGTTCGTAGTTTCCTTATCCTGCAAGCTAGCAAAAACAGCTCTGTGAGCGTTGCTGTCGCCTTTTCTCGCTCTAGTGATTAGCTTTTCGATATAGCTTCTTAACTCTTTTGCCTTAGGCAAGGTCGTCTCTATCTTTTCGCTTTTGATGATAGCGATAGCTAAATTTTTAAGTAGAGCCGAGCGGTGAGCCGACGTCCTACCTAGTTTTCTGTATCCGTGACCGTGTCTCATTTATGTTCCTTTTACTCTTTTGCACTCATTTGTGATTTTAGGTCGGCGATTTTTTTCTTGAGTTGATCTTTGCCGCCGCCTAGGTCGCTGCCGACCGGATATCCGATCTCTTGCATAACGGCCTTAATCTCTTCTAGAGATTTTTTACCTAAATTTTTAAGCTCTTTTAGCTCGTTTTCATCCATCAAAGCAAGCTCACCAATAAATCTAATCTCGGCTTTATCAAGGCAGTTGAAGCTTCTAGCGCTCAAATTTAACTCTTCTACGCTTTGAAGAAGCTTTGCATGCTCGCTGCCTGAAGTTTGAGCGTTTAAGCCTGCAGAAACGTCGATATTTAAAACACCTTTAAACACCGACATCTGCTGATACATCGCCTCGATCGCGTGTTTAAACGCCTCAATCGCGCCCACTTGTCCGTCCGTCGTAACCGTGAAAATAATCTTCTCGTAGTCAGGGTTATCCTCAACCAGAACATTTTCCAGCTCATAAACAGCTTTTTTAACAGGCGTAAAGAAAGCGTCGAGAGCTATGTAACCTTCTTCGGTATTGTCTCTTATTTCTTCACTTGGGACGTATCCGATACCTTTTTGAATGATTACGGAAAATTTAAGCTCCGCATCCTCGTTTATGGTCGCAAGATAAGCGTCTGGATTTACGACATCTACAACATCGTTTTTTAGATCACCGGCTTTTATCTCTTTTGGACCTTTAAACGAATACTCAACCACTTCGCGCTCAGACTCGTTTTTTAGCTTAAAACGGATGTTTTTTAAATTTATAATAAACTGCGCTACGTCCTCGAGCATGCCTCTCATCGAATCAAATTCGTGAGATACGCCCTCTATTTTGATGCCCGTAGCCGCAAATCCAACCGTGCTGCTATATAAAAGTCGTCTTAGCGGATGAGCCAAAGTAACAGCATAGCCCGTCTCAAACGGATACGCGGTTATTCTGGCGACATTCTCGCTTATACTCTCTACTGAAATTTCGGTAGGCATATAAGCTGATGTGGTAATTTTTCTCATCGTTATACCCCTTATTATTTCGAATAAAGCTCTACTATGAATCTTTCCTCGACAGGAATGACGACTTCTTCCCTTTCCGGAGTTCTTGTGAAAATTCCGAATTTTTTATCTTTTTCGACGTCAACCCAAGCTACGATGCCAGTTTGTGCCGTAAGGTCGATCGCTCGAACTATTTGCGGATTGTTTTTAGATTTTTCGATAACCTCTACTTTAGCGCCCGCTTGAACTCTATAAGACGGGATGTCCACTCTCTTGCCGTTTACTAAAATATGTCCGTGAGTAACTAGCTGGCGAGCAAAGCGGCGAGTCGTCGCAAAGCCCATTCTGTAAACTACGTTATCTAGTCTTTGTTCCAAAAGCTGCACCAAAAGCGCACCGGTATTTCCCTCGCGGCGAGCAGCCTCTTGGAATAAGCGGCGGAATTGCTTTTCGCTAATGCCGTACATAAATTTAGCTTTTTGTTTTTCGCGAAGCTGTAAGCCGTATTCGCTTATCTTGCTTCTTCTTTGTCCGTGTTGTCCTGGAGCGTAAGGTCTTTTGTCAAGCGCACTCTTACCTGCCAAGCGACGCTCGCCTTTTAGCGCCAAACTAACGCCGAGTCTTCTTTCTAATTTTTCAACGGGTCCTCTATATCTAGCCATAATAATTCTCCTAAATTTCTAATTATACGCGGCGGCGTTTCGGCGGTCTGCAACCATTATGCGGAAGCGGAGTTATATCTTTTAAAAACGTTACTTTTATGCCCTCTACCGCGCCTACGCTCTTGACTGCGGTCTCTCTGCCGCTGCCAGGACCTTGTACTTTGATACCTACTTCTTTTATACCGTGCTCTTTTGCTTTAGTTAGAGCGTCTTCTACCGCTTGTTGAGCTGCATAAGGAGTTGATTTTTTACTTCCTTTAAAGCCTAGTCCGCCAGCACTGCTCCAAGCGATAGCATTTCCCATCTCATCGGTAACCGTTACCATAGTGTTGTTAAAAGTCGCGCTTATATAAACGATACCTTTAGCAATACTTTTTCTTACAATTTTCTTTTTAACTACTTTTCTTTTTGCCATCGCTTATCCTTATTTCGTCGCAGCGCCGACTGTTTTGCGCTTGCCTTTTCTAGTTCTAGCGTTTGTTTTAGTTTTTTGACCGCGCACCGGAAGACCTTTTCTGTGTCTTAGACCGCGGTAGCTTCCTAAGTCCATAAGAGCCTTGATGTCCATAGCGACGCTTTTTCTAAGATCGCCTTCCACCACGTGGTTCTCTTGGATCTCTTTGCGGATAGCCGCAGCTTCGTCTTCGGTTAGATCGTTTACTCTTTTATCGTAAGAAATTTTGGTAGCATCCAAAATTTGACGAGATTTATGAAGACCGATACCGTAAATATAGGTCAAACCGTATTCGATTCTTTTCTTCTTTGGTAAATCCACACCTGCGATACGTGCCATGCTTTATCCTTGTCTTTGTTTATGTTTTGGATTTTCGCAGATTATGCGAACTACGCCTTGGCGCTTGACAATTTTGCACTTGTCACACATCTTCTTTACAGAAGGACGAACTTTCATTCTAGTCTCCTAAAAATTTAATTCCACTTTTAGGCTGCATCAGGTTTAACGAAATTTTAAACCAACTATTTTCAAAACAAGTGGTGGGCTTTGAAAACAATTCTTCATACAGCAATTTGTCGCAAAGGGCTGAGTATAGCCAAATTTAGCTTTTAACTTACTTATGTCGGTAAATTATCCTACCCTTATCCAGACTGTAAGGCGTTAGCTCCACCTTCACGCGGTCTCCAGGCATTATTTTTATATAATGCATCCTCATCTTGCCCGCAATATGACACAAAATCACGTGTTTGTTGTCGAGCTCGACCTTAAACGTCGCGTTTGGCAGCGCCTCGATGACGTTGCCGTCGATCTCTATGACGTCGTCTTTTGCCACTTAACTCCTTTTTGTTAAATTTACTTTCGCCGCTCGGCGGAAGTTTGAAATTAAAATTTTAACTCACCACAAATTAAAATTTTAAAATTTACAAGTCGCGCAAACGATTTGTAAATTTTAAAATTTTACGCTAGGCTTAATATCTCCGCACGTCCGTTCACGACTGCCATGCAGTGCTCGTAGTGGCTGGTTCTTAGCCCGTCTTTACTGGTTACTTTCCATTTGTCGTGACCGATCACTGGAGTGCCGTCTTTTTGACATATCATCGGCTCTACGCAAAATACCATTCCATTTTTGATTTTTGGTCCAGATTTTGGACTGCCGCCCTCTAAATAATTTAAAATTTGCGGATCTTCGTGCGGGCGTCTACCGATGCCGTGACCGCAAAATCCCGTTAACGGAACGAATCCGCGAGCTCTTATAAATTTCTCGATTTCAAAACTAAGCTCTTTAAAGTGCATTCCTGCTTTTACGGTATCTATCGCAAAGTATAACGCGTCTTTGGCGCAAGCGATCAGCTTTTCGTCTTCGCGCGAAATTTTACCCACGCCCCAAGTTCTAGCCGAATCGCCGAAGTATCCGTTCAAATTTGAGCCGATATCGACGCTTACGATGTCGCCTTCTTGTAGTTTGTATTCGTTCGGGATTCCGTGGATGACTACTTCGTTTACGCTTATGCAAGCTGCGTTTGGAAAGCCATAAAGCCCCTTAAACGCAGGCTTTGCGCCTGCAGCCCTTATCATATCGTCGCAAATTTTATCTATTTCGAGCAGTGAGATTCCGGGCTTGATCACGCTTTCTACGTAGTCGAGGGTTTGAGCGACGATTTTATTCGCCGCTCGCATTTTCTCTATGTCGTTTGGCTGCATAATAGTTATAGCCATTACAAGCCTACCGCGCTTAGAGTTTGATATTTATTCATATAAATTTGAGCTTCTATCCTTCGCATCGTATCAAGCGCGACAGAAACTACGATCAGTACCGACGTGCCACCGAAATAAAACGGAACGCCCATAATTTTAACGAGCACCCAAGGAAGCGTCGAGATAAGACCGAGGTAAATCGCGCCGCTAAACGTTAGCCTAGATGCTACCTCATTTAGATAGCCCGCAGTGCCCTCGCCCGGTCTAATGCCCGGGATAAAGCCGCCCTGTCTTTTTAAATTTTCGCTGATATCTTTTGCATTAAACGCTATCGAAGCGTAAAAATATGCAAAAAATACGACCAGCAAGAATGTCAAAAAGTTGAAAAAATAGCTATTTGGATTTAAAAAATCGTGAATAGCTTGGATGTAAGGATTTGTGCTGGCCTGCAAAATGGTGCTTGGGAACATCAAAATTGCACTGGCGAAAATCGGAGGAATAACGCCACTTAAATTTACCTTGATAGGTATATAGTTCATAATGCGTTTGTTTTGATTTTCCATCACTACCTTACGCGAATAGCTCACCGGTACGCGTCTCTCGCCCATCTCGACGTAGATAACTACGCCTACCGTGACCAAGATAACAAGCAAAATTACGATAACTACAAGGAAGTTCATCTCGCCCGTATTTACCAAATTTACCGTTCCGCCGATGGCTGAAGGTATGCCGCTAACGATACCTGCGAAGATAATAAGGCTGATGCCGTTGCCGATACCGCGCTGCGTGATCTGCTCGCCTATCCACATCAAAAGCATAGTTCCCGTTAACATCGAAGCTGCCGCAATCGCGATAAATAAATTCATATCTATCATTATCGCGTCCTCTCCGCCTCTACCGTGAAGGCTCTGAAGCCCCATACTAACGCCCACTGCTTGAACAAGCGTGATGCCGATAGTGGCATAGCGGATGATCTGCATATATTTTTGCATGCCGTCGCGGTCTTTTTTCATCTTGCCCAAATTTGGGAAAGTAGCCGCTAAAAGCTCCATAATAATCGATGCTGTGATGTATGGCATAATGCCTAGAGAGATGATGCTGAGGCGCTCTGCGGCCTTACCGCTGAACATATTAAATAGTCCAAGCGCATTTGAGGAATTCGAATCGAAAAACTCTTTAATAACATTGACGTTTACGCCAGGAACCGGCACGTATGCCAGTATCCTGTAAGCAAATAAAAATGCCAACGTGATTAAAATCTTGTTGGTCAATGTCTTATTCATTACGCACGTCCGCTAACGGTTACGTTCTCGTCTTTGATTTTCGAAGCCAAATCTTTTGCGCTCACTCCGATCAATTTGATTTTCTTGACGCTGCTTGAAATTTTGTGTACGGTAGCGATAGTAGCGATAGTGATCTCGCTTAGCTCTTTTACCGCAACGATTTTTTCTACGTTGATTACGTAAGGTTTCTCAAATTTAGAAGCAAAGCCTACTTTTGGAAGGCGTCTTTGAAGCGGTTGCTGACCGCCCTCGAAGCCTCTTTTTTCATTGTAGCCTTTTCTAGCTCTTTGACCTTTGTGTCCTTTGCCCGCGGTTTTACCTTGACCGCTACCTTGACCGCGACCTAGTCTTTTGATTTGTCTAGTCGAGCCCTCGGCAGGTTTTAAATTTTCTAGTCCCATATCTTCTCCTTAGCCTTTAAGCATACTTAGCGCTTTTAAAGTAGCGCGAACGACGTTTGCTGAGTTGTTTGAGCCAAGCGATTTTGTTAGGATGTCCTTGATGCCCGCAAGCTCTAGAATAGGACGAGCGCTACCGCCCGCGATCACGCCCGTACCTTCGCTAGCAGGGCGAAGTAAAACGCGGCTAGCGTTAAATTTAACCTCTACGTCGTGAGGTATAGTCGAGCCTTTTCTTTTTACCTCGATGATGTTTTTAAACGCGTCGTCTACGGCTTTTCTCATAGCGTCCGGCACCTCTTTTGCTTTACCGAAGCCAAAGCCCACTAGGCCGTTTCTGTTTCCTACTACGACAAGAGCCGTAAATCTAAATCTACGACCGCCTTTTACGACCTTTGTAACGCGGCCGATATCAACCATTACTTCTTCGAATTCTTCTCTGTTATATTTTTCCATAGCGATTTTCCTTATAGTTTGATACCGTTTTCACGTAATGCGTCTGCAAAAGCCGCTACGACTCCGTGATACAAATAGCCGTTTCTGTCGAATAATGCCGTTTCTATTTTTTTAGCTTTTAGAGTTTTTGCAAATTCTTTAGCTAAAGTTACGGCGCCTTCTTTGTTTGCTTTTACACCTAGTTTTCTGCCGTCGGCTGCCGCTATAGTTACGGCTGCTACGTCATCGATAGCTTGGACGTAAAGAGTTCTGTTTGATTTGAAGATAGAAATTCTAGGCAATACCGCAATGCCGGAAATTTTGGCTCTGATTCTTCTTTTTCTCTTGATTCTAAGAGCGAGTTTTCTTTTTAATACATTTGCTGTCATTATCTATCCCTTACTTCTTAGATGTCTTACCGGCTTTGCGGATGATGCGCTCTTCTACGTATTTAACGCCTTTGCCCTTATACGGTTCAGGCGGTCTATACGCCCTGACTTGAGCCGCGATCTGACCGACCACTTGCTTATCGTCGCCTTTAATAGTGATGATGTTTTTCTCTACGCTGATTTCAACGCCTTTTGGCACTTCGTGATTTATCGGATGAGAAAATCCTAAAGTAAGCTCAAGTACTTGGCCTTTAGCAGCGGCTTTGTAACCGACGCCGTTGATCTCAAGCTGGCGAACAAAACCTTTTGTAATGCCGATGACGATATTGTTTGCAAGCGCTCTATAAGTGCCCCAGTAGGCTCTATCTTGTCTCTCGTCGCTCTTTGGAGAAAATACTATGTGAGCATCTTCGACTTTAACGTCTACGTGCCCTTTTGTGTCAAGCTCTTTTAAATGAGCGCCTTTTTTAAATTTAAGGACGTTGCCTTCTACGCTGACTTCTACTCCGCTTGGAATAGCTATCGGCTGTTTTCCTATACGTGACATTTTTTTCCTTTTTTACTTGTCTAGGGTATGTCTACTTTTACGAATGGATACCGCAATACCATAAAAATAGAAATGAATCGAAGCGATAAAAAACCGCTTCAAACACTTTAATTTTCTCGTCAAATTCGACTTATTTTTTGGAGTAACTTTCCAAAACTTAACGTCAGATTTGACATCGTCGTTTTTAAATTTAGCTTTGGCAAATTTGGATAAATTTGCAAACCGAGCTAAATTTGGGAAGCTTTTTAAATTTAAACTTCCGTTTTTAAATTTTATAAATTTGACGGCGAAAATTTTTCGTAAATTTTATAAACTACGAAAACCTGCTGGTCAAATTTCGTTTCAAAAATGCAAAAACGATGTCGCAGTTGCAAATACAACAAGCCTATCGTTTTAAACATCATTCTAATGATGTCGAATTGACGTCTTGCTACAAAAACAAGCCTATCAATTCAAACTTCATTTCAAGGTAATCTAAAACGCTACCCCCGTAGCGTTTTAGACAATTACCACACAGAGCAGAGGATTTCGCCGCCTACGCCAGCTTTGTGAGCGTCTTCATTGCTTAAAACGCCCTTGCTGGTGCTAACGATAATCGTTCCGTAGCCATTTTTAAATCTCTTGATCTCGTCTTTTCCCTTATAAACGCGGCGACCCGGGCTTGATACGCGCTTAAGCTCGTTAATCACGCTTCTACCGTGCTCGTCGTATTTTAAAACTACGTTTATAAATTTCTTTTTATCTTCTTCTACGACGTTGTAGCTCTCGATATAGCCTTTAGCCGCAAGGATAGATAAAGTAGCCTCGACGACGTTTGAGTGAAGAAGCTTTGTGGTTTCAAGTCTTCTCATTGCGGCGTTTCTAATGCGAGTTAGTCCGTCTGAAATTAAGTCGTTTAACATTTCTCTTCCTTACCAGCTTGCTTTTTTTAGACCTGGGATTAGTCCCTCGTTAGCCATTTTTCTTAGGCATACGCGGCAAATTCCAAAATCTTTATAAACCGAATGCGGGCGTCCGCAAATTTGGCATCTCGTATAGCCGCGAACCGTAAATTTAGGCTTTCTGGCAGCCTTTGCTATCATTGATTTTTTCGCCATATTACTTTCCTTTCGCAAACGGCAAACCAAATAGCTCAAGCAATTTGAATGCCTCTTTGTCGCTGTTTGTCGTCGTGACTATAACTATATTCATACCGTGAGTGCGTAAAATCTTATCGTACTCGACCTCTGGGAACATTAGCTGCTCGTCAAGGCCGAAGTTGTAGTTTCCGCGTCCGTCAAAGCCGTCTTTTGGAAGGCCTCTAAAGTCTTTAACTCTCGGTAGCGCGATAGAGATTAGTTTGTCTAAAAACGCAAACATATTCTCTTTTCTAAGTGTTACTTTTACGCCGACGGGAAATCCCTCGCGCACTTTAAAGCCGGCAACCGATTTTTTAGCATCGGTAACTACGGCTTTTTGTCCGGCGATTAGCGAAATAGTATCAGCAATGTTTTGAAGTTGCTTTTGATCTTTAGCAGATTCGCCAGCGCCTACGCTTATCACAATCTTTTCGATCGCAGGGATTAGCATAGGATTTTTGATGTCGAATTCTTTAGCCAAAGCAGGCTTTACGACCTCGTTATATTTAGCTTTTAATCTATTCATTTTCAGCCCTCAACTTTTGCAACATTTGAGATATCAATAGGCATCTCTTTATTGATAAAGCCGCCGTTTGGGGTCTTTTCGCTAGGTTTTATAGCTTTTTTAGCTACCTTGCAGCCCTCGACGATGACTTGTCCTTTTTTGGCTAGGACGGATAAAATTTTACCTGTTTTACCTTTGTCGTCGCCTGCGATGATCTTAACGGTATCGCCTTTTTTTACTTTAAATTTAACGTTAGCCATTATAACACCTCCGGAGCAAGCGAAACGATTTTCATAAAGTTAGCGTATCTAACCTCACGGCCGACCGGTCCAAAGATACGAGTACCGATAGGCTCGCGTTTGTTATCTAGGATGACGGCTGCGTTTTCGTCGAAGCGGATTAGCGAGCCGTTATCTCTTTGAACCTCTTTTTTAGTTCTAACGACGACCGCTTTTACCACTTGACCTTTTTTGATCTTACCGTTTGGAAGCGCCTTTTTGACCGAGCAGATGATGACGTCGCCAAGCGTCGCGTATCTTCTCTTGCTGCCGCCCAAAACTTTAATGCACATTAGCTCTTTCGCGCCGCTATTGTCGGCGACTGTAAGCCTCGTAAAAGATTGTATCATTACTCAACCCCCGTCGCTAAAATAGTCTTTAAGCGGAAAGATTTTCTCGCGCTTAGCGGTCTGCATTCGATAGCTACGACAGTATCGCCCGCTTTAGTTTCGTTTTTTTCGTCGTGAATCATATATTTTTTAAAGCGTTTTACGAATTTGTGGTATCTTGGGTGCATAACGCGTCTCTCAACCAAAATCGTAGCCGTCTTATCGCCGGCCTTTTGTAAAACGACACCTTGAATTTCTCTTTTTAATGCCATTTCTCACCCCTTACTTTGAAGCGCTAATTGCAGTGTTGATTTGCGCTATTGCCTTGCGGACGGCGCGAATCTCGTTAGGGTTGCTTAGCTGCATGGTTTTTAGCTTTTGTCTTAAAGTAAATAAAAGCACCTTTTTCTCTTTCAATAACGCGTTAAGTTCTACAACGCTTTTGTCTTTAATATCAGTATATTTCATTTTCACTCTCTCGCGTTACGATTTTAGTCTTAAACGGAAGTTTGTGGATGGCTAGAGTTAGAGCTTCGCGCGCTAATTCCTCATCTACGCCCGCCATTTCGACTATTATACGACCTGGTTTTATATTCATAACCCACTCTTCGACTCCAGCTTTACCTTTACCCATACGAGTTTGTAGAGGTTTTTTGGTTAGCGGCTTATCTGGAAAAACTCTGATCCAAGTTTTAGCCTGGCGTTTTACGTGGCGGGTTAGAGCCACACGAGCCGCTTCGATCTGGCGCGAATTTACGCGGCCTGCTTCTACGGCTTTTATTCCGATCTCGCCCATAGCAAGATCAGCGCCGCGAGTAGCTTTACCGCGGTTTCTGCCTTTCATCTGTTTGCGAAATTTAGTTCGTTTTGGCATCAACATGATTATTTACCTCTTCTTGCTCTGCGCGGTTTTTTATCGGCTTTTTCTTCTTCGTTCTTTTCAGGTTGAACGCCTTTTTGAAGAACCTCACCTTTAAATATCCACACTTTTATACCTATGTTTCCATAGGTCGTATGCGCTTCAGCAACGCCGTAATCGATCTTAGCTCTTAGAGTGTGAAGCGGAACGCGACCCTCTAAGTACCACTCAGTTCTAGCGATCTCAGCACCGCCAAGACGTCCTGCAACTGAAATTTTGATACCTTTAGCGCCTGATTTTTGAGCGCCTTGGATAACTTTTTTCATCGCGCGTCTAAATGCAACGCGTTTTTCAAGTTGCATTGCTACGTTTTCCGCAGCTAGCTGAGCCGAAGCTTGAGCTTTTCTTTCTTCTTTGATATTTACGTTTACTTCTTTGTTGATCAGCTTTTGGATGTCCTCTTTAAGCTTCTCTACGTCAG
This sequence comes from uncultured Campylobacter sp., assembly GCA_963527315.1. Lineage (GTDB taxonomy): Bacteria > Campylobacterota > Campylobacteria > Campylobacterales > Campylobacteraceae > Campylobacter_A. The sequence continues at coordinate 54,618 of CAURQE010000011.1, forward strand.
AGCCCTTTTTGCCGATGATAATACCAGGGCGAGCTGCTACGACGGTTACGCGAATTTTCTTAGCAGTTCTCTCGATCAAAATTTGAGAAACGCCCGCGTAGTAAAGTTTCTTTTTCAAGAAAGCGCGAATTTTGTAGTCTTCGCCGATATTTTCAGCCAAAGTTCCTTTAGCAGGAAACCATCTTGACTCCCAGTTGCGGTTTATTCCTAGTCTTAGACCTATCGGATTTACTTTCTGACCCATATTACGCTTCCTTCTTTTCAGGTTTAGATACTTCTACTAAGATATGAGAAGTCGGTTTGCGGATTCTGCTTGCGCTTCCTCTCGCTCGCGGTCTAAATCTTTTTAATACTGGGCCCGCATCCACACGGCAGCTTGTTACGACAACCTCTTCAGGCTCGAATCCGCCATTAGCTACCGCAGAGCTGATAGCCGTAGCGATAAATTTGGCGCCGCGGTTTGGCATAAAGCTAAGGCTGGCTAGCGCAAATTCTGCGTTCATGCCTTGCACTTCTCTTGCGATTAGTCTGGCTTTAGTCGGAGATAATCTTACGAATTTAATAATTGATTTGCTCATCTTATCCCCTTACTTACCGATTTTCTTTTGCACTGAGCCTTTGTGACCCTTAAATGTGCGCGTAGGAGCAAATTCGCCTAGTTTATATCCGATGTGGTTTTCCGTAACGTATACTGGAATGAAGCTCTTGCCGTTATGAACGTTAAACGTTAGGCCTATCATTTCAGGCACTATCGTGCTGCGTCTAGACCATGTTTTTATCGGCTTGTTGTCATTAGCTTTTTTAGCGGCAACGACTTTTTTCATTACATGCTCATCGACAAAAGGTCCTTTTTTGAGTGATCTTGCCATCTCTATTTACCTTTCCTTCTTGAAATTATAAGCTTATCGCTAGCCTTCTTGCGGCGAGTCTTAGCACCTTTGGTCGGTTTACCCCATGGAGTAACAGGATGACGGCCTGAGTTTTTCTTGCCCTCACCACCGCCGTGCGGGTGGTCTACTGGGTTCATCGCTGAGCCGCGAGTTTGAGGACGGATACCTCTGTGGCGATTACGTCCGGCTTTACCGATAGTTACGTTCGCCCAATCTTCGTTACCTACTACACCGATACTAGCCATGCACTCTGCAAGTACTTGTCTCATCTCGCCGCTTGGCAAGCGAAGCATTACGTATTTTTCCTCTTTACCCATTAGCTGAGCATAACCGCCGGCTGAACGAGCCATCTGAGCGCCCTTGCCCGGTTTTAGCTCCACGTTGTGTACGATGGTACCAACCGGGATGTTTCTTAGTTTCATCGCGTTACCGGGTTTTATGTCTAGGCCTGCCTCTGCTGCTGCTACGACATCGCCGACGTTTAGTCCGTTTGGTCTGATGATATAGCGTTTCTCGCCGTCTTTATAAGCGATAAGCGCGATGCGGCAGTTTCTGTTCGGATCGTACTCGATGGCTTCGACCTTGCCTTCGATACCGAATTTGCGGCGTTTAAAGTCGATGATTCTATAAAGTTTCTTCGCTCCGCCTTCTTTATGTCTAGAAGTTATTCTTCCGTTATTATTTCTACCGCCACTTACAGGGATTTTTACAAGCAAGCTTCTCACGCTAGGTTTAGCAGTGATGTCCTCGCTTGATAAGCCCGTCATAAATCTGCGGCTAGGTGTATAAGGTTTATAGGTTTTTATCGCCATCTTACGCCTCCGTGTTTTCTAGGCTTGAGCCTTCAGGCAACTGAACGTAAAATTTCTTTATCTCGCTTCGTTGTCCTTCTCTTCCTTTGAAACGCTTAACTTTTCCGTCGATTCTAAGCGAATTTACGCGAAGCGGCGTTACTCCAAAATATTCTTTCAAAATTTCTTTCAGCCTATTTTTAGTCATCTTAGGCGAAGTTTGTATGACGACCACGCCTTGCTCTTGAAGACCGAGAGTTTTTTCCGTATATAAAATCGTTTTGATATCAGTTATATCTGCCATTTCAGCCCTCTTTTATTATAGATTCAAGTGCGGCCTTCTCGATAACGACGGCACCGTAAGTCGCCACTAAGTAAGCGTTTATCTCGCTCGCATCGATTAGATAGCAGTTTGATAGATTTCTAAACGCCAATAGCGTGTTGTCGTCAAGCAGATCCTTTACGACCAAAGCGTCTCTCAAATTTAACGCGCTGATTACTTTAGCTGCATCTTTAGTCTTACCGCTTGCGATCTCTATGCTATCTACCGCGAAAATTTTACCCGCGTTAGCTTTTTCGTTTAGCGCGAACTCAAGCGCCAATCTTTTTTGCTTTTTATTGACCTTTTGGAAGTAGTTTCGCTCGTTGCTCGGACCAAATGCTACCGCGCCGCCTACCCAGACGTTAGTTCTGGTTGAGCCCGCTCTAGCGCCGCCGCGACCTTTTTGTCTCCACGGTTTTTTACCGCCGCCGCTTACGAAAGCTCTGGTTTTGGTGTGAGCCGAATTTGAACGCATACCGGACAAATAAGACTTAACGTAAAGATATAGGTTGTGCGGGTTAATCTGGGCGTAATTAGCCGGCAGATCAAGCTCGCTAGCTTTTTCAAATTTTTCGTTTAATACGCAAACTTTACTCATTTTACTATCCTTATTCTGCCCATTGCGCCGTTATAGCCAGCGACGCTGCCTTTTAAAACCAAAATTCCGTTTTCGGCGTCAAAGCTTACGATCTCGTTTTTAACGGTAACTTTTTCGTTTCCGGTGTGTCCGGCCATCTTCATACCAGGCTGAACGCGTCCCGGCCACTCGCGGTTACCGATAGAGCCGTGTCTTTTGTGGAAGCGAGAACCGTGGCTTTTTGGACCGCCCGCAAACCCGTGTCTTTTTACGACACCTTGATAGCCTTTACCTTTTGAGCTGAAGCTAACTTTTAAAATTTTAGCCGAGCTAAGCGGACTAATATCAAGATCGCCCGCCTCTTTATTGGCGACTTGTAGGGTTGCGAATTTATTAAATTCCGCCGTTAGGCTATATTTTTTTTGCTGACCCTCTATGGCTTTATTTTTTGCTTTACCTTTAGCATAAGCTACTATAGCGCAGCCGCATTCGCTCACTTCGCAAACTTTAGCGTTTACGACCCTTAGAAGCGTAACGGGGATGCTTGGGTTGTTTACCGTTCTGCTCATGCCTATTTTTTCTACGATATATTCCATCTTTCACCTCGCCTTTATTTGCCCATCGCGCGGACTTCGACGTTAACCTCAGGGGCTAAGTCAAGCTTTGTTAGCGAGTCGACGGTATCGGGCGTAGCCGCTACGATATCTAGCATTCTAGCGTGAATTCTCATTTCAAACTGCTCGCGTGAGTCTTTGTTGATGTGTGGTGATTTTAAGACTGTGTAGCGTTTGATCTTCGTAGGCATCGGCACCGGACCTCTGACGTCGGCGCCCGTTCGTTTGACAGCTTCTACTATGGCTGCAACTGTGCGGTCGAGAACTCTATGGTCATAAGCTTTAAGCTTAAGCCTGATTCTTTCCATTTTCTTTCCTTTGAATAGAACTTGTCGCAAACATACGACACTTCTTACTTGTGTAAGAGACTCGGATTTTATCCAAATGGCTTTTTAAAGTCAATATTTTGAGCGAGTTTGATGAAATTTAATAAAATTATTTCCTTTTTATAAGGAAGTTTTTGCAAATTTGGCTGGAAATTTAAGGCAAAATTTTTCAATTTGATTTGGGATAAATTTGAACGGGTTTATTTGAGTACAAATTTGGTTCGAATAAAATTTGCCCACATTTTTACCATTCAAATTTAACGCATTTTCTTTTAAATTTGAGTAATTTTTGATCGTTTTTTGGGGTCAAATTTTAATTATCTTCCTCATTATAAGGAAACTTCGCTATAATTTTCCAAATTTTAAAGGCTAAAAATGCAAACTCTAAACGCGCTCTACCAAAGCCCGCCGAAAAACGTCAAATTTATAAATAGAAAATTTGAAATCATAGCGCCAAAAACACTGATAAAGGGCGGTATAGGAAGCGGCAAAACCTCGCTAATCGCGGGCTTTTTGTCGGCATTTGAGAGCAAAGAGTTTTTGTACGTAAATTTAGGCGACCTTCGTATAGATGCGGATGATATTTTGTCAAATTTGCCCGAGTTTTTACGCCAAAATCCGCAGATAAAAGCTCTAGCGATCGATGATTTCGAGCAGAGATTTTGGGATAAATTTGAGCCGATTTTAGAGCTAAATTTGCAAAATTTTGTCGTCGCCTCTCGGTTTAAAGACGTAAATTTAAACGGCTTTAGCGAGCTAAATTTGGATTTTTTAGACTATGAGGAGTTTATCGCTTTTTTTTCGAAAAAGATCGATCCAGAGACGCTTTTTAGCCACTTTTTGCTTCACGGTAGGAGCCCCGCATCAGCCTTTGGTGACGCCGAAAACGTCGCGGCAAATCTACAAATCGCGCTAAAATCGTCGCTCTCCGCCACGCAGCTGGCCGTACTAAAAGAGTGCGCGAAAGCTCAGGCGCAAAACGTGAGCGTTTTTGAGATTTTTAGCACGCTAAAATCCAACCGCAAAATCTCAAAAGATAGCGTTTACGGCGCGCTTAGCGAGCTAGAAAATATAAGCGCGGTTAGCTTGGTAGAAAAATTTAACGAGCCAAACGCCGCAAAAAGGCTTTATTTTAACGACTTTGCGTTTAAAAGCGCACTAAGTCTAAAAAAGGACTTCGCTAAAAATTTTAACAACACGGTTTTTTGCGAGTTAGCCAAATTTAACGAGCAGATTTTTTATACAAAAGAGCTTGATTTTTTCCTGCCAAAAAGGAAACTTGCTATCATTTGCTCACCTTTTAGCAATGCGGATTTGGTCTTTTTAAAATTTAAAAAACTGCACGCAAATTTAAAAAATTTAGGTATAAATAGGCTACAAGCAATCAGCGTGGCAAACTCGGGCGAGACGAGCATAGAGGGTATAAAGTGCGAGGTCGCGCCGTTTTCGCGCTGGGCACTGGGTATATAAGGAGCGGTTATGAGAGCGGTTATAGCGCTATTTTTAGCCTGCGTTTTGGCGCTAGGCTACGAGATCAAACACGAAAACGAGGGCAAAATTTATAAATTTGCGGGCGAGGCGGACGGGAGTAAATTTGAGCTCTACATCAGCGAACTTGAGGCAGAGTTTGAAAATTTTAGCGATAAGGGCGTCGTTTTGCCGCCTAAATTTCAAGGGCACGCATTTTTTGAGGGCGCCAGATACGACTTCACCAAAGGCGGCATCGAAAAATCGGGCGCCGCCATAACGGCCGTAAACGCAGTCACCGAGTGGCTAAATCTAAGCGTAAAAGCGGATAGCGGCGAACTAACGGGCAAGCTAGCGATCAGAGGCAAGGCACGAAAAGTCGTGATAAAACAGGTCGCAAGCTATGATTTTACCGCGCTCGGACTGCAAGAGATCGGGCGAGACGGAGCGCGATTTGAAGCCGTAGCGAGCGACTTTTACTCGCCTAAATTTGCGCAAAATAACAAAAAATCTCTCGCCGCAAAACTTGCAAAATTTAAAACGACATGGCTCAAAGACCCCTCAAAAAACGCCGCAAACGCGCTAAATAACCTCGAGTATCAAAACGGCAAAATAAGAAGCGTATGTGAAGTCAGCGCCGGCGGGAAAATCTGCAAAACCGTCTGGCTAAAAAACCTAAAAAAGATAAATTTGAGCAACGTTTTTAAGGATTTAAACGACGCAAATTTGACTGCGATCTTCGCAAAAGAAAAGATAACTCCGAGCGAAAATTTTACGCTCTCGCCAAGCGGAATTACGTTTTTTGACGGTGCGACCGGCGGCAAAACCAGCGAGATCTCGCTACCGTTTGAGTCCACCAAAGAGCATTTAAAACAAAATTTCGGGCTGTTTTAGGCAAATTTTCCGCTATAAAAAGGAAAACTTTAAAAAAAGGAAGGCAAAATTTGATACAAAGCAAACCGAAATTTGACGGCTTAAATTCTAAAAAACTTACACAAAAGCGTAAAGATGAAAAATAAATCTAACGCTCAACTCTGCGGTATCGACGAGGCGGGGCGCGGCGCGCTGGCGGGGCCTTTAGCGGTGGCCGCGTGCGTGCTAAAGCGCGAGATAGTGGGACTAAACGACTCAAAAAAACTAACGGCGAAGCAGCGCGAGCAACTGTTTAAAGAGATAATAAAAAACTCGGAATTTCTCATCGCGTATTTTTCAAACAAGCAAATCGACCAGCTAGGCCTTAGCGAGTGTCTTAGGCGCGCGCTGTGGCTGTTTAAGGCGCATTTTGCGGACTGCGAGCTGCTCTACGACGGCAACGCAAACTACGGCACGGGCGTAAAAACCATGGTTGGAGCCGACGGCAAGGTCGCGCAGGTGAGCGCCGCAAGCATCCTAGCCAAAGTAAGCCGCGACGCGCTGATGACGGCGTGGGACGGCGTTTACGGGGGATACGGCTTTGCCGCGCACAAAGGCTACGGTACGAAAGCGCATCTAGACGCGATCGCCGCGCGCGGATACTGCGATATCCACCGCAAAAGCTTCGCGATAAAAGCAAGGCAAAATTCGCTTTTTGATTAAAATTTAGCGCTTAGGTGCGAAATTTTCGTACGATTTTGATGCCGCTTATTCGGGCACTCGCGCAAATTTATACCGCACTTTGCCTTACGCTGCCGTTTTCAGACGAATAAGCCTGAAATTTAGCAGGTTTTACCGACGCTTAAATTTTCACTCGCTAAAATATGCCCTAAATTTCAGGCGATCCGCAACGCAAAAGCGCGCGGGAAGCTTAAAGGAAAAAAATGAACGCTTTTATTTTCCCGGTTACGGCGTTACTTTGCGCCGCGCTAGGATACGCGCTGCCAGGCGTTTTTACGCCGCTAAAAACTCTCATAGTTCCGCTTTTAATAACGATAATGCTCGGAATGGGCATGACGCTTACGTTGCGCGATTTTACGGATATTTTTAACAAAAAGCGCGCGCTGGCTCTGGGCGTCGCGCTGCAATTTATCGTCATGCCGCTGGCGGGACTGGGCGTTTCTAGGTTATTAAATTTAAACGACGAGCTCACCGCAGGTATGATGTTAGTAGGCACGAGCGCAGGCGGGACGGCGAGTAACGTCATCACCTATCTGGCTCGCGGGAACGTCGCGCTGTCGGTAAGCATGACGCTATGCTCGACACTGCTATCCATCGTATTGATGCCGCTGCTTACGTGGCTGTATATCGGGCAAAAAGTGCCGGTACCGGCGACCGATATGCTGATCGACCTCGTAAAAATCACGCTCGTACCGCTAGCCGTAGGCGTTAGTTTAAATACCTTTGCGCACCGCGTCGTAGCGCGCCTGCAAAGCGCCCTACCCGCCGTCTCGATCGGCGCTATCGTGCTAATTATCGCAATCGTCGTAGCGCTTAACCACGCAAACGTCGAAAAGGTCGGACTAACGGTCGTTTTCGCCGTTATGGCGCACAATGCGGCAGGGCTGATATGCGGATATCTAGGCGCTAGGGCGCTAGGGTTTGATGAGCGGATCGCGCGCACCATCAGCATCGAAGTCGGCATGCAAAACTCGGGGCTTAGCGTCGCGCTCGCGATTAAATACTTCTCCGGGCTTAGCGCGCTTCCGGGCGCTATTTTTAGTATCTGGCACAACGTCTCCGGCGCGCTGCTGGCGGGATTTTGGGCGAGCAGAAGCCAAAAGCTGGGAAAAGAGCGTAAAATATAGATAGAAATTTCGGGCGTCGCAGGCAAAATGTCATTTTTAAATTCGCCCCGTGCTTGCCGTTTGCAAGCTCAGGTATCGCCGCGATTTGGCGGCAAAACGCAAGTACGATTTTTAAATTTAATAAGCTTTTTAACAAGGTGCCGTCGCAGAGCGATTTTTAAACAAACTGCGGCCGCTTTTATGAAATTTACCGCCAAATTTAGCATTTTTGGCCGCATGCGGTTGATTTGTCTAGCTCTAGTCTAACGCAACAAAAACTCGTCAAAACCCGGCAAAGCGTAGCGGCAAACGCATATAAAAACTAGCGCGCCTTACCGAAACGCAAGCTACCGGCGACGGCAAGAGTCGGTTTTGGTCTTTGCCTAAGCCGCATTTCGCCAAATGCATCTTATTTGCTCGCATATAAAATAAGCCGTGTCAAATGCGATTTTCAGCCTAAAAACGCTAAATTTACGCCGCCTGCGAGCATTACCATTTAGCGAGCAAGCTTTAAAAATAGCTTGGGCAAATTTTGCCGTTTTAATGCAAGATGCTCAAATTAAGTGTTTTTTGAACATAAAGGCTTGTTTAAATGCATCTAAGAGCCGTAAAAAGCGACCAAAACATAGATACGAAGGGAAACGAATGCAACAAAATCTAAACGCAAAATATATTAAATTTTTGAGCGACGATGAGGGAAAGTCAAAAATCCTAGCAAGCGAGCTAAACGTTCCTCAAGCCGAATTTGACGCGGTTTGGAGCTGGTTTTTACTACTTTTGCAAAGGCAAAGCAAGCTAGATGTTTTTGGCGACGACGTCATCAAAGATCTGGCCTCGCGGCTAGAAACTCTCGCCGCAAACCTTAGCCAAAGCGCGCAAAATTTCGTTCTAGCCAAGCTTATTTACTACAACAACATTATCCAAAGCGGGCATTTGGATTCTGCAGTTTGCGGAATCATGAGTAAATTTTTATACGACGAGATAGAGCGGCGCATATCAGAAGCAAGCTTTTGCCTTGCCGAATTTACGGCGCTTACGCGGTACATAAAGCACAATTTTTACGTCTCTCCAAACGGTTATTTGCTAGAAAACACCCTAAAAATCGAAAAACAAAATAAAATTTTCGCGCGCACGGACAGGGACGCAAAGCTAGAAATCATACAAAATTTGCTTTGCATCATCGACAACAAGGAGTTTCACCACGATATAGCCGTATTTAAAAAGCTAGCCTGCGAGGTAAAAGACGGCGACGAAAGGGGCGTGCGACTGTTTAAAAACTTTATCCCCAAAAACCGCCAAGGCTGCTATCTAGTCGTAAATAAAATCCTAAACGCCGCGTGTTTTGAAGGTAAATTTAGCCTAAGCGTCAAGGCTCTAAAATGGCTAGATAGCGCGCGGGGCGCGGCTGCGCCAAGCGGCTGGCAAAATAAATTTAACGAGCTAAAAGGCGAGCTGGGCGAAGAGGCATTAGCCGCGGTCGCAGTCGAGGTTTTACGGCTGGACTCGCTTACGTATCATGATTTTGCTATATCTAGCTGGAGCGACGACGTCGTTAAACGCTTCGTAAAATCTGCCGAGTGGATACTAAAAATCGCGGGCAAGCAGCAACTGCGCACCTTCTAAGCGCGGCCAAATTTAGGCGGTTTCGTTAAATTAGCAGACGGCGGCGTGCTGATTTATTTTAGCCCATTTAGCCTTTAAACCAAGCTTGCGTAAGCAAAGATTGCTAAATTTACTTTTTGTAAATTGCGAGCATTTTAAAATAATGCGCTCCAAAAATCAAATCAAAAAGCGTAGATGAGGAACACTAACGGTGCCGCAACCAAAAACAGCGCAAATTTAGCGGCGAGGGCGAGCGATTTAGGCGCGAAAATATAAATTTACGAGCAAGATACGGTTTGCTTTCGGATAAATTCGCATAATACCTCAAAGGTCTCATACAAAAGCCATTTTCTTACATTCTTGTTTTTTAAGTACCAAGCAGTCTAGCCAAGATGCCTTTTGCGAGTTGCCTCGGTTAGATTAGGTTTGTTTCGCTATTAGGATTTAAAGCTTTGCGGGACTAGCGAAATTTGCGCCGCAAGCTTTAAATGCGAAAAAAGCATCAAATTTGACGCTCCGCCCTACCCTATCCCGCCCAAAAGCGGCACGAAAAGGCACTCGTCAAGCGCCTTTTGCGTTATCTCGCCGCGAGAGTCTTTTGTAAATTTGACGATAAACTGTTTGCCGTTTTTTTCGATAGGGGCTACTAAAATGCCGCCGTTTTTTAGCTGGTTAAAAAGCGTCTGCGGCACCTGCTGCGCTGCTGCCGAGAGTAAAATCCTATCGTAGGGCGCGTAGCTTTTCCAGCCGACGTTTCCGTCGTCAAATCTCACGTGGACGTTGCGTATTTCAAGCGTTTCGAAGCGTTTTTTAGCCTCGGTTGCTAGCTTTTCGATACGCTCGACGCTAAAAACCCTGTGCGCCAAATGCGATAAAATCGCCGCCTGATAACCGCTGCCGCAGCCGATCTCTAGGGCATTATCGATGCCTTCGGCCTCAAGCGCCAGCGTCATCTTAGCTACCGTTAGAGGCGAGCTGATCCATTGATTTCCGCCGATAGGCTGAGCGTCCAGGCTGTACGCGCGGTGCGCGACGGGAGCGAATATCTCGCGCGGAGTGTTACAAAGAGCCTTATAAAGCGGTGGCGTTAGAGTAAGTATATTGCCGATCTCGTCGGCCATAGCAAGGCATTTTGATTTTTCAAGAGCGGTCATAAAAGCCCCAAATTTCGTTTGATTTCAAGGATTAGATTTTGATCAAATTTAGCTTCTTTTGCAAATCCGCCGTTTGGTAAAAACACGCCCGAAAACTCAAGTTCAAGCGAGCTTGCGGCTACGACGTAGCAGCTATTAGTAATCGCTAGAGCCTTGCAAAGCGTAAGATATGCGTCCTCGCGTGCCTTGCCCCACATGGCGGGTACCAGGATGATATCGCAGCCCTTTAGCTGTGCCAAAAGCTCTGAAAATCTAAGCTCAAAACAAATTAAAACGCCTATTTTTAGCCCTTTAAAATCAAACGGCTTTACCGCCGATTCGTCTCCCGCAGCAAAAATTTCGTGCTCTAAATTCGGGTGAAAAAGCTTTGATTTATTTTGCGCATAAAAGACGTTTTGGCTGTTTAGCAGGATAAATTCGTTGTAAATTTTGTTTTTTTGCGCCTGCGTGATTGAAATTTGCGCTAGACCTTTGGCGCGGTTTAGGCTCGTTAGATGCGTTAGCCCAAGGAATTTATCGGGACTTAGCGCTTCTTGGATCGCCTCAAAAAGTATAGCGTCAAAGCTGCCGATCGAGCCGCCCAGCATTGCTCGGTTTGCGCCGCTAAAAAATCCGTCGAAATCATACCCGCTAATGCATAGCTCGCTGGCTAAGATAACCGAATTTTCGGGCGCGGCGGCGATTTTTTCTAGTAGTTCGTCCTGTCTTTGCTGGCAGGTCGGCGCAGTTAGGACGATAGGGCATAAATTCGGACTAAAAGTCGTCAAAACTGATGCTTCCTTTGCTGTAATTCGTCACCTTTGCTTCAAAGAAATTTGACTTCTGGTCGTTAAATTTAGCAAAATCATCGACCCATTTTATCGGGTGGACGACGTTGTAGCGACGTTTTAGCCCGATGGCGACTAGGCGCTGATCGATGAGGTAGCGGATGTATTGCTCGATGATGTCGTCGGTAAAGCCCATGATCTGGTTTTGCGTGATGTATTTGCCCCATTTGATCTCAAGCTCACCCGCTCGCTCGAACATATCGTAAATTTTAGCTTCCGTCTCAGGCGTGAAAAGATCGGGACGCTCGGTGCGGACGCTGTTTATCATGTTTTGAAATAGCAGCAGATGCGTGATCTCGTCGCGCTGGATAAAGCGGATCATCTGCGCGCTGCCTAGCATCTTGCCCGCACGCGCCAGCGCATAAATCGCCGTAAAGCCGCTGTAAAAATAAATGCCCTCTAAAATTTGATTGGCCACCATCGCCAGCAGCAGCTTCTCGTCCGTGACTTCGCCCGCTAACTCCTCGTAAACGCTTGAGATGTAGTCGTTTTTCTCGCGCAAAACCTCGTCGTGCTTTTCCATCTCGTAGATCAGATCGGTGTTGTCGCAGATAGCCTCGACCATGACGGCGTAGGATTTGGAGTGGTTAGCCTCCTCGTAGGCTTGGCGCGCTAGGCAGGCGTTGATCTCGGGCGCGGTGATGTAGGGGTTTATGTTGTCGGCTAGGTTGTTGGTCTGGAAGCTATCCATCGAGATCAGCTGACTCCAGACGAGGTCGTACATGCGCTTTTCGGCCTGAGTTAGGTTGTAGGCGTAGTCGCGCACATCGTCCGTGGTGTCGACCTCTTTGGGAAACCAAGTGTTGGCCTCCATCAGATCCCAGAGTTTGAGTGCCCATTGGTATTTGGCTTTGGTGAAATTTAAGATGCCGTGTGGATTGCCGTTAAATACGCGGCGATCGGTCAAATTTTCGTTGGAGCTTGGGTTGTAGATGCGTTTTCGGTTCATGATTTTTTTCTTTATTGATAAATTTTTGGGGCTGATTTTAGCTAAAAAATTATTTAGATATCTTGAAGCAGGCTATTTGGTCGCGTTAAATTTGGCTTTTACGACTAAGACTAAATTTAAAAACCCGCGTCAAATTTGCGGGTTAAATTTAGCGCTTTAGCTCGATTGCGCGTTGGAGCATTTCGTTGCTAGTCGTGATACTCTTGGCGTTAGCGTCGTAGGCTTTTTGCGTGACGATGACTTCCGTTAGCGCCTGGGCTAGATCGACGTTTGACTGTTCTAGCGTGCTGCTAGCCAGTTTGGCGCCGTAGATGCTTTTACCGCCCGCGTCTTTGTAGAAAAAGGCAGCGCCGGAATTCGCGCTTTGCGAATAGATATTATCGCCCATTTTTGCGAGGCCTTGTTCGTTTTGGAAGTGATAGAGCGCGACTTTGCCGACGGAGCGAACCTCTCCGTTGGTAAATTTAGCCAGGATATTTCCCGAGTCGTTGGTGTAATAATCCTTTAAAATCCCCTCATATACGCCGTTTTGGGCGACCGAGATGCTTTTTGCTTGAGACGTGCTAGTGACGCCTGAGTAAATTTGACCCGCAGCCATAGGAGTGCCGAAGTCTAGCTCGACTTGCGAGCCGTTATTATCTAGAGCGCCTAATGTAGAGCTAACAAGCCTGCCCTCGTGGTCGAAATTTAACTCTCCGTTAGCGTTTGAGATCGTTGCGCCGCTCGCGTTTTTTACGGTTGCCGCCGCTTCCCAAACCGTACCGTTAGCGCCCTGAGGGACGCGTTTTGTTAGCGTTAGCTCTAGAGTATTTTTCGTGCCGTCCGCATTTAAAAGCTCGGTTACGAATTTTTCCCGGTTTGCCGCTTCTTTGGTCGTATTTATCTTAGCGGTCAAATTCGGCGCCGTCGTTAGATCAAAATCCCTCTCAAAGCTCCTGCTTATGCTCCAGTTGCCGTTTTCGTCGATCGGAGCGCTAAATTCAGCCGTTTTGCCGTTTACGTCGGTTGCCGTTACGGTAACGAGATCGCCTTTTCTAGGGCGAGTTATCGCGGCGTCAGGCGTAACTCGTCCGCGTAAATTTATAGTTCTAGAAGCATTATCTATGTTGCTCGTATAGGTAGCGGCGTCTACTGGCAAAGTAGCAGGCTCGGTTTTAAAAGACGAGTCGAGATTGCCTTTAAAAGTCACCTTCGACGTCGGTTTAGTCGGCAGATACAAAAACTCCGGCAGGCGAATCTTGCCCTGAGAGCCGATGTCGCCGACGTCAAGGTCGGCCGTATCGGCGCCTAGCGTGTAGGCCTGCGTGACGGCGGCTCGTCCGTTTACTCTACCGAAAGCCTCTATCGCGCCCTGACTTGGAGTTACCTGCGTTAGCTTATTTTGCGTACCTAGAACGTAGTTGCCTTGATTTGTTACGAGATATCTTTCTTTATCGACGCCAAAGCTACCGGCGCGCGTATAGTAGGTGCCAGAGCCGTTCGTTACGCCGAAAAACCCCTTGCCGCCGATCGCCATATCTAAAACGTTATCGGTTTTCATAAACGGACCTTGCTTGTAAAAGCTAAGCGCCGTCGTCATGCCGGTGGCGCCGAGGCCGATTTGGTCTTGGGTCGGGTTGTTGCCCGCAGCAAAGGAGGTTTGGTAAAAAATGCTCTTAAATTCCGGTATCGAAGCGGTAAAGCCGACGTTGTTTATGTTGGCGATGTTGTTCGCCCACACGTCCATACTAAACCCCTGGGTTCTGACGCCGCTAACGCCGTTATACAGGCTTCTTACCATCGTCCTATCCTTTTTTCGGCTCGGTAAATTCTTTTACTTTGTCGATGCTGACGTATTGTCCGCCGACCTTTACCTGCGCGATACCGTCTATAAATTTGACGCCTTCTACGAGATAGTTTCCTACGCCGCCGTTTTTGACGTTGCCCGCTGCATCGGTGTAGCTGATCTCTACTGTGTATGAGCCGGCTCTAGCATCGTTGCCGGCGCTATCCTTGCCGTCCCACTCGAAGGTATTGGCTCCGGCGCTAGCTTGGCCGAATTCTAGCTTTCTTACGAGTTTGCCGGTGCCGTCTTTGATATTTATCGTGCCGCCTTTTGCCGCGCTTTCTAAAAATCCCGCAAATTTGACGCCCGAGCCCTCTTCTTTTACGATACCGCTATCGCCGATTTTAGCCATCTTGCCGAGCACTCCGACGGCGTACATATTGGTGCTATTTTTTAGCTGATCGGCTAGCTTTTGCATCATTTTGTTCGTATTTTCTTGCATTTCAAGCGAGGCTAGCTGACTGGTTTGAGTTAGCATTTTTTCCGTATCCATCGGGCTTGTCGGGTCTTGATACTGAAGCTCGGTTAAAAGAAGTTTCATAAAAGCGTCCTTGTCTAGCTGGGCGTTTGGATTGGTGCCTGCGGCCTTTTGTAGGGCGTCCGCCGATTTTTTGGCGGCTTGGTTGTTTACCGTGAAGTTATTGGTTTCTAGTCCGTTTGACATCTTTTATCCTTTAAATTTTTATATCTTAAGCAAATTTGATTCCAAATTTACACGTAGCGCGGAACGACGAGCTCTAAACGAGGCGCCGCCGCTTCGACTTGCTCTGTGCCGTCTGCGTTAAATTTAGAGCCTTTGTAACCCTTTTGCCCTTGCTCTTTTTTTTGCTGATTTTGATCGCTAAAGTTCATCTCAAGCTCGGTAAAACCCATGTTTACGAGGCTGTTTTTAAACTCGGCCTGATTTTGTAAAAAGAGGTTCATCGTCTGCGTGTTGGAGCTAAAATTTATGTGCAGATTGTTGCCGCGATTTACCATCGTGATCTCAACTTCGCCCAAATTTAGCGGATTTAGCGTGATGTTAAAGCGCATAAACGGCGATTTGTATGCCGCGACTTGCTCTTTCAAATTTGAGCTAAAGTTATCAAACGTCTCGCGCACGGCTTGGAAATTTCTAGTTTGCGCTTTGGCGTTTGAGATTACGTCTTTTACCATCGCGTTTAGTTCGCTATTTTCGTTATCGCCGCTTTGCGGTTCGGTTAAAACTTTCTCCTCGGTGCTCTCTCGCTCCGGAAATAGCAAATTTTGCAAATTTATCTTTTTAGAGTCTTGGCCGAGCCCCGATTTTTCGCTTTTTTCGGCGGTTAAATTTAGCTCGCCTTCGGCTTTGGGGTTTGGCTTTTCGTCTTTTAAATTTGCTTCTTTCTCACCCTCATTTTTTACCGCTTCTTTTATGATTTTAGAGTTTTGAGCCAAATTTTGTGCGTCTTGTGCTTTTGCATTGGCGTCTTTTGGCTGGGTCTTATTTTGCTCTTCTTGCACGGCGGCGAGTAGTTTATTTAGCGTATCTTTGGGCTCTGGCTCGCTTGCGTTTATCGTCTCTTCGACCTTGTTTTTTAGCTCGCTAAAAGCGAAGTTTTTCTTTGGCGCCACCGGTTCAAAGAAATCTTTTTTCGCCAAACTCGGAAATTTCTCGCCCAGCTCGTCGGCCTGCTCTTGCGTCACTTCGATATTTTCTAGACCCAGATTTAGCTTATTTGCGATCTCTATTAGCTCGTTTAGATTTTTGGCCCCCCTTAGCTCGTTTAGCGTCGTTTCGCTTGAGAGTGCTTTGGCTAGGCGGTTTTCGAAATTTGGAAATTTGCTGATTTTTTCGCCGCCGCTAAGCATCTCTAAAATTTGCAAAAGCTGCATAAAAGTCGCGTTTTCAAATAAATTTTCCGCTGCATCTTCGCCTAAAATTTCTTTTACGTCCGTGCTTTGGATAGGCGCTTTGATTTGCCCGTTTTGAGCCGTTTGGGCGGATAAATTTACGGCTTTTGCCATCTCTTTTAGATCTTTTTCGCTTAAATTTTCGCCCTTTTTAGCGGCCGCATCTAACACCATAGAGAGAAATTCGCCGTCCTCTTTACCGCCTTTTTGCGCGTTTTTGCTCTGTTTTTTCACGCCGCCTTTGATGCTCGCATCAAATGATAAAATATCGTTTTGAGTTGTCTGCATAAAAACCCTTTAAATTTAGCTTTCATGAGCTATGCAAGAAACGTTCCACAACGGCTTTATTATTTTTATAAGGAAAATTTGGCTAAAATCAGCCCCATTTTAATAACGGAGAAAAATTTGGAAAAGATACGAAACATCGCCGTCATCGCTCACGTCGATCACGGCAAAACTACGATGGTGGACGAGCTTTTGAAACAATCGGGTACTTTTAATGAGCACCAAGCCGTCGGCGAACGCGTGATGGACAGCAACGATATCGAGCGCGAGCGCGGCATCACGATCCTCTCGAAAAATACCGCGATCCGCTACAAAGACACCAAGATCAACATCATCGACACCCCGGGTCACGCCGATTTTGGCGGCGAGGTAGAGCGCGTGCTAAAGATGGTTGACGGCGTTTTGCTGCTCGTAGACGCACAAGAAGGCGTAATGCCGCAGACTAAATTTGTCGTGAAGAAGGCGCTCTCGCTCGGCCTTCGCCCGATCGTCGTCGTAAATAAAATCGACAAACCAGCAGCCGATCCGGATCGCGTAATAAACGAGATTTTCGACCTTTTTGTAGCACTTGAGGCAAACGACGAGCAGTTAGAATTCCCGGTCGTTTATGCAGCAGCTAGAAACGGCTACGCGAAGCTAAATTTGACCGACGAAAACGTAAATATGCAGCCGCTTTTCGAGACGATCTTGTCTCACGTTCCGGCTCCTAGCGGCGATATAAACAATCCTTTGCAGCTTCAGGTTTTCACGCTTGATTACGACAACTATGTCGGCAAAATCGGCATCGCACGCATCTTTAACGGTAAAATTTCTAAAAACCAAAACGTGATGCTCGCTAAAGCCGACGGCACAAAAACGACGGGTAGGATTTCAAAACTCATCGGCTTTTTGGGCCTTGAGCGCCGCGACATCGACGAGGCGCAGGTAGGCGATATCGTAGCGATAGCGGGCTTTGAGGCGCTGGATGTGGGCGATAGCGTCGTAGATCCAAACTCCCCTATGCCGCTTGATCCGCTAAAAATCGAGGAGCCTACGCTTAGCGTCGTATTTAGCGTAAACGATAGTCCGCTAGCGGGCACCGAGGGCAAGCACGTAACCTCAAACAAACTCGACGAACGTCTAGCTAGCGAGATGAAAACCAATATCGCGATGCGCTACGAAAACATCGGCGAGGGTAAATTTAAGGTTAGCGGCCGCGGCGAGCTGCAAATCACGATTTTGGCCGAAAATATGCGCCGAGAGGGCTTTGAGTTTTGCCTCGGACGTCCGGAAGTCATCATCAAAGAGATCGAGGGCGTGCGCTGCGAGCCGTTTGAGCTACTAGTATGCGACGTGCCGGATGAGTTTAGCGGCACCGTGATCGAAAAACTCGGACGCAGAAAAGCCGAGATGGTCTCGATGAACCCTACCGGCGACGGACAGACGAGGATCGAGTTTGAGATCCCTGCGCGCGGCCTTATCGGTTTTAGAAGTCAGTTTTTGACCGATACGAAGGGCGAGGGCATCATGAACCACAGCTTCCTTGAGTTCCGTCCGCTTATAGGCAGCGTCGAGCACCGCAGTAACGGCGCTCTAGTCTCGATGGAAAACGGCGTAACGCTGGCGTATAGCCTCTGGAATCTACAAGATCGCGGCGTCCTTTTTGTCGATCCGCAAACCAAAACCTACGTGGGTATGATCATCGGCGAGCACAGCCGTCCAAACGATCTGGACGTAAACCCGATCAAAGGCAAAAACCTAACCAACGTACGCGCTAGTGGCTCTGACGACGCTATCAAGCTCGTGCCGCCTAGAAAACTCAGCCTAGAGCGCGCCCTGGAGTGGATCGAGGAGGATGAGCTAGTCGAAGTCACGCCGACAAACATACGCGTACGTAAACGCTATCTAGATCCGACTATGCGCCGCAGAATGGCAAAAACAAAAGAGTAAATTTTGTAAATTTAGCCTGCAAATTGCGCTTTTGCGCGGTTTGCGGGATGCTCAATTTGCCGTGCTTGCAAAAAGGATTTTGGCTTAAGTTTGCCGGGGAATTATTAAGCGATTTTTATGCGCTCGCCCTTTTTAATTTTCATAAATTTAACGACTCAAAAGTTAGGAAAATTCGGCCGAAAGGTAAGGCCGTATGCAGTTTTTATAAGCCGGCAAATATAGCCGAATTTACCAAAATTTACGGCGATAGTTGAAATGCGAATTTATTTAAACTATCTACAAAATTTAAATGCGCAAAGATACTAAAAGATCGGTTTAGCAATTTCCCGTAAGCCGCAGCGACTGATTACGGCACGAAAGCGCCGCTAACTTAAAAGTGAGGACAAAACCAGTAGCTGGCTCAAACAGACGCGATCTAAGCTATGATTACGCCGTTTGCTTTACCGCAGACGGCACCGGTAATCTCTGAGCCTGCGGGCAGCAAGACGCTCAAGATTAAGCGGCGCAAATCCCGTGCGAGTATGTCCGAAATTTCGGTCTTTTTAACTTGAGCCAAACTATAAAAATCGTAAAAATCTATGCTCGCCGAAATAGGAAATATTATGTTCACGCACTTTTTTAAACGGGATTTATCTTCGCCGCTAAAAGATAACTGGGTCGAGACGCTACCGGAGTACGTCAAAGACGGCGTTCTTTGCGCCAAGGAAAATCAATGCTCCTTACGAATACGCGATTGGTCGACTTTTGATTTCATGATACCAAAACGTATGGAGGGCAAAACCGCGCGTACCAGCGACGAAGTGATCTTGGATTTACGAGATTTATCGCTTTATCCTGATTTGCGCGGGTTATCCATCACGACTAATTTTAATTTAATTCAGGTGCGCGAACTTGACGCTCTTTACCGACTCAAAAATTTAGAAACGCTATCTATAAACACGGAAAAAATACATAAATTCGAGATAGACGTCTCCAAGATAACGGCGCTAAAAGAGCTGGTTTTAGACGGCTATAAGCCCGGCGTTTATAATATCTGCAAAGCCAAGCAGCTAGAAGTCCTCGTCCTATACGGCTACAAAAATAGCGATTTGAGCGAATTTGCTGATTTGTTAAATTTGCGCGATTTGAGGCTATTTTACAGCGAAATAAAATCATTGGACGGCATAGAAAATATGACTAAACTAGAGCATTTAGAGATTGCTTGGGCCAAAAATTTACAAGATATTTCGGCACTGGATAGACTGGAGCAAAAACACGAGATAGGCGGCGTTTTGCTACCGAAAAAATTTAAACGCAAAAAATAAAAGCCGACGATAAACACGAATAGCGCAAAAAAGCGATGGCGCTAAGAGATGAATTTGCGAACGTGAAAACTCGGCGCGAAATTTTAGTTACGAGAATTTATGATTTTTCTGCTAAAATCGCGTCTTTACGATTTTTAAACCCGCGGTAAAAATCTCAAATCCGCCGCCGAATTTGCGTAAAACGACTAAAATTTTATAATCAAGGTATAAAATGGAACTTTCGCATATCATCGTTTTGGCCCTAGTTCAGGGCATCAGTGAGTTTTTGCCGATCTCTAGCTCGGCACACCTCGTGCTGGTGCCAAAGCTGCTTGGATGGGCGGATCAAGGGTTAGCCTTTGACGTCGCCGTTCACGTAGGCACGCTAGTTGCGATTTTAATTTATTTTAAAGACCGCATCGCCGCGCTTTTGAGAGATTTTTTCGCCTCGATCGCTCAAAAAAAGACGGTCGGCCAAAGCACGCTCGTGTGGGCGACCGGTTTTGGCACGATCCCCGTGGGGCTGTTTGGCTTAGCCTTTGGCGATTTTATCGAGCAGTACGCTAGAAACGGCACTTTGATCGCCATTATGACCATAGTTTTTGGATTAATTTTGGGCTTTGCCGACAAAAAAAGCGGCGCAAAGGACGAAACCGTCATCACGATAAAAATCGCCCTAATCATCGGCCTAGCGCAGGCGATCGCGCTCATACCGGGCGTTTCGCGCTCGGGCGTGACGATGACGGCGGCGCTGATGCTCGGTTTTTCTCGAACGGCGAGCGCAAATTTTTCGTTTTTGCTCTCGATCCCGGTTATCGTGCTAGCAGGCGGCTTGGAGGCTCTTAAAGTCTTTAAGATGCCTGATTCGCTGCCTTGGAGCGACCTTGCTATCGGCGCGGCGATTAGCGGCGTTAGCGCGTATCTTTGCGTGCGGCTATTTATGGCGATGTTGCAGCGCATTTCGATGATGCCGTTTGTGATTTATCGCTTGGTTTTGGGCGTATTTTTGCTCCTAGCGTTTTTATAAATCGGCAAATTCGGGCTCAAATTTAAGGTTTGCGGCCCAAATCGCTTTGTAAATTTAAAGCGCAAATTTGACTAAGACGGGTCAAAATTTAGCTTTTCCAAAACCTCCCTTATCCTTTTATTTCTGCTCTCTACACTATCTTCTTCGCTAAACATCCTATGTTCGCTATACTCAAACGGCAGCAGGTCTTTAACGAAATCATAAATTTCCTCAAAGCTTAAAATCTTGCCGTTCAGGTCGTAGCCGACGTTTAGCGCCTTGCCTTTTATATTTGCGATATTTGCGTGGATATGGCCGTATAGATGGATAGAGCCGTAGTGACCCCTATTCCACTCGGATAACGGATAGTGAAAGAGTACGAGTCGAAATTTATCCTGCCCGTGCTGCACGGTGATCTCTTTGTATTCGCAAATTTCCTCAAACAGCGCGTTGCCGTCTTGCTTTTTTATAGCTAGCAGCTCGTCTTTGCGCTTTTTTATCGCTTCGCCCTTATTACCTAACACTAGGACGTGCTTTCCGTTTAGCTTGCTAAAGATGGATATGCTCCTTGTGAAAGTTTAGATCGCCTATATTATAGACCGTGTCGCAGGGATTTACTCTATTGTTCCAATGGCGAATGAGCGCGCTATCCATCGCCTCTACGCTAGAAAAAGGCCTAAAGCACGGGTGAAATCTTATGATATTGCTATGTCCGAAATGCAAATCGGAGGTAAAATAAATCATTTTTGCTCCTTTAAATCCACTTCAAATTTCTCGCCGCTTTTTATCTCCATTATCTCTAGCCTTTTAAAAAACACGGCTCCTACGTCCATCGAAAAGACGTTATTTTCGCGTCTGGTTATCCTGTTTTCCTCGCTTGCGACATGCCCGTGAAATATCCTTTTGCCCGTATTATTGTCCTCCCAAAAGGGTTCTATACTCCACAGCACGTAGTCCTCGTCCTGCTTCTCTTCGCTTTTGCCGCCGTCAAAGGCCGCATGGACGAATATGCTTTGCTCCGAGCTTACGACGTGAGACATGTCGTTAATGAAATCCTTTAGCCACGAGAGCGCGAAACTGTTTAAATTTCGCTTGTAAATCGATCTTTTTGTTTTGTCGCCGCCGTTTCTAAGCCAAATTTGATGATCTAGCGCGTCGCCGCCGAAATACCCGTCCATCATCATTTTTTCGTGATTTCCTAGCACGTGGATCAGCGCGTATCTGTTTCTAACTAGCTCGGCGTATCTTTTGTAAAGCCCTATCGTATCCTCGCCACGGTCGCAGCTGTCGCCTAGGATAATTATCAGATCTTTTTTGCTCAAATTTATCTTTTTAAGCATCAGGTTAAAAAGCCCCAGACTGCCGTGCAGATCGCCGAATATGAAAATCCGCGCGTAATCATCTTCGTTTATGTGTTTTATCTTTATCATTTTTTGTTCTTGATTTTTAAATTTGCGGAAAAATTTTGGGTTAAGTTTTATAAGATTATGGCAGATGGGAAGGGATTCGAACCCTCGAAAGCTTGCACTTTACACGCGTTCCAGGCGTGCTCCTTCAACCGCTCGGACACCCATCTATGAAGCCTCGATTATAGCTAAAATTTAATAAGCGCAAACTTATATTTAAATTTTACGTGCGGGGTTTAGATGAAATTTCGCTTAAAAACTTTAACGTCTCGCTTTTTAAATTTTCAAAATCTCCGGTATTTTTTATCGTAAAATTTGCCGCAGCGCGCTTTTGCTCGATATCTATTTGTAGTTCTACGCGGCGCTTTGCAGCGTCGTAGCTAAGCTCGTTTCGCTTCATCACGCGCGAGATCAGCGTGTCTTTTGGCGCATAAACGACCGCTACGCGCGAAAACTCTTTGTAAGCGTCCCTCCTTTCAAAAAATAGCGGAATATCCACAAAATACGTCCTACCCGCGCTTTCTAGCTTTGCCGCGCGAGATAAAATTTCAAGCCTAATCTTTGGGTGCAAAATTTGCTCTAAAATTTTTAGCTTTTCCGCATCCCTAAACGCTAGCGCGCCGAGCTTTTTTCTATCGATTTTGCCGCCATTTAAAACCTCGTCTCCAAACTCCGCCGCAACCTCGCTCACGCACAAATTTAGCTGTTCGTGGGCGATAGAGTCTGCGTCTATGATCTCAAATCCTCGTTCGCGCAGTATCTCGCAAACCGCGCTTTTGCCGCTACCGATGCTGCCCGTGATAACGATTGCGTGTTTAAATTGCGGCATTTTGCCTCCGATTTTTTACCCCGATTTTAGCAATTTTTGGCTAAAATTAATCAAATTTCAATAAAGGGCAAAAATGATAAGCTACAAAGACGCGGGCGTCGATATAGACGCAGGAAATGACTTCGTAAACGCGATAAAACCGTTCGTCAAGGCGACGCAAACTCCGCACGTTTTGGGCGGTATCGGCTCGTTTAGCGGCGCAGTGAGGCTGCCCGCAGGCTACAAGAAACCCGCTATCCTAGGCGCCACCGACGGCGTGGGCACAAAACTGCGACTCGCGATCGACGCGCGTAAATTTGAGGGCGTAGGCCAAGATCTCGTCGCGATGTGCGTGAACGACCTCATCTGCAACTTCGCCGAGCCGCTATTTTTCCTCGACTACTATGCGACTGCAAAGCTCGAGATCGCGGATGCCAAAGAGGTCGTAAAAAGTATCGCCGAGGGCTGCAAATTCGCGCGTTGCGCGCTGATCGGCGGCGAAACGGCGGAGATGCCCTCGATGTATGAGAAAGGCGACTTCGACCTTGCGGGCTTTGCCGTGGGTATCGCCGAAGAGGAAGAGATCGACCGCTCTAAATTTGTCCGCGAGGGCGACGCGCTCATCGCGCTTCCTAGCAGCGGCCTACACTCAAACGGCTTCTCGCTCGCGCGCAAAGTAGTTGCCGAGCTGGGGCTAAAATTTGACGATAAAGTGGACGGTCGCGCGCTTATCGACGTGCTTTTGGAGCCGACCAGGATCTACGTCGGCGACTTTTTAAATTTAAAAGACAAGATCCACGCGCTCGCGCACATCACGGGCGGCGGCATCGTGGAAAATCTACCGCGCGTATTTCCACAGGGACTAGGCGCAAAGATCGAGCGCGCGGCGATCCGCACGCCTGAAATCTTTAAAATCATCGCGCAAAAGGTGGAGTCCGCCGAGATGATGAGGACGTTTAACATGGGCGTAGGCATGATCGTCGTAGCGCCGAAGCAAAACGCGGACTTCGTGCTAGCTAACTCGGGCGGCTACGTCATCGGTGAGGTCGTAAAAGGGCAGGGCGCACAGCTCGTGTAGGCGGCAAAACAGGCTCGCCGCAATAAGCGCACGGATTTAGCCGCTTGTTTTTTATTTACGGCAACGGCGGCTAAATTTAAAGATGCCGATTTTCCGTTATTTTAGGCGGCTAGAGTTTGCCGTTATATTAAATTTAGGCAAACTCGCAACCATCCAAACGCGCGAAATCAAGCGGTAAATAAGGCGCAAAGCAAATTTAGGCATTTTGTCGCCTAAAAACCTATAAATTTATCGCGACTAGGGCTAAATTTAACTCTCGTTTGCTAAAGTTTTGCCGATTAACCCGCAAGGTAGCCTTAGTCAAATAAACTTCAAAATCGCTTGTTAAATTTACGCACTACGGTAAAATACCGAGCCAAAAAAGGCTCAAAAAGAAAAAACAAGTAAATTTTAAGACTAAAAAAGCGTTAATCGCGCTTTAGCTTTATCTTAAAAGACTGGTTCAAAACGGCCCGAAAATCAAACTGCGGCGTAAAAAGAAGCTAAATTTAAAACAAAACCAAGCAATAAACCGAAATTTAAGGAGAAAAAATGAAAAAATATCTATTCGCGCTTTGCGCTTTGGGCACTTTAGCCTGCGCGCAGGAGGCTAAAAACGGCGCAAGTATCGGCGCCGGAGCAGCCGTCCAAAAAGGCGTCTTTTACACCAAAGACCGCCTAAGCGCCGTGCCTTTGCCCCAGATTGAGGCTTATTACGAGGGTTTTTACCTTAGAGGCCTAGAAGCAGGCTACGAGCATAATTTTAGCGAAAATCTATTTGCGGGCGCGTATGCGCGGTTTTTTGACGGCTGGCACGTGAAGTCGAGCAAGCTAAAACCTCAGTACCGCAGCGTCCGCGACAGAGAGCATCAAACGGCGCTCGGCGGCAAATTTGGGGCGAATTTAGGCGGTTTTCAGACCTTCGTTTATGCCCAGGGCGGCGGACGAGGCGGTAGCTACGGGGCCGAGGCGTCGTATTCCTTACCCGTCGCGCAGAGATTTTCGCTCATTCCGGCCGTTACTTACGACGTATTTTCGCGAAAGCTTAGCGATTATTACTTCGGCACGGACGTAAGCGAGCTAGGCGGCGCGGTGGCCTCGGTTTATAATCCTGGCAGCTCCTACGCGCTAGGCGCCAGAGCCACTGCGACTTACGAATTTAACAACGGTTTTGGCTTGAGCGCGACGGCTGGCGCTAGGAGATTTTCGGACGAAGTAGCTCGTTCGCCTATCGTTCGCAGCAGATACGAGAGCGTAGTTTATACGGGCGTTTCGTATAAATTTTAGGCGTCAAATTTAAGCAAGAAAATGAGCGAATTTATCAATTTTAAAAGCAAAATCGTAGAGCAAAAGGCAAAAGCCAGGCTAAAAAAGAGCGGCCTACTGCGCCGAGTCGGTAACCGCGACTACGTGAGCGAGGAGTCGGCTCTGGGCGTAACCAAAATGCAGTTTTGCAGCGATAAATTTACGGACGGCGATCTTGCTGATTTGGGGCATTTTGCAAATCTAAAATCTCTGGAAATCAGCTCGCAAAACGTGCATGATCTTTCAAATTTGCCAGCTCTTAGCTCGCTTGAGGCGCTAGATCTAGACGTCCCGTGCGGTGACGCCGCGCCGCTAGCTAAATTTAAAAAGCTAAAAAAATTGCGGCTTTTTAGCGTTTTAATCACGGATTTTACGCCGCTTGCAAGCCTTAGCGAGCTTAGGACGCTAAAGCTTTACGATTGTGGCGTCAGAGATGTTTCGTTTTTGAGCGAGCTTAAAAAACTAAAATCGCTAAAGCTTTCAAACAACGATATTTCAGATGTTTTGCCGCTTGCGCGCCTCGTAAATTTAACCGAGCTTTGGCTGGATAGAAACCGCTTCCAAGATCTCCGTCCGCTTGCGGCGCTAACGAAGCTAAAAGAGCTAAATATCGAAGTAAATGCCGTCCAAGACCTAGCGCCCATCGGCGGACTTAGCAAGCTAGAGTGCCTGCGCGCTGACGACAACCGTATCGCGGACGTCTCGCCTTTAGCAAATCTTGCAAAGCTGTGCGTGCTATACCTTAGCCAAAACGCTCTTACGGACGTATCGGCGCTTAAATTTTGCAGTGCGCTAGAAAACATTCATCTTGACCTTAATCAAATTTTAGACATTACGCCGCTTTTAGCTTTGCCAAGGCTTAAATTTCTAACCGCCGATACGAGCGTAAATCACGCGGGCTTTGAAGCAAAATTTGACAAAAGCGAGGGGCTAATTTGCTTGGGCGACGTATACGACGAGGCGAGTTACGCACGGTATTTTGCATTTAGCGCAAAAGAGGCCGAGTAAATTTAGCAAACGCAAATACGCGGCTCGTAAATTTTACCGACTCTAACCAAAACGCAAAATCCGAATAATCAAATAAATACTTAAATAAAAATATTAAAGCTAAAATTTAAAAACTAGCGGCTAAAATTGGCTTAAATTTAACCCAAAGGAGTAGCTATGAGTATAAATTTAGATAGACTTAAGGCGCTTTTTAGCGAGATAAACGCCATAAACGACGAGAGCTTCGGAGCGGGAATGAGCCGCCTAGCCTACACGCGCGAGGACAAGGCCGCTAGGGAGCTATTTATCGCGCGCTGTAAAGAAGCGGGACTAAAAGTACGCATAGACGCGATCGGAAATATCTTCGCCAGGCGCGAAGGCACCCAGCCCGAGCTGCCGGCGGTAGCGTTTGGCTCGCACCTAGACACGGTGATAAACGGCGGCGAATTTGACGGGATTTTGGGCGTTTTAGGCGGACTAGAGCTGATTAGAACGCTAAACGACGAAGGCGTACAAACGCGCAGACCGCTTGAGCTAGTCGTCTTTGAGTGCGAGGAGTCGAGCCGATTTAACATCGCGACGCTCGGCAGCAAGGTCATGTGCGGCAAGCTGGGTTATGAAAAGCTAAAAGACGTGCGCGACTTTCAAGGGCGCGCTACCAGCGAGATCTTTGCTGAGTTTGGCATCGATCTAGCAAGTATCGAAAAGGCTAAAAATTTGACGCCGAACTATGAGAGCTTTTTCGAGCTACACATCGAGCAAGGGCCGCTACTATATAACGAAAGCATCCAAATCGGCATCGTGAGCGCCATCGCCGCGCCGCATAGATTTAGCGTACACGTGCAGGGCCAGGCTCAGCACTCCGGCACGACTGCGATGAAGTACCGCCGCGACGCGCTTTGCGCAGCGGCACAGATAGTGCTAGCCGTCGAGAGCGTCGCGCGCGAAAACGCGGCAAACGGCGTGGTGGCAACCGTGGGCAACTGCACGGTAAAACCGGGCGTCATGAACGTAGTACCGGGCGAAACGACGCTGCTAATCGACCTGCGCGGTATCGACCTGCGCACGCGCGAAGCGGCCTACGAGCAGATCTTAGGCGAAATCTCGCGCATAGAAGCGCAGCGCGGCGTCAAATGCGAGATCAAGCAGCTTGCCTTCGACGAGCCGTGCGCGCTGGACGGCCGCCTCATCAAGCTCATCGCCCAAAAAGCCGAGCAGCTCGGGCTTAGCTTTGAAATCATGCCAAGCGGCGCGGGGCATGACGCTATGCATATGAGCGCGCTCTGTCCTACGGCGATGATCTTCATCCCATCCAAAGATGGAATTAGTCACAATCCGGCGGAATTTTCTAGCTGGAGCGATATCGCTAATGGCGTAAATTTGCTAAAAAGCGCGGTTTTAGAAACGGCGGGCAGAGCTTGAGTCTAAGGCTAAATTCGGCGGGCGGCGAAAATCGCGCAAAGACGGCTTAAATTCGCATTTAGCGCAAAAATATCCGCCTTAAGTTTCGGTTTAAATTTTACTCGCTCTTTGGGCGAATCGGCGACTAAATTTGGATTTTAATTTTACGAATTTTACGGATGATTTAGCCCTAAAACGGGCTAAATTTAAAACACAGTATCGTCGTTTTCGCTTTTTTCGGGTATGCCTTGGACGATATCCCGGTACTGGGCGATCTTGCCGTCCTTGAAGCGAAGTATATCCATAGCCGAGCGTCCGCGATCATTTGCGTTTAGTTTGACGAGGCTGCGGATGAAGATTGCCGCCCGTGCCGATATATTTGATCTGCGCGCTGTTTTGCGTTTGCGCGAGTTCGTTGCATAAACTTGCGACAAGCTCGCCGCTACAGCCAAATAAAGATATAAGCCTAGTAGCTATAGCCAAGCGTTTTATTTTAGATTAAAGCGTAAATTAAATTTAGCCGACCGACTCGGCCGACTAAATTTCATCGCAAAACTACAGCTCCGCGTTAGCCGCGGTTATGTCGTAGTTGTTTTGAGAGCCGCTATTGGTATTTACGATGCCTAGCAACTTGATGTCACCCTGGTCTAGCTTGCCGTTGCCGTCGTCCTCGATCTTATAGACGTAGTTATAGGAGTACGAGTTGCCCTCTTGCTTGAGGTTTTTAGCGATGAGCAGGGCTTTTGCGCCTTTTTCAAACGACTCTTCAAACACCTTTTTAAGCGCGTTTAGCTCGCTATTTGCGCCGCCGCCTTGATTTGACGGCGTAAAGCTTAGCTCGGCTTTATAGATCTTGCCGTCTTGCAGCGTCGCTTTTTGCCCGTTTGCGTTCAGGTTAAACTCGCCCGCGCTTAGCTGCTTGCCCTCAAATACCTTTGAAAAATCAAGCTTATCGTCTGCGCCGAATTTCTCCAGCTGCCAGTTTTTCTCGTCTTTATCTAGAGTAAAGATATATTTGCCTCCGTCCGCGCTCGCTGTTTTGCCGTCCTTTAGCGCCTCGCTTATTTTTAATGTTTGGCTAGGGGCAAATTTGCCTTTTAGCTCGCCTAGCTGCGAGGCGGTTAAATTTATAGGCTTATCGTCGCTGCTGCTAATGCTTGCTATTTTATCTTTGTTTGAGATTAAATTCGCCAAATTTTGCTTTATGTTTTCCGCCGTATCTAGCAAATTTAGCCCGCCGGCGCCTTTTGCCGCTTCGGTCGCAAACTGCGCCGCGCTAAGGCTTTTTGACGCGGCCGCTAGTACGATGTTATCCGCGCTAAGATTAAAGTCGCGGTGCGCGCTAACGGAGCCTATATATTTTACCTCATCCTTAGTTATTACGTTATCGCCGTTATTTTCGACCTTATATATCTCAAAACCGCTGTAAGTTTTAGCTAGGATTATCGATTTTTCGTTGCCTGCGGCTTTGGTTAAAAACGCCTTACCTTCGCCGAAAATCTTATCAAACCCGGACGCAAAGCCTGCCGACATACCGCTAACGTAGTAAATTTTGCCGTCTTGTAGCTGCGTTTGCGCGTCTGCGGCTACGTTTAGATCGCCGATAGACGTTACGTTAGAAGCTAACCTGGAGAAATCAAGCTTGTCGCCGTTAGATAAGGCATTTATAACGACTCTAGACGCGTCTTGCTTAAAGGTAAAGGTTTCTTTGGCGTCGCTTGCGTAGACTGAGCCTGTTACGTTTGTTATTTTTAGATTATCGTCTGCGGCAAATTTAAAAGTTTCAAACGTATCTTTATCAAGTTCTAAAACGTCGTCTCCTTGCACGTCGATCTGTTTTTTGGCATTGCCGGCGCCAAAAGACAGCCCCGCAAAGGCCTTTAGCAGCTTTGAACCGTCCGCGTTTAGCTCTTGCGCGCTTTGCTTTAGCGTGATTTGCGTGCCGTATTTAGTATGCAAATTTAGATCGCCGAGCTTAGCCAGCTCTTCTACGTCGCTTGCGCTAAGTTCGATGTTTTTATCGCTTAAATTTAGCGTTTCTATCTTTGAAACGTCCGCCGTCTTTAAAAATTTCATGATTTTTTTAAAGTCGTCTGCGATATCGAATTTTCCTTTTCCGGCGAGTTTGGCGGCAAATTTAGCGTATTCGTCTACGCTTACTTCTAACGATCTATTGATTTCAAAGCTATCTACCTTGTCGCTTAGCAAAGCATCCTTATCGTTTGAGCTAACGCCAGTTAGTTTTATGTTATCGTTAGCATCAAATTTATCTGCGCCGATTTTATTAAAATTCGCGGCCGAGATTTTTAGCTCCGCGCCGTCTGAGGTTTTTATGGATTTTATCTTTTCGCCGAAATAATTAAGCCTGTTTTCTACTGCGTTTTGTAAATTATTCGCGCTATCTTCGATCTCTAGGGCGCCGTTTGCGATTTTATAGCTTGAGAGCTTGTCGCTAGATAAAAAGCCTTTGCCGAAAATTTCGTAAAAATCAGCCGCGCTTAGCTTTTGCGTTTTAGCTATCGCGCCGTCTTTTAGCTTGTCGCTAAACGCGCCCAAAGCTTTTAGAGACTCTTTGCTAAATGCGTCTTTATCAGTTAGCATTACGGCCGAATTTGCGATTTTATCCGCAGCATCTTTGTTGAGCGACGTTAGCTCAGCCGCACTTAGAACGGCCGATTTTACCGCGCCGTTAGCAAATTTAGCGGCATTTTGAGCTAACGTTTGTAGCTGAACGTTTGTTAGCGCGCTATCTTTGCTAAGCTCTACCGCGCCGTCTGCGATCCTGTCTTTTAGCGCGCTGCTTAATATCTCCTTAGCTTTTTCAAAGCTTGCGACTAAAGATTTTATATCGCCGTTTTGCTTGAGCTCGAATTTAACTCCGCCAGTATTTATGTTTGAGTACGCGTTAGGTAGGATTTTATCTCCTAGCTTGCCGGATAAAAACGACTCTTTGGTTATGTTTTTGGCTCCGTCTAAATTTAGCGAGCCTAGATACTGTGCGCCGTTTTCAAACGTAAAATCATCGCTTGATATCTTTGCGACGTTGCCTTTGTCGAAAAACTCGTAAGTCGTATCGCCGCTTTTTAGCGCGTCGCCTTTTTGCGAATTTGAGCTTAAGCTTTGTTTGTCGTAGGCTTTTACCGCATCCTGGGATTGCGCTTTTTTCGCAGACCTAAATGTATAAACGTCGCCGTTAGCGAATTTAACGGCCTTTATGTTTAGCGCATCCGCGTCTAAAGGCTTGGTAGCTTGCGCGTCTTGATAAAATTTGCCCTCTTTTTTATAGACGTTTTCCGTGCCGTCTAGCTTAAGAGCGGGCGCGTCGTCAAAGAGCTTGGTAAAGCCCTGCGCGTCGGTTGCCTTGATGGCGCCGTCGGCTAAAACGTTTTGCTTTAGCGTAAAGACTCCGTCTTTTGCCGTCGGATCTATGCTAACGCCTTTAAATACGATCTTTAAATCATCCGAGTTGCTAAAGCCCGCGTTTTTACCGTTAGCGTAGAGGATAGTGTCGTCGCCGTCTTTGATAAACTGCTTTGAGCCCGCTTGCAGTCCGTCCTCGTTTTGAGCCTGCGTAAGCGAGTCTGCGCCTCCTGCAAATTTGACCTTGTCGCCGGGTTTTGCGCCCTCTATGACGACGGTGCCGGTATGCGAGTTAAAATGCGGAACGGCCTCTTTATTTGTAACGTAATAAGTCGTTTGCCCGTCTTTTACGAGCTTATAAACCATACCGCCGGCGCCTTTATCTACTTTTTGCGCGCTGACGCCGTCTGTAGTGCCCTCTACCAGGCCAAACGGCCGCTCGAAAAAGCCGTTGTCGTTAAATTTAACGCCCGATCTAGGCTGGAGGCTGTGGCTGTAAGGGACGCCGTTTTCTTGATCTTTGGCGCTAAATTCGTGCCCGTCTTTGGTAAATGCGCCAAGTATCGCCGTGCCTTTTTCCGCCTCCAAGCTATCGCCCGTCGGGAAGTTTTTTACCGTATAAACGTCGGCTTTTAGCGTCTTGCCCTCGGCGGTTTTAACCGCGCCGTTTTGGACCGATAAATTTATCTTTTGATCGGCGCTTAAATTTACGCCGTCGTTATCCGCGCTTCTTATGCTTACGAAGTATTTTTTGCCGCCGTGTTCTATCTTTGCCGAGTAGCCGATGAACTCGGTCGATGAGGCGGATGCTAGCATCTGTTTTAGCGCGCCCTCTACGCCGTCGTTTGGAGTAGGCTTAGGTTGCGGCTTGGGGTCTGGAGTCGGGGTCGGTTTTGGACCCGGCTGAGGTTGAGGTTTTGGATCCGGCGTAGGGTCAGGCTTAGGATCCGGCGTAGGGGCGGGTTTTGGAGCGAGTTCTTTTGAGATTTCATCCTCCGTTTTGCCGGTTACGCCGGAGATGATTTTTACCTTAGAGTTGGCATCTAGCGCAGCGTCTAACTTCGCCTCGTCTACGGTCAAATTTAAGCTTTTAGCGCTCGCTAGCACGGCGCTTTTGATGTCGCTTGCGTTTGAGTGGGGCGTAATGGTTTTATTTATCTGGATAAAAGCTTTTAATTGCTCCTTTATATCGCCGCCGTTTGGAACGTCTTTAATGAGGTCGGCTACGACGTTTGAGGCGATTATCTTGTTTATCAAGAGATTATGCGCGTTTTTCGTAGCTTCGTCGGCAGCATTTGAGTGAACGGGGTCACAAGCGGCCTTTAGCATATCGGCCGCGACCTTTCCTCTATCTTCGCCGTCGTTTAGCTTTTTCGTCCAGCCGGCTTTGCCCTCTTTGTCTAGATTAGCTCCGCCTTTGCCAAATACGTTAGCGTATATATGCTCGACGAAATTTGCGTTTTCGTTTACGCTATCGCCGAAAAACTCTTTTGCCGCTACGGTGTCTAGCATCGTGTTTGCGATGGTAGAAACGCTTAAATTTTGCGTATTTGCAGCACCCAGCCAAGCCTTACTGCCCGCGCCTTCGCTCGATCTGCCGAAGAGTCCGACGTAAAGCGCCGAAATTTGCGTCTGAGTTATATTCATAACGATCTCCTAGATTTAGATTAAAAATATAGGAAATTGTAACAAATCTAACTGAAATCAATTCTTAAAATTACAGCAAAAATATATAAAATAGAAATTACATTAAAATTTTAAGTTTTCTAAAATAAATTCGGCTCTCTTACATAGTTTTTCTGTTTGTATTCCTTGCCCGCATCGTGGTCTTTTAGGAGTTTTACGACGACGGGACTTAGCGCGATGATGGCGATTAAATTCGGCAGTACCATAAGGCCGTTAAACATATCCGCTAGCTCCCAGACGAAATTTATCTTAAGCAAACTGCCTAAAAATATAAACCCGACGACCAAAATTTGCAAGACGCGCACGAATTTAGCGCCGAAAAGATAGCGAACGTTTATCTCGGCGAAATAGTACCAACCCAAAATCGTCGTAAACGCAAAGAAAAACAAGCAAACCGCCACAAAGCTATATCCGCCCGTATGCCCCAAAACATGCGAGGAAAAAGCCTCCTGAACGAGTGCGATACCGGTCAGCACGGCTTTGCCGTTTTCAAAACGTATCACGTCCGCGCTTAGCACGACAAAAACCGTGATATTTAGCACGATAAAGGTATCTACAAACACGCTCATGATACCTAGCACCGCCTGATCTACCGGATGCTTGACGTTAGCTGCGGCATGCGCGTGAGGGGTAGAGCCCATGCCGGCTTCATTTGAAAACAGCCCGCGCGCGATACCGTATCTCATCGCCGTAGCTATCGTAGCCCCTGTCGCGCCGCCCCAGGCTGCGGACGGATTAAATGCGGCCTCGAATATAAGCGCTATGACGCCAGGAATTTTATCAAGATTAAAGCAAATGATCACAAGTCCGACCGCGACATAGAGGATCGCCATTAGCGGCACGATTTTTTCTGCTACGCGCGCGATGGCCTTGACGCCGCCGATAAAAATCATGGCGCAAATCGCCGCTAAAAACAGCCCGCTAGCCCAGTTTGGGATACCAAACGCCCCCTTAAAGCCGTCTGAGATGGAGTTAGCTTGAACCATATTTCCCATAAATCCGAGTGCTAAAATGATCGCTAGCGCAAAAAACGCCGCCAGGGCTTTGGCGTAACGGCTCTTTAGTCCGCGGCTGATATAAAACGCAGGCCCGCCGATCACGTGACCGCTATCGTCCTTGGCACGGTAAATTTGCGCTAGGCAAATCTCGGCAAAATTCGTCGCCATGCCCAAAAACGCCGCGCACCACATCCAAAATATCGCGCCCGGACCGCCCATTATAAGCGCGGTCGTGGCACCCACGAGGTTGCCCGTGCCCACCTGTGCCGCGACGGCCGTAGCGACTGCTTGAAATGAGCTCATGCCCGATTTACCCGCTGCCTCGCCGTGCAGCGAAAAGTTGCCGAACAGCCCGTAAAGCCCCGCTTTAAATTTAAAAATCTGTACGAAGCGAAGCCTAATCGTAAAGTAAAGCCCCGTGCCGCAAAGCAGCGCGATGAGGAAATACGGCCCCCAAAGAAATGAATTTACGGAGCTTACGATATCGGTGAGCATGGATTTTGCCTTTAAATATTTAAAATTTTTCAAGTATATTTAAAAAAATATAAAACTAAAATAAATAATAAAAATTTTTAGCCTATTTTAAAAATATACGTCAAATCTGGATCAAATTTCGTAAAACGGCGATTTTTAGAGCATATTTTAAATTTGATTTTGCTATTACGTTTGAATTTGTGCAAATTTACCGAGAAATTTAACAAGTCCGTAAAAACCCAAAAACTCAAACACGGCAAATTTGACCGCAATGCTTTTTGTAAAATTTAATAAACTGGCAGGGCAAATTTGAGTCGGCACAAAATTAATGTAAGCCTTCCAAATTTAGCCCTTAGATTTTATTTTAGCCAGCCACTCGTCCAGCGTCTTTTCAAAGCCGATGCCGTTACTTTCGTAAAATTTAAGCGGCTTTTCGAGATATTTTTGCTCTACCCAGCCGCCAAAGCTATGCGGATACAGATAGTCCTTGGCCTCGGGCGCGGTGTTGATGAGATATGGCGGGATAGCTAGCGGCGGCTCGGTTTTTACATAGGCTAGTGCGGCGTTTATGGCCTTGTAGCTGGAGTTTGACTTTGGCGAGTGAGCCAGATACATCGCGCACTGAGCGAGGATTATACGCGCTTCCGGAAAGCCGATCTTGCTAACGGCGGCAAGCGCGTTAGCGGCTAAATTTAGCGCGTTAGGATTGGCGTTACCGATGTCCTCGCTAGCAAATATCGTCATCCTTCGCGCGATAAAATCAGCGCTCTCGCCCGCGTCGATAAGTCGCGCTAGATAGTACATGACGGCGTTTTCATCGCTTCCCCGCAGGCTTTTTATAAATGCGCTTGCTAGCCCGTAATGCACGTCGTCCTCGCTAACGCCTTCGCTAACGGCGTTAGCTCTTAGCGTTTTTAAATTCTCTAACGTTACCTCTTCATCCAGACTCACGGCAAACTCGAGTAAATTTAAGAGTCCTCGTGCGTCTCCGCCGCTACTTTTTACGAGATAGGCCTTGGCATCGTCCGAGATGTCAAATTTAACCTCGCCTCTCACGCACTCAAGCAGCTTTTCAAAATCTTCGCTCGCAAGCGGCTTAAACTCAAAGAGCATCGAACGGCTGCGAATACCCGAGCTTAGCGTGAAATATGGGTTTTCCGTGCTAGCTCCGATGATGGCGGCGCGGTAGTTTTCCATCGGGATTAACAGGGCTTCTTGCTGCGTTTTGCTTAGTCGGTGGATCTCGTCGATGAAAAATAGCGGCTTAGAAAGCGCGTTTTCGTGGTTTTTTAGGATTTTGCGAAACTCCTCGATTTTGAGATTTCCGCCGTCAAATTCGTAAAAATCATACTCCATCGACCGCGCGACGACGCGAGCAAAACTCGTCTTACCGCAGCCTGCGGGTCCGTAAAATATACTGTGCGGGATTTTTTTATTTTCGATAAATTTTTTAAAAACGCCCACCAGCTCGCGCTGTCCGCAGATCTCGTCTAAGCTCGTCGGACGAAATTTCAAGGCGAAATTTTGCAAATTTGCTCCTTTTAAATTTTAGACATTATAGTCAAATTTAAATTAAGAAGCGGATTTGCGGGAGCGGGCAGGTTAAATTTAGCTCCGCGTCCGGGCTGCTTTGTCGCGCTACGGCTAAATTTACTTTTTTTAAACTAGACAAACGCCGCGCCTACGCCGATTTTGGCGCCAAAAAGAGCGCGAAGCCGAAAAATAAATTTATTTTTAAATATTTGTTTTAAAAAAGAGGCTATAATGCCCGTCTATTTCAAACAAGGAGACATAATGAAAAAGTCATTATTAGTAGTTGCCGCTCTTGGCATAATGGGCGTTAGCGCGTCTGCGGCGGAGCTTTCGCCTGCATGCGAGGAGTACTTTAAACTAGTTGACGAGTTCGTCGAAAAAACAAAAGACAATCCGCAAATGGCGGCTATGAAATCGACTTACGAAGATCAAAAAAATCAATTCGCCGCGCTACCTAAAGATGCCCAAGAAGCGGCTTGCAAACCTGCTATCGATCAAATGAAGCAAGTTATCGCAACTCTACCTAAATGATTTTTCCCCTCCTTTTGGAGGGAAATCCCTTTAAAAACATACGATTTTTATCTAATTTTCACCGCGCCAAATTCGCTAAATTTGCCCTTTTAGGTTTCGTAGCGGATGAGGCAAATTTAACCGATATTTTTACTCGTTTTTCAAAGCCGGCTTACCGAGCGGCATTTAAATTTGTAAAGTTTTGTCAGAAATCAAAGTGAGGGAAAATTTGAGCTGAGTGCCTAAAAATAGGTATTGAGAGCGAATTTATTCAAAATCAAAGTGACGAAATTTTACTTTACATCTTTTTACAAAAACTTTACAAAATTTTACACCGTTTTAAAAACCTTTTAAAAGCCGTTTAAATCGAGCCTTTTCTGATGTGTGCCACGACGCGTCCAACTATATTGCAATTTTCTAAATTTTCTCCGTCTATTACGATAGGCTCGTATTTTTCGTTATCCGAAAATAGCGTTATAGCTCTTGTTATCGGGTTTTTTTCCAATCTTTTAACAAACACGTCGCCGCAGTAATTAATGACGTATACATTGCCACTAGTTACGCCGTCACCGTCCGCCGCACGAACAAAAAGCAGCTCGCCATTGTCGATCGTAGGCTGCATACTATCACCCCTAGCATTTATGATGTGGATACGGCCTAAATCGCCCCTTATGCCTAAAAATCCACGCAAAAAAAACTCATTGAAGTCTAGCGTAGTTGGCGCTTCGTCATAGTTCATCACGCCGTCTCCCGCGCTGGCGTAGGTGTCCTCAAAATACGGTATTGATATAATCTCATTTTCTTCTTCATTATCGTTAGATTTGTCTAATTCTTTAAGGTTATTTCCACTTAGGGACAACTTAGGGACAAAGTCTGACTGACTTGGGGACATTTTGGGGTTCTGACTAAGGGACAAGTGTTTGCTATAAAAATTATTTACATTTAATCCAAAGGCAATAGCTATTTTTTGCAGATTTTCCACTGTAATGTTTTTTGTTTTACCGCTCTCATATCCTTTTATACTATCAAGTGAAACACCAGAATATTTTGCTAAATCACCTTGTGTCCACTGCTTGTTTGCTCGCAGTTCTTTTAGTCTCTCAGATAAATTCATAGAAAATCCTTTAAGATATTACACTTTATCTTGACAAGTAGTAATATATTACGCTATAATTACAAACATATTTAGAAAGATAATATCTATAAAAAGATTAAACTTTTCTAAATGTTCTTTGAAATCTTATTGTTAAGCGGATAAATTACCTTATAAGGAGTTCGCATGCAATGCGCTAAAGAAAAAGATAAGACCTTGGATACGGTAAAAGAGCTGGTGGCTATCATAGATAAGCACTGCGATGAGTCCGAAAGTAACGACCAAGCGAGGATCATTAAGCTTTTGGCGGCTTATTATCGAATTTCTCTTGTTCAAGTGAGCTGAGATAATCGCCTATTTGTTTATAAACGTCCAGTATTTCTTGCGTCGCTTTATTTAGAAAGCCGGACTCCGGCTTTTTGACCTGAAAAACGATCTTTGTAAGTTCGAGTTGAATTTCCTCTTTAGTCATTTGTAAGTCCTTTGAGTTAAATTTCGCTTGGTCGCGAAATAATGATACCAGAGGGCTTACAAATATCCGCTTAACAATAAAATTTGATTTAAAAGGAGTAAAAATGCCAGGATACAGAGTAAAGCCGGTCGCAAAGGCCGTAAAAGAAAAGCTAAAATACGACCTAAAAGACTATTGCGCGATGAGAGGCCTAAGCTTAAGCAGCTTCTACAAAGGCTACATAAGCCAAAAAGCTAAAAAAATACTCGAAAAAGACGGCATCAAGGTAGCGTAATGTGGGTAAATTCTAAACAAGCCGCGGAGATTTTGGGTGTCAATTATGAAACTATCAAAAAAGCCACTCAAAGAGCCGAAAAGGCAGGCAAAAAATTTTGTCCTATTGGGTGTAATATATCACACTTTACCTACACCGATGGCATCGGCCGCGGCGGCAAAACTCTCCAAATTTGGATCGACGACGACCTGATCAACAGTAAAAACAGCGAAATTTCACGGGCGGACAAAGCCTCCGCGGTAAATTTGGTTAATACCGCATCCGTCCGTCCGCTAAATTTCACTAACGGGGAGAGCGATGGAGACATCTATGCAGATACTAAGTTGGACGCTAGGGATAGTGTCGATATTCGGGGCCGCAACAGTGGCGTTTTTGGCGGCAGCCTCGCTAATACAGGTGCTAGACGAGATCAAGAGCAGACGCAGATAAATCAAAACGAAAGGGTAAACGATGCAAATAGAGGCAATGGACGTAACCAAAGAAGCGACGCGAGCGATAGCTCATACGCAAAAGACGATGAGCGAGGAGAAGCAAAAGCATATAGCGATGCGTATGCGGGAGATGGGATTTACGAATGTCAGGATAACGAGCAACGGGGTTTATGGCTTCAGAGTAGGAGCGAGAGCCAAAGAGGCGCAGAGCGCGGCGCAGTAAAAGGAGTAGGTGATGAAGATACAAATGGTAGTCAGAGAGGACAAATACTTCGTCAAGGTCAAAAGCTCACTGACGGACGAGAGGGCGGACAATGGGCATTCGGCGGTGAGCGCCTTTGTGAATGCGCTAGCCATAGCATGGAATATGGACACGTCCGAAGTAGCAGAACAAGTAGCTTCCCAGCTAGAGCTTTTGCGCAAGAAGAAGAAAACGGCCGCTGCGCACCGGTTCTTGATGGAAATAAGGAAGTCGTAGAGTGCGAGATAGTAGAGAGTGACGGGCTAAATTTAAGCGGTGTGAATGCCGCAAATTTGCCCGCTACCCTTTGCTTGCCTCAAACAAAGACCGACGCGCAGATCAGGGTCGAACTCTCAAAAACCAGAAAAGGTCTTGAAGCTCAGCAAAAAGAGATGATCCTAAAAGAATACGCAAGAGCAAAGGCCAAAGGCGTGAAAGTAGTCCAATTTATAGAATACATAAATAACCATAGGATGTACTCTGTAAATTTGACTCAGAACAAGCTATTTGCTTGGCAAAGAGCATATGAAGCCGAGGGCATAGAGGGACTCGTAGACGGTCGCACCTCGCACAAAGAAAACCAAATTGAGGCTTACGGGTTAGAAGATAAGTTTATTGAGCTAATCCTCGCCTCAAATAAGCGCATAGATGCGGCGGCAATCTGTCAAAAGCTAAACGAATATCTAGCCGTAAAAGACG
>CAURQE010000012.1:0-90532 GCA_963527315.1 uncultured Campylobacter sp.
TTTAAAAGTATCGCAAGCCGAATTCTAGACTTTAATCTTAAATTTGACCTGCGATACGAAATAAAAACGGATTATCGCGAGATGATTTTAAATGTTTTGAAGTAAATTTCGTCCCAAGACTAGACATATAGTCTGTCGCAGGGCGAAATTTACGAAATCATTTAAAAGCGCTCGCGAGAACTTCGTTTTACCAAATTTAGGCCAGATTTTCTCCAGCTATCATCCCAAACACTATACAATCGGTTATCGCAACCGTACCTAGCCTGCTCGCGCCGTGCGTACCGCCGGTAATCTCGCCTGCGGCAAAGAGGCCTGGGATCGGCTTATTGGTCTTGCTTGAGATGACCTCGGCTTTGGTGTTGATCTTTAGCCCGCCCATAGTGTGGTGAGGCTTTGGCGATAGGCGGATGACGTAGAACGGTCCTGCCTCGTTGATCTCGCTTAGCGCGCTTTCTTGTTTACCAAATTCGTCTTTTTTAGCTTTGACGCCTTCGTTATATTTCTTGACGGTTTCTTTTAGCGCATCAGCAGGCACGCCGTATTTTTTAGCGATATCGTCTAGCGTAGCGCACTCGCCGACTAGCTTGCCGCTACCCATACCCTTTTGGATGATCTCTTCGCTTAGGTCTTTAAACGCCATTTTGGTGTCGGCGAAGGTTATCGGATATGCGCCCGGTTTTTCGCGTAAAATTTTAAACTCCGCGTCCGCGCGGGTTTTGCGGTCGGCTAGCTCGTTCATAAAGCGCTTGCCGGTGCGTATATCGACCGCGATACCGTATTTAAAGGTACCTTGCTGAGTTAGGATCGGAGCGGTACCGAAACCCTTCTCATCGGGGCTCGCCCACGGACCGAACTGGATCCAGTCTACCTGCACCGGATACGCGCCGATCTCAAAGGCTTTTAGCAGCGCGCCCGCAGTGGCTCCCGGGTGGTTGGTGCTATCGACATCGTCTGGGATGCGCGGGTCTTGCAGCTTGCGGAAAATTTTATCGCGGCAAAATCCACCTGCCGCCAAAACGACGCCCTTGTTCGCTTTTAGCGTTTTTTTCGTACCGCTAGTGTTTTCTAAGTCGTCGCTGTAAAGCTTATCGTCGAATCTATACTCTTCTCTGATCGTTACACCCACGACGCGGCCGCTGTCGTCTAGCACAAAGTCGTCAAATTTCGCGCGACGGCGAAGCTCGCAGCCCTTGTCTTTCAGCGCTTAAAATTTTTCAAGCATCGGCTGGATGTAGCCAGAGCCGCTATCGTTTGTGGTTAGCAGCGAGCGAGCGACCGTGTGTCCGCCGAAGTGCGCGCAGTGCTCTTTAAACTGAACGCCGTTTTCAACTAGGAAGTTATACGCGTCCATACCGCGATCGACCAAGGTCTCCAAAAGCTCGGGGTGGTTGATGCCAAGTCCTGCTTTGAGGCAGTCGTTCATAAATAGCTCTTTGCTATCCTTGATGCCCGTTTTTTCCTGCACGGGGTTCATCGGCACGCTCATACCGCCGCCGTTGATAACGGAGTTGCCGCCGATACGGCCCATTTTTTCCAGGATTAGTACCTTGCTGCCTTTTTGCGCCGCTTTTAAGCCCGCCGCAAGCCCCGCAAAGCCGCTGCCGATGATGATCACGTCCCACTCTTCGTCAAATTTGACGTCTTTTGCGTTTAACGCGCTTGCTTGCGCATTTACCGCACCAAGTGCTAGCGCGCCCGCACCCGCCATACCTAGCTTTAACAAATCGCGTCTTGACATTTGCTCTTGCATACGTCCTCCTTTGGATGAAATATCGTAATAGCATTATAGTTATAATATCGTGAGTTTACTATGAGTTTTATTAAAAATTTGTTCTATTTCACAAATCCCTAAATTTAGGGAAAATTTGAAACATTTTATGATTTTTCCTAATTTTTTTACGAAAATTATTTTAATTTTTTTGATTATTTTTATTTAAAATATAATTTTTATGTAACTTATATTTATTTGCCTTAAATTTCAAAAGAGATTTTTTAACCGAATTTCATTTCAAAACCTCAGATAAATCTAAAAATTTAAGCAAACTTCAATGTAATTTTAGATAAATTCGCATTTTTAATTTATTCGCAGTTCGGTCCCGTAGCTCAGTTGGTAGAGCACTACCTTGACATGGTAGTGGTCGATGGTTCGAGTCCATTCGGGGCCACCATTTCGCTTCTTTTTGATTCAAATTTTCAAATTTTGCTTTATCTTTCGCACCGTAAACCCAAACGCTAAATTTTCGTCAAATTCGTCTGTTAATAGCCAAAAAATATATTTATGTTTTAAATTCGCGCGAGTTTTTGAGAAGTAAAATTTAATAATTAAAGCGCAAAGGCAACCACTCCTTTGCGCAATTTGGGAGAAAAATGAATCAAAACAATGCAAAGACGAGATAAATGCATGTTTCATTCGATGAAATATTAGCGTTAGTTTTCTTAAAATATAATAAACTATATTGAGAATATTACCGATTTAACAATATTTAAAATTTAATCAATATATTCTACTATATTCAAAACTCAAATTTGACCGCCGTTTAAACCCAAATCAAATAAAACATTAAGTAAAGCTTAAAAACATTTTAGCTAAAATCAAGCCCAATTCTTTCAGCGTAAGAAAGATGTTTCGATAAAAAGGACGCAAAATGAGCGATATCATCGCATACAAACTGGATGGAAACATAGTCGATACTCAGAGTATCAACGGGCGAGAAAACGCCGCAGAACCGATTTATTTTGACAACTCCCCCGACGCGCTAAACGTCATCAGACACTCCTGTGCGCACCTCATGGCGCAAGCGATCAAAGAGCTTTATCCGCAGGCTAAATTTTTCGTCGGACCAAACGTCGAGGACGGATTTTATTATGATTTCAAGGTCGACGAGGCCAACAGCAAGCTTAGCGACGAGGATCTAGGGGCGATAGAAGCCAAGATGAAAGAGCTAGCCGAAGCAAAACAGGACATCGTCAAGACCTGCTCGACCAAAACCGCGATGAGCAATAAATTTAAAGACGACGAGCTAAAACAAGAGGTGCTAAAACGCATCCCAGAGGGCGAAGTCAGCAGCTACAAGCAAGGAAATTTCGAGGATTTGTGCCGCGGACCGCACTTGCCAAATACCAAATTTTTAAGATTTTTTAAACTAACCCGCGTAGCCGGAGCGTATCTGGGCGGCGATGAAACGCGCGAGATGATAAACCGCATTTACGGTACGGCATTTGCCGATAAAGAGAGCCTAAAAGAGCACATCCGCATCATCGAAGAGGCCAAAAAACGCGACCACAGAAAGCTTGGCGTCGAGATGAAGCTGTTTACCTTCGACGAAGAGGTCGGCGGCGGCCTACCGATCTGGCTGCCAAACGGCGGACGCTTGCGCTCGAAGTTAGAGCAAATTTTATACAAAGCCCACCGCGACCGTGGCTACGAGCCGGTTAGAGGCCCCGAGCTACTAAAAGCCGACGTATGGAAAAAGAGCGGTCACTACGCAAACTATAAAGAAAATATGTACTTTACGACGATTGATGAGGCAGAATACGGCATAAAGCCGATGAACTGCGTCGGCCACATCAAGGTATATCAAAGCGACATCCGCTCGTACCGCGATTTGCCGCTTAAATTTTTCGAATACGGCGTCGTGCATCGCCACGAAA
Organism: uncultured Campylobacter sp.; assembly: GCA_963527315.1. Lineage (GTDB taxonomy): Bacteria > Campylobacterota > Campylobacteria > Campylobacterales > Campylobacteraceae > Campylobacter_A. The sequence continues at coordinate 3,652 of CAURQE010000012.1, forward strand.
AAAGCGGCGTTTTGCACGGACTTTTCAGGGTGCGCGAATTTGCCCAGGACGACTCGCACATCTTTTGTATGCCAAGCCAAATCAAAGAAAATATCCTAGAGATTTTAAAATTTGCCGGCAAAATAATGGAAAATTTCGGCTTCCACTACGAGATGGAGATTTCAACCAAGCCTGCAAAAGCGATCGGCGGGGACGAAATTTGGGAAACGGCGACCAAAGCGCTAAAAGAAGCGCTTGACGAAAACGGCTTTAAATACGGAATCGACGAGGGCGGCGGCGCATTCTACGGCCCAAAAATCGACATCAAAATCACCGACGCGCTAAAACGCAAGTGGCAGTGCGGCACGATCCAGGTCGATTTTAACCTGCCTGAGCGCTTTGATCTGGGCTACATCGACGCAAATAACGAGCGCCGGCAGCCCGTCATGCTGCACCGCGCGCTACTGGGAAGCTTTGAGCGATTTATCGGTATCTTAATCGAGCATACAGGCGGCGAGCTGCCGTTTTTCGTCGCTCCGACGCAAGTAGTCATCGTGCCGATCAGCGACGCGCATCTAGACTACGCTAAATTTGTCGCCAAAGAGCTTCGCAAAATCGGCGTAGATAGCGAAATCGCAAGCAAAAACGAGAGTCTAAACAAACGCATCCGCACCGCAGAAAAACAGCGTGTACCGATGATCGCGGTGCTGGGCGACAACGAAGTGGCAAATAGCGCCATCGCTCTGCGCGACCGCACGACCAGGGAGCAAAAAGATATGAAGCTGGATGAATTCGTCGAGCTGCTAAAATCAAAACTCGCCGAGGTAAGTTTTTGAAACACCAGCGAAAATCCGCTAAATTTGAGCTAGGCGCGGCTTTATGCTAAGCCTGGCTTTTACCAAAATCTGCAAAAATTGTCACAGCGCAATAAATTTCAACGAAAAATACAATAAAAACACAATATTTTTGGATATAATCAACAAATTTCAACTTAAAGGAAACAACTAATTGGCTAAAGAAAACGAAGTATTGCTCAACGAAGATATCAGAGCGAGCGAAGTGAGATGCGTGGGAGACGACGGCACCGCATACGGCGTCATCCCAAGAGTAGAGGCCTTGAAAATCGCCGAGAAAATGGGGCTTGATCTGGTGCTAATCGCGCCTGACGCTAAACCTCCCGTTTGCAAGATAATGGACTACGGCAAATTCCGCTACCAGCAGGAAAAAAAGCAAAAAGAGGCCAAGAAAAAGCAAAAAACGATCGAAGTCAAAGAGATCAAACTCTCCGTCAAAATCGCTCAAAACGACATCAACTACAAAGTCAAACACGCTCTTGAGTTTCTAGAAGAGGGCAAACACGTCAAATTTCGCGTATTTCTAAAAGGCCGCGAGATGAGCAACCCAGAAGCGGGTGTCGCGATGCTACAAAAAGTCTGGGAGATGGTAAAAGAGGTCTCCGACCGCGATAAAGAGCCGCTGCTAGAAGGCCGCTACGTCAATATGTTGGTAACGCCAAAAAGATGAGAAAAATTTGTCTCGTTTGCGCGCTGGCTCTAGCTCTAGCCGGAGCCGAGTGTAGTCCGTATCTAAGACTAGCCGTCATCGGCGGCAAATCAGCGTTAAATCAAATGGAAGACGAAAACATAAAGGCTACCGAAGTAAGCTGCAAAGACGAGATAATCGCCTATGAATACGTCTTTAAAAACTCGCAAAACATAAACTGGGAAACCATTTCGGACGAATATGAAAAAGAATTTGCGTCTAGCATGAAAGAGCTTTTGACGGAAGAATTCTGCTCTGATAAAAACACCCTTATGCTACTACAAAAAGCAAAAAGTATCGTGATGAATTATCGTTTACCAAGCGGCGCACTTTTCAGTAAAGTAGAGCTAACTGCAAAAGACTGCGAAAAATAGCGCAAAAAGTATTAAATTTGCGCCGGCTAAAATCCGTCTTTTAGGTCTGAGAGCGCCTAAAAGACGAATGAAAGCCTCTAACAAGCGCTAAAGCATCTACGCCCTAACCCCCACAAACCTTAACAATAAAAAGCAAGCCGGCGGCCGGGCTAAGTCCGCCAGAAAGTTAGGCCGTCTCCATGCTTGCGCCGCGTAAAAAATTAGAAATATATAAAGCCGCCGTGCGCTAGCAAAATTTGCCGTATCAGCCGAATCTACGCTAAATCAAGCCGAAATTTAACTAGTAAATCTCAAAAACGGAGCCGAAACTATGATAGAAGCAACGCAAAATTGCTCGCCGTAAATACCGCAGAGACTTAAGCTTTATCTTAGGCTGCAACGCGCTAAGTGCCAAGGCAAGCAGTTGCAAACGCCGCAAGCTTTAGACGGTAGCCAAAGGCGAGCTAAATTTGTATAAAACGGCTAAATTTTGCGACAAAATCGCAAAATAACGCAAATTGCTAAACTAAATTTTGATTTTACGAACCGGGCTACTACTTTTTTTGCGAGTCGCTCTTAAATTTAACGACTTAACCGCTCCAATCTCAGGCAAAACGCTACAAGCGCGCAAAAGCTCCAAACCGTCCGACGGTTGCGCCAAGTTTATTAAACGCGGCTTGCATTTGCTAAATTTAGCGCGCCTGCAAAGACCGCACGGCAAATACACAAACGATTGCGCAGGATTTGCAGCAAACAAGACGGCGATTTTTGACTTCATCTACCGCAAAGTTAAATTTCGCCCTAATTTAGCTAAAATCGCGCTAAAACTTAAATCAAAAAGAGAAAACATGATATACCTTTGCGGCGATACGCACGGGAGCGCGGAGCTTCACAAAATCACGAACAAGGCCTTTTTAAGCCGAAATTTTACGCGCGAGGACTACGTGATCGTGCTTGGAGATTTTGGTCTATTTTTTAGCGATACGCCAAACGAGCGGCTCGTTAGAGAGCGGCTGGGCAGACTGCCGTATACGCTGCTTTTTATCGACGGCAACCACGAAAATTTCGACCTGCTCTACGGCCTACCGACCGAGGAAAAATTCGGCGGCAAGGTAGGCGTCGGAGGGGAGAATTTATTTTGGCTTAGGCGCGGCGAAATTTACGAGATAGACGGGCGAAATTTTCTAGCTTTCGGCGGGGCGTTTAGTATCGACAGAGCTTGGCGCAGGCTAAACGTAAGCTACTGGGACGCCGAAATCCCAAGCCAGAGCGAGCTAAATTTCGCGCTTAGCAATCTAGCTCGTTTTAAGAGCGCGGGCGGCAAGATAGACGCGGTGCTAAGCCACACGGCGCCTACTTTTTTGATGTCTGCGCTTAGCGATCTGTTTTTGGGCGGCGGAGCGATTTACGATCCGACTACGGATATGTTAGAACGGATTTTTGAGCTTGCAAAGCCCGAGAAATGGTACTTCGGACACTTTCATGCAGATAGAAAAATCTCCGCTCGCGGCTGCGAGTTTCATCTATGCTACGACGAAATTTTAAAATTTTAGAGTAAATTACCTTGAACAAGGTTTGTTAAAAAAGTAGAAGTGCGACTAAGCGTTTTTTAAATTTAACCTATTCTGAATTATTTTAAATTTACCTTTTTGCGCCGTAACTCGATTTTGCGGAGCCAACACCAAGCTAAACAAAAACCCAGTTTTATTTTAAACTAATTTTAGCTAAAATTTTCGCATATTCCAATTTTAAACCAAGGAGACGAAATGCAGTTTTTTCAACATAAAATTAACCCGGCTAATGATAGGCTAAACGAACAGGATTGCCTAAATATCATGGCTAAAATGGGCTTTGTAGGAACCGGTTATAGCGATTTTGCGGGCGAGTTTTCTGCGGATAAAATCAACATAAACGATACCGTAGAGAACAAAGATAAATACATCAGAGAGTGTATGGATGTAGCTTATAAAGACAAAGATTGGAACTATAATCAGATAACCGTAAATAACATAAGGCACTTTGTTTTTGACATGCGGAGCGGAGATATTTTGATGATACCGCTAACGAAGCAATTTAGCAACGAAGTACATTTCGTTCAAGTCATTAATGACGATATCATTAATACGAAAAAAGACATTCCGTTCTTCGGCGAGGCGGATATAGGATTTTTAAGAAAAGTAAAAATCCTAAAAAGCTTTGAATACGGCTCGCTTCCGGATATCATTAAAAACGCTATCGAAGACGAAAAAAGAAAAAGTACGACCGTCAAAATAGAAAATCAAGAAGTTATAATGGCTATCCTTGACATCATCTAACGCAAGCTTCACAACTCCAAAACCGTCTTAACGCCTAGCCTTTGCGCGTTCCCAAAGTAGCTTTTAGCCGGATCGAGTCCGAAAATGCGCATCAGCTCCTGCCTCGCCCAGCGGATTTCGGGGTCTCTTAGGTCGTTTGTTTGATAGGCAAGCTCCTCGCCGCGCAAAATTTCGGCGATCTCAAACTGCGCGTATCGCGGGCTAAAACCGATGCAGTTAAATTTCAAATTATTTTCTTCTATCAGCTCTTTTAGTTCGCGCGAGGCGGCCTTCATCACGCTTTGCTCGTCTGAGCAGATTTCTATAAATCCCCACTGCAAATACGTCCGCGCGGGGCTAACGTGAAAACTCATCGGAAAATCAAGCTGCGAGACATCAACCTTTTCATGCGCGAAAATTTCAAATTCGCCGTAAAAAAACGCGTTGTCAAACATCACGTCCATAGGCAGCCTAGGGCGCGACATCAGCTCGCCCACGCTTGCTTCGCCCTGCGACGCATACGCAAAAAGCTCGATAAAAACGGGTTTTCCCATAAACCCTAGCATCGCGTGGCCTTCCGGTAAAAGGCCGCTTTTTCGCAGTTTATGCCCATCTAAAATCACCCTGCCAAAGCCGTAGCGGTTGCGGTCAAGCTTAAAACGGAAAAAATCTCCGCTTTTAAATTTGATATTTTTACGGCCAGCTTTCTTAAACTCCTCGATCTTACGCGCGTGACCCGAGTCAGACTCGGCGATAAAGCGCTCTATCTCGCTTCTAAAATCCATCTCCCGTCCGTGTTCGCTCTCCCATACGCTGTCGTAAAACGTAGTCTGCGAGGCAAAGCTAGCGATTCGCAGGCTGTATTTATCAGCGTACAGATAGACTCCAAGGGGCGTGCGCTTTTCAAAATTTGCGGGCGTTAGTTTCGTCTCCTTGCCTTTTGCGGTTTTAGGTAGCAGTATCTCGCGCCCCTTAGTCGCCTCGTCGTAGCCGTATTCCGCATAAAGCTCGTCTGTGGAAACCACGTGCTTTTTGATGACGTCGCCCTCAAAATACAGCACGCTAGCGGGTCTAAATTTATCCCCGGCAAACTCTACCCGCTCCCAGCTCTGTTGCACGGCATCAAGCCCGAAATACGCCCTTTGCTCGTTATTTAGTTCAAACATTTTTCCCTTTCGTTTTCGCTTGCGCACCGCTTGCCGCGCTACCAAATTTTGCGGTTTAAATTTAGCTCTTTTACTATCTGCGTAAAGCTCTCTATCTCGCTTTCATAGGCGATTAGCGTCGCTTCGTCCGTTAGCGATTTGCCAAGCTGCGGCTCAAAGTCGTCGCGTCTGGTCTCGACGGCGATAAAAATTTGACCGTCCTTAAAAACCGCGTTTACGGGGCAGCCAAATTTCTCGCAAATCTCGCGAAATCTCTCCATAAGCGCGGGCGTAAGGACGTATCTAGCGCCGATCTGATCGGTCGTATAGACGTCAAACATCTCTTCAAACCTCACGTCGTCCATATTTGCCTTCTGTCCATAGATGGCTAAATTTCGCGAATTTGCGTGCGCGATTTGCGTTACGTAGCTTGATTTTTTATTAAAATCCGCCTTAAAAAGCACGCCCCGAAATAGCACGACCGTCTCGGTCTTATTTTTCTTTTTCACCATTTTGGCTGCGTAAAAGTCGCTAAAACTCACGCGCACGCCCTCTATCTCGCCGCTTATGAGATCCTCGCTGCTCCACTCATCGACCCTGCAGTCATAAATCGTAAAAAACTCGTCAAGCCCCAGCCCGAGGTCTTTATCATAATTTAATCCGTGCTTTTTTACGATCTTTTCTATGATTTGGCGCTTAAAATTCGCCCTAAATTCGCGCCTTTTTGATGCGGTGATAAGCATCGCCGTAAAAGTATAAACGAGCGCGCCTATCGCAGCACCGAAAATCGCGTCTAAGAGATACGTTATCGCAGCGCCCGCGCAAATGCCAGCGCCAAGGCCGATCAAATTTGCTTTTTTGGTAGCGGCGACCAAAATTACGCGCTCGTTTTCTAGCTCTTTTAGCCCCGGCGGAAGCTCGCTCGCGGGCGAGTTTGGAGCGGGTTTTTTGCCCAAAGCCGCAAAAAGATTAGAAGCCGCCGGAAGCGCAAAAAGCGCTACAAATGCGCCGACGAAAATAAAGGTAAATAAAGTCTCCGTTTTAACTCCTTTACGCGGTTTGGCGGCTTATTTTACGGCTTGCGGCTCGCAAACCAAAGCCGCTAAATACGGCTAAATTTCGCCGCGGCGATTGATTTTAGGCAAGGCGGCTAAATTTTAACCTAACGTTCGCACTTAAATTTTACGGCTTTTTCGTCTTGCTTTTTATTAAATTTACGCCGTTTGCCGCTTTGTTTCGCATTTAGCCGCCGCATTTATGCGTAAATTTAACCCGTCCGCAAACGAGCAAATCGAGTAAATTTATCTAAACGCTGCTTAAATTTAGCGGTTTTAAATTTAGCGTTCCGTAAAATTTTAGCTTTTAGCAAGAGCGGCTAAATTTAAAGCTAGCGTAAAAACAAATTTACGGCCTGCGCCGTTTGCGTATTTTCGGGGTTTATTCACGATTTTGCGCTTAAATTTCGCTTCTTTAAATTTAGCGCTTGCAGATTTAAGCTCTGAGCAAAACCATTCAAATTTAACCAAAGCAGCGCGAAGGTAAAATTTGCTTTGCGGCGCGATTTTACGTTTAAATTTCACGTGTTTGTCGCCCGAATTTACCGCTTGCCTTAAAGCAGCCTAAACCCGCGGGCTAGTTCTAGGCTCGCTTCGATCTCGGCGCGTTTCGCCATCACGCTTTCGACGTTTGCGCTTAAATTTAGCCCGTTTTTATCGCCGAAGCTTTTAAGCTCGCTCCAAATCTCTTTAATGATTTCGCAGCTTTGCGCCAGATAATCCGCACTTGCATTTAGCCTACTTTCGACGCTTTGGGGCACGCTCACGCCCAGCCACTTTATAAATTCCAGCGTTTTTGGGTTGCCTGCGGTCGAAAACGTGAGAAATATCGGCTCGCTAATCTCGGCCGCCGCGCAGTCTTCTAAAAATTTGTGCGCTAAATCCGCATCAAAAATCGCCTGCGAGATGAAAAATTTAGCCCCGAGGCGGATTTTTTCCAGCATTCGCTGCGGTTCGTCGCCCTTTTTGCCGTGGCGCTCGGCGATACATACGCCGCCTGCGGCTAAATTTTTAAATTCGCCCGCGATCTCGTAGGCGCGAGTCAAATCCAGCCTTGTTTTTTGCGCGCTAGACGTAGCTCCGACAAGCACGCATAAATCCGCGCTCTGAGCCGCCAAAGCCGCGCGAAATTCGTTCTCGTCGTATCCGCCCGCCACTCGGTAAAAAACGCTAGGCGTCGCGACGCTTAGGTAGTTTGCGTAGTAGCTTTGCGGACTTAGCGTCCCGCTAAACTCGAAAGTCCTTTGCGAGTCGCTCCTGTCGCTTTCGTCTTGCACCTCGTAAAGCACTAGTCCGTCGGCGTTTAGGCTCTCTATGCGCGCCGTCCAGCGATCTGCTATCTCACGCAGCTTGGCCTCTTCAAATTCGGCCTTGGGCGGCGTCAAAGCGTAGAGCAAAAGATTTTTTTCTTTATTTAAAATTTTTTCTTTTAGCATGAAATTTCCAAATTTAATATGTAGAAAACGCGGCGTTTGCGGCTAAATTTACGGTTGCGGCGCGGAAGAAAACTTAGTTTGCTTTTAGCCAAAATCCCGCAAATTTTGCTTTGCTACGAGCTTTATTTGCAAAATCCAAGCCTAATTTAACACGCGCTAAATTCGCGCCAAAAAAGGGCGAAATCAGCCTAGCACAAAGCCGCTAAATTTAAACCGCCGCCCGTTTGCTAAATTAGCAAAAGGCGGCGAGATTTAAGCGAAGCTCTAAATTTATGAATTTCGCACGATTTTGACGGCTTGCACGAGATTTTTTAGGCTCGGCTCGACCTCTTCCCATTTGCGGGTTTTTAGGCCGCAGTCCGGGTTGATCCAGAGCTGTTCTTTAGGCAGTACTTCTAGCAGCGCCCTGATCTGCGCGACCATCTCGTCAACGCTCGGTACGCGCGGACTGTGGATGTCGTAGATACCCGGGCCTACTTCTTGTTTGTAGCCCACGGATTTAAAGATTTTTAGCAGCTCGTTGCCGCTGCGAGCCGTCTCGATGCTGATAACGTCGGCGTCCATCGCCTCGATGGTCTTGATGATGTCGTTAAACTCCGAGTAGCACATATGAGTGTGTATCTGCGTCTGCGCGCGAGCGGAAGCGACCGAGAGCTTAAAGCAATCGACCGAGAATTTCTCGTATGCGCCGATGTTTTCGTCGCGTAGCGGGTAACCCTCTTTAAACGCGGCCTCGTCTACTTGGATGACTTTTATGCCAGCGTCTTGCAGATCGGCGATCTCGTCGTAGATGCATAGAGCAAGCTGCTTAGCGATATCGGCTCGCGGCTTGTCGTCGCGCACGAAGCTCCAGTTTAGGATAGTTACCGGGCCCGTTAGCATTCCTTTCATTATCTTTTTCGTGCGGCTTTGCGCGTAGGATATCCACTCGACCGTCATCGCTTTTGGACGGCTCACGTCGCCGAAAAGCAAAGGCGGCTTCACGCAGCGGCTGCCGTAGCTTTGCACCCAGCCGTTTTCGCTAAACGCGTAACCTTTGATCTGCTCGCCGAAATACTCGACCATATCGTTTCTCTCCGGCTCGCCGTGGACTAGCACGTCAAGTCCGACGCCTTCTTGAAATTTCACGCACTCGTCGATGTATTTTTTGATGCCGTCGTTATATTGCTGCTCACTGATCTCGCCTTTTTTGAAATTTTGGCGCAGAACGCGAAGCTCTACCGTCTGTGGGAAACTACCTATCGTCGTAGTCGGCAAGACGCCGTAGTTTAGGACTTCGTGCTGGATTTTGATGCGGTCTTCAAACTTCTCTTCGCGCTCGAATTTGGTTAAATTCGCGACGCGAGCCTGAACGGCGGCGTCGTGGATGAGAGCCGAATTCGCGCGGGAGTTCGCGCTGGCTTTATTTTCGGCGTAAATTTTGGCTTCGTTTTCGTTTAGAGCCGCGCCGTTTGCGAGCTTTGCGATGATTGCGATTTCGCTTAGCTTTTCAACGGCGAAACTTAGCCAGCTTTTGACCTCGGGATTTAGCTTTTCTTCGTATTTTAGGGTAAAAGGCACGTGAAGAAGCGAGCAGCTAGATCCTACGTAAAAGTCCTTGCCGCCTAGTTTTTGCGCCATTTGCTTGACGAAATTTACGCGCTCGTCGATATTGCTTTTCCACACGTTTCTGCCGTTTACGACGCCGGCGAAAAGTTTCACGTTGGAGTTTGCGATAGCAGGCAGCGCCTCGATATTTTTCTCGCCGTAAACAAAATCAAGCCCGATGCCGTAAATTTTAGTTTTTAGCGCTTCGCCCACGGCTTTTAGCGCGTGTTCGAAATAGGTCATAAATACGATTTTTACGTTGCTTGCGGCTGCGGTTAGCTTCTCGTAGACGGGCGCGATTTTATCCGTTAGCGCGTCGCCCTTGCTAGTTACGAATATCGGCTCGTCTAGCTGGACTAGGATTTCGCCGTCTAGCTTTGAAATTTGCTCCAAAAGCTTGACGTATTGCGCCGTTAGCGCGTCTAAATGGCAAAGCGCGCAGCTGCCGTCGGTGGTCTTTGAAAGCGCCAAAAATGTGATAGGGCCGATTAAATTTATCTTGCCTTTTACGCCGGCGGCCTTTGCCTCTTCGTATTCGTTAATGATTTTTGACGCATCAAGCTTAAACGACGTCTGGGCGCTAAGTTCGGGCACGATGTAGTGGTAGTTCGTGTTAAACCACTTAGTCATCTCCATCGCTACGCCTTTTTCGTTGCCGCGAGCGCAGGCGAAATACCGCTCTAATCCGCTTAAATTCGCAAATCTAGACGGCACCGCGCCAAATGCCACGATGGCGTCTAGCATCAAGTCGTAAAACGAAAAATCGTTCACGCTGATAGCCGAAATTTCGGCGTCTTTTTGATATTGCCAGTGTCTGTTTTTTAGCGTTTTAGCGACGCTTAGCAAATTCTCCTCGCTAAAGCCCTCTTTTTTACTCCAAAGACCTTCAAGCGCGCGTTTTAGCTCTCTTTTTTCTCCGATTCGCGGGAAACCCGTAACGTAAGATTTGATCATTCTCTTTTTCCTTATTTTTAAATTTTTATGATTTTTGGATTTAAATTTTAATTGCGTTATCTTGAGGCGAGTTTGGCGGTTGGCGCCCAAATTTGCGACCAAGGCTAGGCACGTAGCCTGCCGCGGGTAGCAAATTTAAGCCTCCGTCAAAATCGTCCAAGAGAGCGCAAGTAAAAGGCGGGTGGCAACCGCTTTTTCTCAAACTAAAATAAAATTTATAAAAAACCCTGCTAAATAAATTTCGCCCGAATTTTAGGCACTGTTTGGCTTTGTTTTTAAAAATGCAATTACAATGCGCTCCTCGCGGAGATAGAAATAAATTTATATTAATGTTTAAAAACGTGGAATTATTTAAAAATTTGGCTGTTTTTTTGTTAAGATTAAAGAGTCTTAAACATGGGGCAAGGCATTAAGCTTATCCTTTGGGTCGAATTTGAGCCGTATTATAAAGATTTTTGCGAAATAAATCAAGCCGCTTTCGTTAAATTTAGCGTAAAACGGCTTTATAAATTTAACCGCACCAAAGCGGTTGTGCGAGGGCTATCTATATCGTCTCTAAAAACCCCGCCCCGCAGTTCATACATCCGCCGCCTACGCCGGCGTCTAGCACCGTATTTATCAGCTCTGGCAGGGCCTTGATATCCCAAACCGCAGGCCACGCTTTTGCCGGCGTTTGGTTGTTGCCGTAGTAAAAATAAAGCGGTTTTTCTAAATCTTGGCGGAGCAAATTTAACTCGAATTCGCCGCCATATTTGCGTCCGCTTAGCGTTTCAAATCTTTGCAAGGCGTTTGTTTTCATCATCTCAAGATGCCTTGAATCTTGCGGTTCTAAATAGACTTTATGCCCCAAAAGCCCTTGTACCGAGCATATCACGCAGCCTTGCAGCCTTGCTTTGCTTTGCGTAGTTCTGTGTTCGCTAACCGCAACGGTAGTATCTAGTATGTGGATTTTTCCCAAATTTAGCCCGTCTTTTAGCGCGGCAAGCGCGATTATTTTTTCAAATTCCGGCTCGTAAGAGGTAAATCTAACGCGTAAATCAGCCCAGTTTAGCAAAAAATCGAAATTCGTCCGTTTAAAAATTTTGCCGCTGGGTTCGTGTCTGTATCCCTCGTGCTCGGCATCCGGCAAATGCGTGTAAATAAAACCTTGAATCAACCTAGCAAGAGATTTGCCGATCTTTAAATTCGGGCTTGCTAGCCGCGAGTTTATCGTTATCATTTTAGCTCCTTGAAGGATTTAATCCAAATTATAAAAAATATCGCATTAAAAATTAATTTAAAAAATACAAATACGATTAAATTTTGTAAATTTACGCCCGAAATTTGCTAAAATATCCGCAAAAATCACGCAAGGAGAGCAAATGAAATACGATTTTGACGCGCCTGTAGAGCGAGGCGGGACGTATTCGTCAAAGTGGAAAACAAGCGGCGACGAGCTACCGATGTGGGTGGCGGATATGGATTTTAAGGTCGCGCCCGAAATTTTAGAAGCGCTGCAAAAGCGCCTGGATAACGGAGTTTTTGGATATTCGTACGTGCCGCAAGAGTGGAGCGAGGCGATCTGCTCGTGGTGGAGCAGGCGTCACGACGTCAAATTTGACCCGAGCTGGCTAATCTTTTGCACGGGCGTGATACCGATCATCAGCTCCGCCGTACGCAAATTTACGAGCGTAGGCGATAAAATCGTGATCCAAAGCCCCGTCTATCACGTCTTTTACCGCAGTATCGAAAACAACGGCAGGATCGCGCTCACAAACGAGCTAGCCTACGACGGGCGCGGCTACGATATCGACTTTGCCGACCTAGAAGAAAAGCTCGCCGATCCGCTAACGACGATGTTTATCCTATGCAACCCGCACAATCCCGTCGGTAAAATTTGGAGCGAGGAAAAGCTAGCCAAAATTGGCGAACTATGCGCCAAATACGGCGTTTTGGTGATATCTGACGAGATTCACTGCGACATAACGAGCCCGGGCAAAAGCTATGTGCCCTTTATCCGCGCGAGCGAAACTTGCAAAAACATCTCGATCACCTGCGTTTCGCCGACCAAAGCCTTTAACATCGCCGGCTTGCAAAGCTCCGCCGCCGTAGTGCCAAACCCAAAACTGCGCGCCAAAATGGCAAAGGCTATCAACGACGACGAGGTCGGCGAGGGTAACGCATTTTCTTGTATCGCGGCGATCGCGGCGTTTGAGCGAGGCGAAGCGTGGCTCGAGCAGATGCGCGAATACGTAGAACAAAACCGCAAAATCGTGAGCGAGTTTTTGCAAAGCGAACTGCCGCAGATCAGGCTTGTGGAGCAGGACGCCACGTATCTGCTCTGGCTTGATTGCCGCGAAATTTGCGACGACGCGAGCGATTTTCATAAATTTTTACGCCAAAAAGCGGGACTTTGGCTAAACGACGGCAATGCGTACAGAGGTGCCGAAAAATGCTTCCTACGCCTCAATATCGCAACCCAAAGATCGCGCGTGCTGGAGGGGCTAAAACGCCTAAAATCAGGCGCTCTAGCCTACGCGAAAAGTAGGGAATAATATATTTACGAAAAGTTGGGATAAAATTTAGACCTTTTTGGTATGATTTGCGCGTCCGACAAGAAAACCTCCTTTTTGTAACGGCGCCTCGGCTCCCCCTGCCGAGGCGTTTTTGTCTTATTCATTAAGCTTTTTTGGTTATAATCCTTCTCATAAATTTACTCCGCCTAGCTCAAATTTAAGCAAATTTAGCGTTTCAGGCGAAAGGACAAAAATGCTAACTCACATAGACGAAAACAACCGCCCCAAAATGGTCGACGTAAGCGACAAGGGCGTAACTATGCGCATAGCCGTAGCAAGCGGCATCATAAAAATGTCGCGCGAAGCCTTTGACGCGATCAAAAACAACACGGGCAAAAAAGGCCCCGTCCTGCAAACCGCCGTCGTAGGCGCGATAATGGGCGCAAAAAAGACGAGCGAACTCATCCCGATGTGCCACCCGCTGCTAATCAGCGGCATAAACTGCGACATCGAGGAGTTAGCTGATATCTGCGCCTACAAGCTAACCGTTAGCGTCAAGATAGACGGCAAAACCGGCGTCGAGATGGAGGCGCTAACAGGCGTTAGTGTAGGTCTTTTAACGATCTACGACATGATAAAAGCGATAGATAAAACTATGCAAATAACGGACATAAAACTAGAAAGTAAAAGCGGAGGCAAAAGTGGCGACTACGTGCGATCTAAATAAAGAACCCGAAATCTCGTACCCAAATTTTTGGGAATATAAAATCATCGTGCTTGAAAACGAAAATGCCCAAGCAATCGCGCAAAGCGTCGTAGGCGAAAGACAACACAAGATAACGCCGTCAAAATCAAGCAAAGAGGGCAAATACAAAAGCTACAACCTAAGCGTTTTGGTTAATTCTAACGAGGAGCGATTAGAGATATTTTCCGCGCTAAGACGCGTTTGCAAATACGTACTATAAGGACTTTCATGCAAAATTTAGTCTTCATCCAAACCATAAAAGAGAACAAAAACGACCCACAAATTTCCGTTATGATCAGGGAATTTGCGCTAAGCGAGTTTAGAAAAAGCATCAAAAGCGCAAAAAGCGGCGACGCAAACGCGGCTCTAGCTAAAGAATTTGAGCAAATTTGCGAGGCGCTAAAAGGCGAGGATCTGCTAAACCGTCAAAACGTCGCCAACCTCATCCAAAGCGCCGGCGACGCGCTCAGCGAATCAAAAGAGCAGTATATCCACCGCCTAATCTACGAAAAAGAGCAGATCGAGCGGCAGATTTACGCGCAAAAAGACGAGATCAAAAACGATGTTCGCGCACTGCTTGAAAATATGGAAAATTTCATAAAAAGCAGCGACCTAGCCGATAAAGAGGAAATTTTAACCGCGATAGACGAAAAAATGCTCTGTGAGCTACAAATGTTGGGCATCCTCAAAGAAACTACCGAAGCGGCGTTTCTAACCGCCATCGAAAAGGGCGACGACGTGAAAGATACGGTCGAACAGATCGCCAAAAACGTCGTGCTTAGCGCGATAAACGAGGGCGAAGCGAGCAAAGAGCGCATCCTGGAGATCGCAAGGACGGTCTGCGAGGCGGCGACCGAGCTAGCCGAGGTCGATCAGGCCTTTGCCAAAGAGCTAATCAGCGGCGCGATCGGCGGCGTAAAAGAGGCGCTTGGCAAGAGGACTGAGAAGTTTATCGAGGAGATCAAATTTGCCCCGGACGGCCAGACGCTGCTAGGCGAAGCCAAAGAATTCATAAGACTAGAGGAGAGGTTCGTAGCGATGCTGCGCGATATGGCGCGCTCAGAGGAGCCGTCTGCTGCCGTGATAAACGAAATCCTAGACGAGTCCATAGATAGCTACTTCGCCAAATTTAAGCGCCTGCAAAACGACGTTTCACGCCAGATCGAGCTTCAGCTAGAGGAGCTAAAATTTAACGAAAATATCGACAAATTCGCTAGCCTTGCCGGAGCTAAATTTGAGGAGCTAAAGCGCGAGGTCGGCCAGGCCGGCGATAAGCTTAAAGAAAATTTTAATGCCAAAGAACGCATAGAAGCGCTCAAAAAAGAGATTAGCGACTTTGAAAAACGAACCGAGGAGAAGCTAACCGAGATAAGTGCTAGCGAGATCGGCGAAAATCTAAAAGCAAAATCAAAAGAACTAGGCGAGAAGCTCTACAAAGCCGCCGAAAATCTCATAAAAAACGCTAAAGAAAAGATCGGCAAAAAAGAGGACGAGAAAAAGGACGAGTGAGCCCGACTTTGGCGATTTTGGCTAAATTTGGTAGCTTTTAAGGCGCTAAATTTATACTTTTAGCTCAAATTTAACGCCTTTTGCGACAAAAATAAGCGACGAAATAAAAACGATGAAAATAATTCAAAATCAAAAATTTTTTAAGCGAAATTTAGCGCAGTTAATAAACGAGTTAGCAGGCGCGAGCGAAAATTCGGCGGCAAATCTAGCAGAAGGCCGTTTGATTGATTTTACAGACGATAAAAGCGCGCAAAACAAAAGTAGCGGCGGACTAGTCTTTAAAAACGTAGAGTTTATGAACTGCGACATAGGGCTTGATAACGATCTCGCAAATCCGCAGACGATAAGCGGTGTAAATTTTATCGGGTGTACTTTTAGATCTTGTTTTTTCGGTCCTTGCGTTTGGAGAGACATTTTGCTTGAAAATACTTGTTTTAACGACTACGGCATACTGGACTCCGTGCTCTTTTGCCGCGTCAAAATCAAGGGTAAAATCACCTCGTTTCGCATAAACAAATGCGGCTTTATGACTCATAAAAACCCAAAACTCCAGCGCAAAATAGACGCTTTTAGACAAGATTTTTACAGCCGTGTCGACTGAGCACTTGATATCAGCGAGGCAAGGCTTTCTGGATTTGATTATGACGGTATCCCCGCGCGGCTTTTCGTGCTTGATACTTCAACGCAGTTTGTCGTAAGACGAGATAAATTTCACTCTCTAAATCAGCTTAGCGAGGAGTTTGAGAGTAATTTTAACTACGTGACGGCGTATTTAAAAGATTTTTTAGAGGACGGCCGAGAGGACATCGTGCTAACCGTGCCTACGTCGCGTCCTAAAAAATTTAAAGAGCCCATAGCAGACGGCCTAAACGAGCTACGAGCTTTGGGGCTAGCGGAGTAAAATTTATTAAATTTACCGCCTGGTTTTAGCATCAAATTTAATCGCTTACGCCGCGAAATAAATTAAATTTCAGCGCGAATTTTAAACCGAGCTTGGCTAAAAACTAACCCTTCAGCCGCAAATTATTCGCATGCGTTAACGCGATAGCGATGGCATCGGTGATGTCAAGCGGCTTGATCTCTTTCGTGATACCGAGAATTTTTTTAACCATAAAGGCTACTTGCTCTTTATCGGCCTTGGCTTTACCCGTGACGGTTTTTTTAACCTGAAGCGGCGTATACTCGGCAAAATCGCCGTGAAGCTGCAAAATTTTAAGACTGAGCGCTCCTCGAAACTGCGCGAGCTTCAAAACCGTTTTTGGATTATACGCAAAAAATATGTCCTCGATCGCCACTTCATCAAATTTGTGATTTCTAAAAATCAGGTCGAGTCCCTCGCAAAGTTCGGTGATTTGATACTGCAAAGAATTCGGTTTTATTTTGATTAGTCCCGCCTCGATCAAAAGAGTTTTCACGGGCGTCTTTTCGACGATCGCATAGCCGCAATTTCGCGATCCCGGATCGATTCCTAAAATTTTCATCTCGTCCTTTTCAATAGTTTTTCACACTTTTTTCACACCGTGAAAAAACGAATTTCAACGCCATTTTAACAAATTTAAGATAAAATCTAGCGAATCAATCTTAAAGGCAAAAATTTGGTCGCAAACGAGGTTTTGGAGCTACTTTCCAAAGAAATTTTACCGTCGGAATTTGAATGCTATATCAAGCAGCTTAAATTTAACGAAAAAAGCTCAAATTCGACAAACGTCGTATTTAACGCGCCAAACGAGATTATTGCCAAATTTATCCAGACCAAATACGCCGCTAAAATCGCTCACCTTTTTGAAGTAAAAACCGGACAAAAGCCGGTCGTCGAAGTTCAAGCCCCAACCAAAACCACAAGCAAACCGGCTAAAAAAGTGGACGTCAAAGAGATAAAAGCGCAAAGCAGTCTGCTAAATCCAAGCTATACTTTTGAAAATTTCGTCGTCGGCGACTCGAATCAATTTGCTTTTTTAAGCGCAAAAGCCGTCTCCGAGCAACCGGGTAAGATTTACAATCCTCTTTTCATCTACGGCCCGACGGGACTTGGCAAAACTCACCTTTTACAATCGGTCGGAAATTTTTGCTTAAACGGCGGCAAAATGGTTATTTGCGTCACGAGCGAGCAGTTTATCACGGATTTTACGTATAACCTCAACAACCACTCGATGGAGCGATTTCGCGAAAAGTACCGAAACTGCGACGTTTTACTCATCGACGACGTGCAGTTTTTAGGAAAAACGGATAAAATCCAAGAGGAATTTTTTCATACGTTTAACGAGATTCACGCCAAAAACGGCCAAATCGTGATGACATCAGACCGCCAACCAAAGCTGCTAAAAGGCTTTGAAGATAGGCTAAGGACGCGTTTTGAGTGGGGTATAATCGCCGATATCACGCCGCCAGAACTTGATACTAAAATCGCAATTATCAATAAAAAATGCGAATTTGATAAAATTTATCTTGGTACCGACGTCATAAACTATATCGCTACGAACATGGGCGATAACATCCGAGAAATCGAAAGCGCGATAATAAATTTAAACGCTTACGCAAGGCTGATGAGGCAGGAAATCACGCTAGAATTTGCTAAAAATATCCTGCGCGATCAGATAAAAGAAAAACGCGAAAATATAAATTTAGAGAGCATCGTAGAAACCGTGAGTAAAGAGCTAAATATCAAACCTAGCGATATGAAAAGTAAATCGCGCTCAAAAAATATTGTCGAGGCCAGACGCATCGTGATATATCTGGCTAAAAATTTGACGCCAAACTCGATGCCGCAGATCGCGCAGTTTTTCAACATGAAAGATCACTCTGCCGTAAGCCACAGCATAAAAAAAATAAACGAACTAATCGAAACGAACGAATATTTTAAAGTTCGTGTCGAAGAACTAAAAAATAAAATTTTAACCAAAGAGTAAAAACGTGAATAAAAGTGAAAAAAATCAAGATTTTATTAACGCCGCAAAATACCTATCTACGGGACTAAAAAAGGATATTAACATTTTCACGTCCACTACTAATGCTACTAAAAGAAATTTAAAAACAAAAGGAAAAAAATGAAAGTCGCAATTAACAAAAACGCTCTAGAAAGCGTAATAAACAATGCTAATCCTTATTTAGAAAAAAGAGATTTAAGCGCTATAACTTCGCATATATTTATAGCAGCTAAAGACGGTATTTTAAACGTCAAAGCAACCGATCACGAAATCGGTCTAGCCTATAAACTATCAAACGTCAAAATCATAGACGAAGGAAACGCTACCGCAAACGGTAAAAAACTGCTTGATATCATAAGAAGTCTAAAAGACGAAGAAGTTACGCTAGAAACGCTAAATAACTATCTCTATATAAAGCAAAAAAACTCAAAATACAAACTTCCTATGTATAAATTTGAGGACTTTCCGAATTTTCCTACCGTAGAAAATAAAAATAAATTTGAAGTCGATGCGGTTATGCTAGGTCGAAGTCTAAAAAAGATATTCCCTAGTATCGACAATAATAATCCGAAATTTGAGCTAAACGGTGCATTTATCGATATAAAGCAAAACTATATAAACATAGTAGGAACCGATACTAAAAGGCTAAGCGTCTTTAGACTAGAAACCCCTACGCAAAGCGAATTTTCGCTAATAATCCCAAAAAAAGCAATCGGTGAAATCCAAAAACTATTTTTCGATAAAATAGAAATTTACTACGACGATACGACTCTTATCGCTCAAAGCTCAAATTTCGAGTTTTTTACGAAGCTAATTAACGGTAAATTTCCGGATTATAATAGAGTAATCCCGCAAGAGATAAAAAAACGTCTAAGATTAAGCAGAGATAAAATGATAGAAGGCATAAAAACCGTCTCTATAATGTCTGAAAGTACCAAAATAGTATTTGCCCCGCAAACGGTAAGTTTTGAAAGCATAGTCGAGGATAATTCTGAAGCTAAAACTTCGATTGATTTTGCAACGGGGCTTGAAAGTGAAATTTACGTCGGCGTAAAAAATAGATATTTGCTTGATTTCTTACAAAATATCGAAGAAGAATATTTTGAATTTGGATTTAATGACTCGAATTTAGCCTTCACTGTTAGCTCAAACGAGCTAAAAACGGTAATAATGCCGATAAATTTATAAAAATAAAAAGGTAAATAATGCAGCAAAATTACGGTGCGGAAAATATTAAAGTTTTAAAAGGGCTAGAAGCAGTTAGAAAACGCCCCGGCATGTACATCGGAGATACCAACGTAAATGGCCTACATCACATGATCTACGAGGTCGTCGATAACTCCATAGACGAAGCGATGGCGGGTTACTGCGATACGATAGACGTAGAACTAACGCGCGAAGGCTCTGCTATCATCACCGATAACGGACGCGGTATACCGGTAGATATGCACCCTACGGAGAAAATTTCAGCAGCAACGGTTGTTTTAACCGTACTTCACGCGGGCGGTAAATTTGATAAAGATACTTATAAGGTTTCAGGCGGTCTGCACGGTGTGGGCATTAGCGTCGTAAATGCCCTTTCAAAAAAACTGGTCGTAAATATCAAACGCGACGGCAAACTACATAGACAAGAATTTTCAAAAGGTATCCCGCAAAACGACCTAGAAGTTATAAAAACTACGAATAGAACGGGAACTCAGGTTGAGTTTTGGCCGGATGACAGCATTTTTGAGGTTACGGAATTTAACGATGAAATTTTAACTAAACGTTTTCGCGAACTAGCCTATCTAAATCCGAAAATCACGATAAATTTTAAAGATCAAAGAAACGGTAGAAGCGAGAGCTTTCACTACGAGGGCGGACTTGAGAGCTTTGTAACGGATATGAATAAAAACGAAGCCGTAAGCAAAGCGGTATCTTTTAGCGGCGGCGAAGAGGACGTTTTAGTCGATTTTGCACTGATGTACAACGATACTTATAGCGAAAATTTACTAAGCTTCGTAAATAACATCAAAACCCCTGACGGCGGTACGCACGAGGCGGGATTTCGCGCGGGTCTAACTCGCGTGATAACAAACTACATAGCTGCAAACGCCGCAGCACGCGAAAAAGACACCAAAATCACAGGCGAAGATATCCGCGAAGGCCTAATCGCGGTGGTTAGCGTAAAAGTACCCGAGCCGCAGTTTGAAGGCCAAACGAAAGGAAAACTAGGCTCAAGCTACGTAAAACCGATCGTTCAAAAGATGGTTTTTGAGGTACTTAGCAAGTATTTTGAAGAAAACCCGATCGAAGCTCGCGCGATAATGGAAAAAGCGCTGATGGCGGCGCGCGGACGCGAAGCTGCCAAAAAAGCTCGCGATCTAACGCGTAAAAAAGAGGGTCTAAGCATAGGAACTCTACCCGGTAAACTAGCCGACTGCCAGAGTAAAGATCCAGCTATCAGCGAGCTTTATCTGGTGGAGGGCGACTCGGCGGGCGGCTCGGCCAAACAAGGACGCGATAGAGTATTTCAGGCGATTTTACCGCTAAAAGGTAAAATCTTAAACGTCGAAAAATCGCGCTTAGATAAAATTTTAAAATCAGACGAAATAAAAAATATGATAACCGCGCTAGGTTGTGGCATCGGCGACGAATTTGACGCCGAGAGGCTTCGCTACCACAAAATCATCATCATGACCGATGCCGACGTCGACGGTAGCCATATTCAGACACTGCTTTTGACGTTTTTCTTTAGATTTTTACACAAAGTCGTGGAAAACGGTCATATCTATCTAGCTCAGCCGCCGCTTTACCGCTATAAAAAGGGTAAAAAAGAAATTTATCTAAAAGACGAAAGAGCGCTCAATGAATTTCTAATCGAAACCGGTATCGAAGGTGTTGAGTTTGAAGGTATAGGAAATGCTGATCTTATAGACTTTTTAAAGATAGTCGCGGCTTATAGAAGCGTGTTAAAAGAGCTTGAAAAGCGTTTTAGCGTGATTTCTGCGGTTAGATTTATGATCGAAAATCCAGATATCGTTTCAAAAAGTTACGGCGAAATTTATAAAATTTTGAAAAATTATCTGGAAGCGCAGGGACACAATATACTAAACTCATACGTCAGCGAAGAAGAAGTGCGAATTTACGTACAAACCGAAAGCGGCCTAGAAGAGCTTTTAGTAAATGAAAATTTATTTACAAATCCGCTTTATGAGGAGGCGCTTTATATCAGTCAAAAGATAAATGAGCGCGGCATCGAGCTAAAAGGCGACGTGATAGACGTGCTAGACGAGATCGAGAAAAATGCCAAAAAAGGCGCTTATATCCAGCGCTATAAAGGCCTTGGCGAGATGAATCCCGAGCAGCTGTGGGAGACGACGATGAACCCTGAAAACCGTCGTTTGCTAAAAATAAACATAAATGACGCCATAAGTGCCTCAGATACATTTAATCTCTTCATGGGTGATGAGGTCGAACCTAGAAGAAACTATATACAAGAGCACGCAAAAGACGTGAAACATTTGGACGTGTAAAATGCTAAAATCAGAACTAAAAGAGAGATCCCATCGGTTTAAAACCGCACTTGAAGTATCTTCGATACTTTTTTTTAGTATTATCATTTTAGTTTATATTTTTATCAAAAAAGATGAGGTTAAATTTGACGCCGACGACATTATTTTAATCACGATTTTGGTTTTGTGTCAGGTTTATTTTACGGTTTATAAAATTTATCAAAGCTTTCAAACAAGCACGTTAGATCAGATAACTAAGGCTTTTAGTAGAGATGAGATTTTACGCCTACTTTCAAAACAGGCTTCTAAATTTAAAGGAAAGAGTGGCGGTAATGCGGTAATGCTAAAGATCGAAAATTTAAACGATCTAAACGAGCGTTATAGCTTTGTAAGCACCGATATTTTGCTAAAACGATTAGTCGAGCGGCTGGAAAAATTTCTAAACGAAAAAGTCTCTAAGAATACGCTTATTGGCAGATATTCAAACGAGTATTTTTTGATCTTTTGTGAGAGTAAAAATACCGAGTTACTCCATCTTTTAAGCGTTTTTGAGAAGACTCTTTTAAACGACGGGATTTATAATATCGAGTTAAAGATTAAATTTGACGCCGTAGATATAAACCACTCCGCAAGTCTTAAAAATACGGTCTCTTATCTAATCCAAAAGCTAAATGAAGAAGATAGCGAGGATAAAGTAGACGTTACCGACGACCTTGAAAAAGACGTCTGTAACTGCATTGATATGCAAAGATTTATTTTTCAAACCCAACTCGTTAAAAGCCTTCGCTTCGGACAAAATTTAAAAAATGTTTTGATTAAAATTTATACCGATATGCAAGGCCTAGTCTCAAAGCGAAAAGTACAAAATATCGCAAATAAAAACGGCTACGAGGTGCTTTTTGATATAAATATTATTAAAAAATTATCCGAAATTAAATTTAAAGATAACGATCCGATTATGATTGAAATTTCATCCGTCTCGCTTAGAAATATAAAATTTATAAATTTTATAAAAGAGTTCGCGCAGATGGGAAAGATCGATCCAAATCGCATTATTTTCGAGTTTAGCGAGAAGCTAGTGTATGACGAGATAAATAGATTTAAAGAAATCTTAACGGAGTATAAAAATCTAGGTTTTCGCTTCGCGTTAAATAAATTCGGCGGTAATAATGCCGGATTTGAGTATTTTAAATTTTTGCCGATAGATTTTGTTATCTACGACATAGAATTTAACAAAAATATCAAAAACGATAAATTTAAAACTCTGTTTGAAAATCTAAATTTAACCGCAAAAAGATTAGGCGTGAAGACTATTGTGAGATTTGTGGAGAACGAGGAGTTCTTTAACGTCGTGGAGCGCTATCAGACCGACTTCGCGCAGGGCTTTTTCATAGAAAAGCCAAAAGAAATTTAAAGGAAAAAAATGCAAGAAAACGAGGTCGTAGAGCCAAAATACGGAGAGAAAATAATAAGCGAATTTGACGTAGAAAAAGACCTGGAAATCTGGGAAAACAAACATGAACGCGACTACAAGATAAAAATAACGCTGCCGGAGTTTTGCTGCTTATGCCCGCGCTCGGGGTATCCTGATTTTGCGACGATTTATCTCGAGTACGTGCCGGCTAAATTCGTCGTCGAGCTAAAAGCAATCAAACTTTATATCAATAGCTTCATGATGCGCAACATCAGCCACGAAGATAGTATAAACGAAATTTACGGCGTTTTAGAACGAAAGCTATCACCAAAATGGATGAAAATCACGGGAGATTTTAACCCGCGCGGCAACGTCCATACCGTGATCGAAATTTGCTCGGACGAGATAATCAAAAAAACGCAAGAACAAAGCTTTGAAGCGCCGAAATTTGAGAAATTTACGCGAGATAGCGAGCGAAGCTTCGATAGAGGCAGTTACGGAGCACGCGAATCTAAATTTAGCAAAGACAGCTCTCGCGGTAAGAGTTTCGGAGCCGATAAAAGAGATGCAAAAATAGGCGATAGAAAGCCTCGCGCTAGCAAAGATAAATTTGACGACAAACCGCGAAGAACAGGCAATAAAGATGGCTTTAAAAAGCCTGAATTCGCCGGCGAAAAGCGCGCTCGCGTCGTGAAAAAATCGGACGATAAATGATAAGCGCGCAGCTGATCGAGCACATTTTTAAGGCCGCATCAATCTCGCGCTGGAACGACTATCCCAAGATGACGAATTTAGTCGAGCTTGATAAGCAAGCGCATAAATTTATCATCGCGTATTTCATCGCAAAGCTCGAGCATAATGCCGATATGAACTACATCATCGAGGCCGGTATTTTCGAGTTTCTCGCGCGCGTCGTGGTTACGGATATACGCCCCGATGTGTTTCATCAGATGCAAAAAACCAAAAACGAGCAAATCAACGTCTGGGTCCTAACGATCCTAGAAGGACTCGTAAAGGACGTCGAGGGCGGTAAATTTTTAGAGCGGATGCGCCGCTATCTCACGCACAAGGACAAAGCTCACGCCAAAGAGCGCCTAATCCTAAAGGCCGCTAGCTATCTCGCGACGCGCTGGGAGTTTTCGATCGTTTATCAAACGAGTAAATTTTTAAGCGATATAGATGAGCTAAAAGCGCGTGTGGAGGAGGAGCTGGAGGATTACTACGAGCTAATAGGCGTGCGTAAAATCGTGATGAATCAAAAGCTAGCCAAGCTAGTAGATCTAGCCGGCAGACTGCGCTTTCAAAAGCGCTGGGCGCAGACGCCTCGCATCCCTGAAACGGCAGTGCTTGGTCACATGTTAGTCGTGGCGATTTTGAGTTATTTTTACTCTCTTGAGGTTAAGGCCTGCAAATTAAGGCTAGAAAATAATTTCTTTTGCGCGCTCTTTCACGATCTGCCCGAGTCGCTAACGCGCGATATCATTAGCCCCGTAAAATACGGTATCGAAGGGCTAAACGAGATAATCAGCGAATACGAAATGCGCCTGATAGACGAGAAAATTTTACCTTTCGTGCCTGAAAATTTTAGAGACGAGTTTAGCTATATCCTCGGTATCCGTATGGAAGGCGGCAAATTTATCAAAAACGAGTTTGAAAACAGGATCTGCGAGAAAAAGCCTCTACATCACGAGGGTACGATGGAGAACGTAAACGAGGATAAATTTAACGCCATCGATGGAAAAGCGCTTAAATTTTGCGATAAACTCGCAGCTTTTTTTGAGGCGGGGATATCGATCAGCTACGGCGTAAAGTCAAACGAACTAACCGAAGGCTTTAATAATATGGATAAATTTTTTCAGAAAAATCAGAGCTTGGACGGAGTGAATTTTTTAAAAGTTTGCGATGATTTTAAGGAGCATTTTTCGCTTTTACAGGTTTAAAAACCCTCTCTCAGATGACTGCGGCACACGCCTAGCCTAAGTGCTCTGCTGTGTTCCCACCCTGAAGCGGTGCCTAGAAGAGACATTGCACAGGTCTAAGAAAGGGCAAGAGCGATTTTACTCAAATTTTACTTAAATATATTTTAGGCGGCAACATGGGATTTGATATAAAATGTAAATTTTTGTCGTTGTTTAGGGAGTTTTTGGTCTATCACCACCGCTCGCTAGAGTTTCGCGCGAAGGTCTTTGCGGCTATCATCTCGGCCAAACTCAATCCCGAAGAGGACGATTTTGCAAATTTATACGATATCTCGAGCGAAATTTACGGCGGCGACGATAACCGCAAACGCGTACTTATCGAAACCACCAGAGAGTATGTCTCCCGTATCAAACGCAAAGACCCGATGACGCTTGATAGCTTGCTCTTAGCGATTGATCAGGCTATCAGAGCGAACAAAAACTACGCGCTAAAGATCGACTTCGAGCACCTACGCAGGCTCATCGACGCCGACGAATACGAAGGTCTCGTGCAGCAGCGCGTGTATGATTTCTTGCTATACGAGGTAAAAACCTACGCGCCAAACAGATAAAACGTCAAATTTGAATTAAATTTTGCCTATTTTTTGCTGCTTTTTTGCAGCGTTTTTTTATTATGGATCTGATTTTTTGGGAGGCGATACGCTTGATGACGGCAGCGAGACCGATATAAATTTTTATCGTCAAAAAAGCAGGTATCTACGAGATAAGTTTCATCTACGCGCAAGATCTGCAAAAGCAAAAAGAGGAAGAAAAGCTCAGCGAGGAGGTCTTCCCGGGATACGGCAGCGACGAGTTTACGAAGTGGTTTTGCGAGAAGTTTACAGCCGCTAAGCTAGCCGGCTACTACGGTTATACGACGCAAGGCGTCCCTGAGCCAATTGGTACGAGTGGAGAGGAAAAAGCGGCCTGTACGGGCGAAAAAATATTGCTAAAAGTTATGCTCAAATCTCTACAAAACCGCAAAATAAACTACGTAAAAGGCGGTGAGGTAAACGATCTAAAACAAAATTTAAGCACCCTAACCGAAACCTTTGATCTGTCAAAATACGGCGCGACTTCATGGTACAGCGCTCCAAACGGAGGCTTTACGCACGATAAAGTTTTGCTCCGAGCAGAGCTTAAAAAAGGCGAGTATAGCGTAAAAGTACAGGCTCTAAGCGACGTGCCCGAGCTAAAAAAGATCGTGACTTTTATTAAAATTAGCAGATATCATAACTGAAAATGATGATTTGCAAGATTTTGCACGTCAAATTTGACTAAATTTACTAAAAATTTCTAAGCCCTATTTCTAAATTTGAACGTATCAATTTTGGATCAAATTTAGCCTTCGCCTGCGCTAAATTTCCAAAATTTTCGCCAGTATCTAGGAAATTTTGCAGATAATAAACGCCTCTGTATCCGTGCTCGTACAAAATCTCGCTCATAGCAGAGATATCGGCCTCGTCTAGCAAGTCCGCATGCACCGTCGTTCTAACCTCAAATTTAAAGCCGGTTTGCAACAAAAACTCAAGCATTTGCAAGAAATTTTTATACAAATTTGAGCCGGCAACCTTGAGAAATTTTTCCTTCGTCGCTTTAAAATCAAGTGCGATGTAGTCGATCAAATTTAGCGAGATAGCCTGCTCAATCGCGGTCAAATTTGAGCCGTTGGTATCGACTTTGAGCGAAAAACCGCGCGACTTTACTTCGCGAGCTAGCGGCAAAAACGCCGGGCTAAGCGTACATTCGCCGCCGCTAAAAACCACGCCGCTAAGCTTGCCTTTGCGCTTGTCTAAAAATTTGATAAACTCGGCGCGACTAATCTGTCCGGTGCCCGTGACGATAGGGACGTTGTAGCAGTAGACGCAGCGCATGTTGCAGCCCGCAAACCACGCTATACAGGCCGTTTTGTTGGGGTAGTCAAGTGTCGTAAAGGGGGTGAGCGAGTAAAGCGGAAAATCAGTGTCTTTCACGTTTTACTCGCGGGAGTTTAGCGGGATTTTGGCTCGCAAAATTTGACGCGCTCTTTATGCTCGCCTTTTTTGCCGAGGTTAAAGCTCTCTACAGGGCGGTGGTAGCCCATTACGCGGGTATAAACGACGCATTTCGTGCGCTTTGCTTCAAGCGAAGCTAAGATTTCTTTGTCGCTCATTTGTCACTCCTTGATAATTGATGTCAAATAGTATAGCACTTTATAGATAACTGCCGTCTTAAATTTTACGTGATTTTTTGTTTTTCAGCCGTTGTTAAAAGTATGGTAATATCTGCGTTACGATTAAATTTAAAACAAAGGAAAAACATGACAAAAGTCAAATTTCACGGCGCAGACGTCGCGCTAAAAGGCGAAGAGGTATTCGTAGGCTCATATGCGCCCGAAGTCTCGCTCGTAGGGCAGGATCTGGGCGAGTTTAAGGTCGGCGGCAACAACGGTATCGAGATACTAGTCGCCGTTCCGTCCCTAGATACTGGCGTTTGCGCGACGGAAACGCGTAAATTTAACGAAAAAATGGCAGCCAAAACGGCGATCAAACTAAGCGTGATCTCGATGGACCTGCCGTTTGCGATGGGGAGATTTTGCTCTACGGAGGGTATCAAAAATTTAAAAGTAGGTAGCGACTTTAGATCTAAAGAGTTTGGCGAAAAATACGGCGTAATCATCGGCGAAGGACCGCTTGCCGGGCTTTTAGCTAGAGCTGTTTTCGTCATCAAAGACGGCGTCATCATCCACAAACAAATCGTTCCCGAGATCACGGAGGAGCCAAATTATGACGCGGTATTTGACGCGATAAAATCAAGCGGAGGCTGCGGTTGCGGGTGCATGTAAGCCGCGAAATTTAAAGGCCGCGAGATAAAAATTAACTATTTCTATCTTCTAGTCTTTTATTTAGAATGCTAGTAGCGACTGTTTTTTCTGTGCCGCTACTAGTCTCTATCCTTCTTCTTAGATCAGAATCGCTTAAGTCTTCGCATTCTAACTTTGCCTTTTTAGCTTTTGCCATCTCTCCCATAAAGGCTTTTCCAATTTCAATAACGCCTATTCCAATGCCCTTAATTATTTTCTTGGCTACTTCGCCTGCATCCACAATAAATCCTTTTTCATGATAATGGTGAAATAGTTATTCTATTACTTCTACACTTTGGACAACAATTGGGTGTTCCACTGCCTGCTCTACTTGTCCATTCATATTTGCATTCTAAACACTTTGCCCTATAAACTATTTGTTTTTGTGCTGCATTTTTGTCTGATTGATTTGCCATTATAACTCCTTCTAAAATAGATTTTATTTATCCTATAGGATATAGAACGACGGATATTAACATTATATAGTTTAAAGATTTATTAATCCTATAGGATAAAAAAGTGAGTGAGAATTTTAATATTTTTAGTGATGAGGAAATCTTTAAATTTTATCAATCTATATCACAAAAGGTCCGTATATTTAGAGAAGAAAGAAATATTTCACAACTTGAAATGGCTCTTAGTATAGATATTAAATCCGTGGCATTTTACTCAAATTGTGAAAACAACAAATATAATAAACATTTTAATTTAGAACATCTTTATAAAATCTGTAAAGTTTTAAATTTGGATATTAAAGATTTTTTTGAATAAATTTTTGATGCTACTTTGCAATGAAATAGCATCAAAATTTGACCCAAATTTACTGGCAGGTTACTGACATCCCTCGCACTCGATCGAGCGATCGGCGATGTTGTTTAGCTTTTCGCTATCAGGGCTTTCGGAGCGCAGATAGTAGGTCGATTTTAGTCCCAGCTCCCACGCAAGCGTGTAAATTTCGCTCAGATATCCGCCGCTTGCTTTATCTAGACTCATGAAAATATTTAGGCTCTGGCCTTGGTCGATCCACTTTTGACGGATGGCGCCGGCACGCACGAGCACGCGCTGATCTAGCTCATAGGCAGGCGTGTAGAACTGCCACGTTTCAGGGCTGAGATTTGGCACGACGTTTGGTATCATGCCGCTTAGGTTGTGCTCGAACCACTTGCGCTTATAGACGGGCTCGATCGTCTGCGTGGTGCCAACGAGTATGCTGATGCTCGACGTCGGCGCGATCGCCATCAGATAGCCGTTTCGCATACCGTCTTTTTTGACCTTTTCGCGCAGTTTGCCCCAGTCGCAGGCGTTCTCGTCAAATAGCCCGCCTCTGTCGTTTAGAAGCGCTTTGGCGTTTGCGTTTGCCGTGTCGATAGGCATCACTCCCCTGCTCCACTTTGAGCCTTCAAAAAGCGGATACACGCCCTTTTCTACCGCCAAATTTGAGCTGGCGTAGATGGCGTTATAGCTAATATTTTCCATCACGCTATCGATCAGCGCTAGGTGCTCGTAGCTGCCCCATTTCACGCCGCGTTCGGCTAACATCTGCGCCTCGCCCATGACGCCAAGGCCGATCGAGCGGGAGGCTAGGTTGGTGTGTTTTACCTTTTTGTGCGGGTAAAAATTTAGATCGATGACGTTATCTAGCATACGTACGGCGATCGGCACTACGCGCTCGATGTCCTCTTTTTTGTTGATTTTGCTTAAATTTATACTCGCGAGGTTGCACACGGCGGTTTTGCCCTCGACGCTTTCTTTTTCGACGATGAAAATTTGTTTCCCATCGATGCTATCTAGAGCGCTTAGCTTTTTGGCCTTTTTTGTTATACCGTTATCAACAGTGACGTCTTCTTCTTCGTCAAATAGCCGCTCGGAGCCGCCCTCAAACGTGATCTTGATCTTGTAGTAGTTTGGTTGTGTATTTTGGAAAATTTCGGTGCATAAATTTGAGCTTCTGATGATGCCGTCGTGATCGTTTGGATTGGCTTTGTTGGCATTATCTTTAAAGCACAAAAACGGCATGCCTGATTCAAAATAGCTAGTTAAAATTTTCTTCCACAGCTCTTTTGCCATGACGACGTTTTTTTGGATCTTTTCGTCGTTTTCGTATGCTATGTAGCGAGCCTCGAACTCATCGCCGTATAGATCGCACAGATCGGCGACCTCTGCGGGATCAAATAGAGTCCAGCGCGCGTTTTCTTTTACGCGTTTCATGAAAAGGTCGTTTATCCAAAGCGCCGGAAACAGCTCGTGCGCTCTGCGGCGCTCTTCGCCCGAGTTTTTGCGCAGATCCAGGAAGTCGCTCACGTCCATGTGCCACGGCTCGACGTAGACGGCTATCGCGCCCTTTCTCGTGCCTAGCTGATCGACGGCGACGGCGATGTCGTTCGTGACTTTTAGAAACGGGATGATGCCGCCGGCTGCGTTTTTATGTCCGTCGATGCTACCGCCCATAGCGCGCACCTTGCACCAGTCCCAGCCGATACCGCCGCCAAATTTGCTCAGTAAGGCCATCTCTTTGTAGCTATCGAAAATTCCCTCGATATTATCGGGCGTACTTCCTACGTAGCAAGAGCTTAGCTGATGGCGCGTCGTGCGGGCGTTTGAGAGCGTCGGAGTGGCGAGCATGACTTCAAATTTAGATATGAGGTCGTAAAATTTCTTCGCCCAGCCTTGGCAGTCTAGTTCGTTTTGCGCGAGGAACATCGCGATGGCCATAAACATCTGCTGCGGTAGCTCGATCGGCGCACCGCTGCGGTCTTTGATGAGGTAGCGGTCGTATAGCGTCTTGATGCCTAGATATGCAAACTGCAAGTCGCGCTCGGGTCTGATGTAGTCGTTTAGATCGTCCAGGTCGTATTTTTCTTTTAGTCCAGGGATGACGCGGCCCGCTTTTTCGCCTTTTTGCAGATAGTCGCGTAGATGG
This sequence comes from uncultured Campylobacter sp., assembly GCA_963527315.1. Taxonomy (GTDB): domain Bacteria; phylum Campylobacterota; class Campylobacteria; order Campylobacterales; family Campylobacteraceae; genus Campylobacter_A. Next base: position 34,298 of record CAURQE010000012.1, read on the forward strand.
TTGTAACCGCTAAAGCCCGTGACCTTGTGATAAAGGTCGTATAGAAATAGCCTCGCCGCGACGAATGTCCAGTTGGGACGGTCGATGTCGATCTTTTCGACGGCTGTCTTGATGAGGGTTTGCTGGATCTCCTCGGTCGTTATCATATCGCGAAATTGAATTTTCGCGTCCACTTCAAGCTCGCTTAGGCTAACGTTTGCTAGCCCAGCAACCGCTTCGCTCGTGTATTTTTTGATCTTGCTTACGTCAAGCTCCTCGGTGCGTCCGTTTCGTTTTAGTACTTTCAAATTTTTTCCTTATCTGTAATTCTATAAGCCAAGTCCAGCAAAATACGGCAAACAAGCGATAAAAGCATCAACAGATTTATCTCCAAGCCATTTAACGACTTCCATTAGCTTTGATTTTTTTTCTTGAATATTTTTACAATCCTCAAGCTCACCAAGCATTCCCTTTAATTCATATTTCAAATTCTTAGCAAGAATTTCATCTTGAATTCGATCTATTTTTTCCATCACGCTTTTGATGCTAATATTTTGAGTGATATTGTTTGTCGCCGTATTTGTGTTATTTATATTTATGGATTCTGCTAATTTGCTATGCATAGAATTTTTATTATCTTCGTCTTTTAATTCTGCTTGATAGTATTTCATTTGATCAATTATCTCGTTTAATAGTTTACAATATTTCTTGTATCTAGCAAGACCCTCTTTAAAATTTAAATCTAGCTTTAATTGATATTTTCTATTTAATCTATCGCAAATATCTTTAATTTCATCAACACTGCCACCATCCAAAATTTCGTTTGCTTTTGATATGTCTTGATTGATTAATTCAATCTGATTTTTATTAATCATTTTTTTACTCTTCAATTTTGTTTACTAAACACCCTTTTAAAAATCCCATCCACGTGCCTGGTGTAATACGCATAATCAAAGCACTCTTTTATCTCTGCTTCGCCCAGGCTTGCGCGTAGCTCCTCGTCGGCGAGCAAATTTTGTAAAAATAGACTCTCGCCGTTTTCGTTTATCGCCTTTTTGCCCTCTTGCAGATCCGCCCAGACCTTCATCGCGTTGCGCTGTACGATTTTATACGCGTCTTCGCGCGAGATCCCGCGCTGCGGAAGCTGTAAAAGCACGCGCTGAGAAAAGACGAGCCCGCCGGTCAAATTTAGATTTTTCATCATATTTTCCGGATAAACTACCAAATTTGCGATCAAATTCGTAATGCGTGCGAGCATAAAATCGGCCGTGATGAAGGCGTCGGGCAGGATAAATCGCTCGACCGAACTGTGGCTGATGTCGCGTTCATGCCAGAGCGCGACATTTTCGAGCGCGGGCGTCACGTATGAGCGCAGCATCCTACAAAGGCCGGTGATGTTTTCGCTAAGTACGGGATTGCGCTTGTGTGGCATCGCGCTAGAGCCCTTTTGACCGGGGCTAAAGTATTCCTCTGCCTCGTAAACTTCCGTCCTTTGGAAGTGGCGCACGGCGACGGCGATCTTTTCGCAGGTGGCGGCTAGGACGGCGATCGCGCTGATAACGTGGGCGTAGCGATCGCGCTGGATGACCTGATTTGACGCGGGAGCCGGTTTTAGACCGAGCTGCTCGCAGGTTAGCTCCTCAAACTCGAGCGGTGCGTGAGCGAAATTCCCCATCGCGCCGCTTAGTTTGCCGTAGGCGGCGACCTCTTTGGCATCTTGTAGCAGCTTTAGCGCGCGCTCGACCTCGTCGTACCAGACCGCAAGCACGAGCCCGAAGGTGATCGGCTCGCCGTGGATGCCGTGGCTGCGGCCGACCATCATCGTGTTTTTGTGCTCCTGCGCTCTGGTTTTGATCGCGCTCATCAGGCCCTTTACATCCTTGATGATGAGCTCCATGCTGCTTTTGATCTGAAGCGCGACGGCGGTGTCGATGCAATCTGAGCTAGTCATGCCGTAGTGCACGAAGCGGCTCTCCTCGCCCAGGCTCTCGCTAACGCTCGTTAGAAATGCGATCACGTCGTGCTTGGTCGTCTTTTCGATCTCGTTGATGCGCGCTACGTCAAATTTAGCGTTTTTGCAAATTTTCTCGCAGTCCGCATCGCTGATAAAACCCAGCTTATTCCATGCCTTGACCGCAGCCAGCTCGACCTCCAGCCACGCACCGTATTTTGCCTGCATATCCCACTTTTGCGCCATCTGTTCGCGCGAATATCTCTCTACCATCTTTAGCCTTTTTTATGCAAATTTTTGTATAATTTTTTAAGGAAAGATTATATAAAAACTGGGCTGAAAAGGCGGTTAGTATCCGCTAAATTTGCCCTTAAATTTTAGATTTAAAGAGTGAAAATTGCCTTATATTCATAAATTTATCGCGCATGCAAAAGGGCAAAAACCGTATGAAATTTTACTGCAAAACGGCTATAAGATGCGCGAAGCCCAGCGGCTCATTGACAAAGGCAGACTTATCTGCGACGGCGCGGTCGTCAGCGAGAAAAACGCTTTGCTAAGCGGCGAAATTTGCCTGATAGAGTATGAGACGAACCCGCGCGGTTTACAGCCGATTTTTGAGTGCGATAAATTTGCCGTTTTTGATAAACCAAGCGGCGTGCTCAGTCACCCAAACGGCAGGCACTGCGAGTACTCGCTAAATGACGAAATTTGGTCGCTCTACGGCCGCGAGGCCTCAGTCGCACATCGCTTGGACTGTGAAACTAGCGGACTCATCGTCGTAGGTAAAGATAAAAATGCGGTCGTAAATTTAAAAAAACTTTTTGAAAACAGACAGGTTTATAAAAGCTACGTTGCGCTCGTGTACGGAAAAATAAGCGAAAATTTGCGTATCGAAGCGAGTATGGATCTAGCAAACGACTATGACGACGTGAAAATGCGAATGCGAATTTGCGAGGACGGCAAAAGCGCGGTTACGGAGATTTTGCCGATAGAGTATTTTGCCGATATCGATGCGACGCTGGTTCGAGCCGTACCGCTCACGGGCAGACAGCATCAGATTCGTTTGCATTTGTTCCATGTGGAACATAAGATTTTAGGCGAACCGCTCTACGGTCTAGCTCGACCGCAAATCGAGAAAATTTTAGATAAAGAGATGAGCGAAAACGAGCGAATTTTAACGACCGGCGCTCCCAGACTGCTACTGCATTCGGATGAAATTTGCTTTAAATTCGACGGCGTAGAATATAAAATAAAATCTAAATTTGATGCGAAAGATAAATTTTATAAACTTGTGAAGCACGGATAGATTTTGGGCCGATTTGCTAGGCCGTTTTTTTATATTAGGAAGCTTTATAAAATATGACAGCACAAAAACGGTAAATTTTAGATATGTAACATCCGCTAGTAATAGCGTCAAATGCAAAACGATGCCATAAAATTTAGCTACGATTAGGCACGATACGCCCCGCATAAATAGCATTTTTATTTCGGATATATGACATTACGCGCTTGCCTGCTTGCTTGGTAACCCTGCTCTATTTCGGCTTTAGTAAAAAATCTAAGAAGATAAACTAACGTAAATTTCGTTAGTAAATTTGGCCTTTTTAATTAGTGCGCGGTTAAATTTAGACGGCTGGAAACGGGTTTTAGTACTGACCGGTTGGATTAAGCGAAAATTTATGGGGGGGGGTAGAATTATGCAAAATTTTATTTGAGGAGTATTTTCTATGAGTTTTATTAAAAAAACTTTCGGCGGACTTAGCGCGTCTTATTACCTGCGGCATCTATTTTTCGGTGCTATCTTTACGGCTTTGTTTATAGTGCTTATGTATAACGGAGGCGATAAGCGAATTTTTAGCTATCTCATCTTTATCGCAAACACCTTTTTGTATCCATATTCTCGCTTTGTTTATGAGAGTATCGTTGATTTTATATTTGGAAATAACGTATTTTTCGTAAATGCGCTATTTTTACTTGTAGCAAAATTTATAACCATGCTGCTTTGTTACGGTTTTGCTTTTATTATCGCGCCGCTGGGGCTTTTGTATCTATACTTTTATCATACGAAAAATAAAACCTTTGACGAGTAAAAATCAATTTGCGCGCGGTGGCCGGGCAAATTTATAGCCAAAGGCTAAAAGCCGAATGCTGTCTCTCCGCTACCGATTTTTAGGACTTTGCCGCTTTGCATCATCACGCCTAGGCCGTGCTCCATATCCCATGAGCAGCTAAACTCAAAGCCTATTTTCGCGGTTCTGCCGCTAAGTAAAATATAGATATTTTGTAGCTCCAAAAGCCTACCAAGCTCGTGCGGCGCGTAGATATTTGGCATAAAATCACTCTTTGTCTCGCTCGGATAGTCGTAAATTTCTTGCCATTTTGGATAATTTTTGAAAATCTCGGTCAGAATTTCGTTTAAAATTTCCTCCTGATTTTGCCTCAAAAAATCAACAGCATTTGAGTGCGTGCGGCTTGGCTCGTATACCTCATCGCCTTTTTTGTTTAGAAACGTGCAATAAAATTTTGCCTCTTGCTCTAAAATTTTACCGAAATGTTCGAGTTCTATCTCAAATCCGAAATCGTCAAATTTATCTTCATCATACTCTTCTTCTATAAATTCAGGCAAAATTTCGGGATTTGCAAGATAATCTTTAAAAAATTTAGCAATGCGTTCGTCTCCGGCAAAGACATAGTCCCTGTCCGCGTCGTAGCTTTTTTGCAGATATTTTAGCGCCGCTTCTTTTTGACCGCAGGCTAGACAGCGCTCGCCTCTATAATAGTCCTTCACGTAGGACGGCCTATCTTTTGCCTTATCGCACTTATACATCTCATCGATCCAGCGCAGAACGTTGCCGCAGTCTTTCAGCTCTTCGTATTCGCTTATCATGCGGTGCGCGTAGATGTATGCGTCGTAGATTTTGTACTTTTCCTCGTCTGCTTCCGCCCATTTTGTTTCTATGAAATTTACGATCTGTGCTTTGGTTATCGTTGATTTTTTAAGTAGCGATTTGCTTAAAAATACGTCGATATCGTCCATTATTTTTTGCGCTTTCATTGTTACTCCGTTATAAATTTCCTACTGATTTGCCTTACGATCTGAAAATAATCGCCGAATTTTTCCTCGACTTTTTTGAAGTTTTTTATCTTATACGCATCTTTTTTATCGCGATGACAGAGCATCAGATAGGTCGTAAAGTGTAAAATATCTAAAATTTCGGCCCTTAAATTTTTGTCTTCTATCTCGGTTTCTAGGCAGATTTCTAGGATTTTTTTGAAAATTTTCTTATCAAAATAGCAAAAATCATAGAGCAAAACTAAAAACGAGCTGTCGTTATCTCTGTCTACTTGCACTCTTAAGAATGCTATCTCATCGGTTTCGTTCGTCATAAAAAGCCGTCTTTATAATCAGTCCGAGCCCCGCAAAAACCACAACGCAGACGAAAACTATCTGGGATATATCAAGTAGCGTCATTTTGCCGTCTTGGCTATCGTCTTGCCGCTTGTTTGGTTGTCACGCTCTTTAAGCTGACCGCACGCCGCGCTGATGTCAAGGCCCTTGCTTTGCCTGATGGTGCATGTTACGCCGTGATCTCGTAGGTACGTTTGAAATGCCTCCATATCGGCCGTGTTCGGGCGTCTGTATTCGCTGCCTTCGTGCGGATTAAAGTAGATCAAATTTACCTTTGCTTTGATGCCGTGTAGTAGCGAAACGAGCTTTTTGGCATCTTTTATACCGTCGTTCATGTCTTTTATGACGAGATACTCAAACATCACTCGCTTACGCATATCGATCGGAAAGCCCCTCACCGCTTCCATAACGGACTCGATTTTGTAGGCGTTATTGATAGGCATTAGTTTGCTGCGAAGCTCGTTAGTAACGGCGTGCAAAGATATAGCTAACAACACGCCCAGATCCATCTCGCCGAGCTTTTTTATCTGGCTGCCTAACCCGCTCGTGCTAACGGTCTGGCGGCGTGGCGCGATAGCTAACCCGTCGTTTTCTTTTAAAATTTTTATAGCTTTACTAACGTTTTCTAGGTTATCCAGAGGCTCGCCCATACCCATATATACGACGTTTACGCGGCGTTCGTAGGGGATTTTATTTTCTCTTTTTATCCACAAAATTTGCCCCACTATTTCACCTGGCGTTAGGTTTCTCGTTAGTCCGCTCTTGCCCGTTAGACAAAACGAGCAGCCCATGCGGCAACCAACCTGCGAACTAACGCAGATCGTATAACGAGCGTGACGCGCTACCTCGCCGTTTTCGTCGTTTAGCTCCTCTTTCATCGGCAACAGTACGCTTTCTATCCGTAATCCGTCTTTGAGCTCAAAAAGATATTTTATAGAGCCGTCGCTGCTCTGCTCAAATTTGACGCATTTTAGCGGATCAAGGTAGAACTCCTGCGCTAAATTTGCACGCAGATCTTTTGGCAAATTTAGCATTTCATCAAAAGTAGTTGCGTTTTTTTTATATAGCCATTCGAAAATTTGCTTCGCACGGAACGGCGGCGAGAGCTGTTCTTTTAGCTCATCTAACGTAAAATCAAGCAAATTTTTCAAATGATTTCCTTTTGTTTTAAATATTTTTCGAGCTCTTTTTTGGCTTGCTCGTGATTTTTTATAAAATCGGCATGTGCGTTTTTGTCGCAAAAATTCGTCGCTACAAATATGCCGTAAGCTGGGATTTGAAATTTTTGCGCGACTTTGAGAACTGCGAAAAATTCCATATTCTCTAAAAAATATCCGCAATCGAAAAGTTTGTAAGCCAAATTTTGGTCGGTCGTGATAAAATTTGATGAATTTACCTTGCATGTTCCACGTGGAACAATAGAAGCGATTTTGCTCTCTATCGGCGAATAGCTCTTGCTTTCTAGGCTTGAAATCTCGATATTTGCCGCGACTGAGCTCTCGTAAATTTCAAAAACTTCACCGTCTTTGTAAAGTCCTGCCGAGCCTATAAAAATGATTTCTCTCGGCAGCGCATTTAAAATTTTATCTGGATTTTGAGAAGATTTCGCGCTTTGCAAAATAGGCGAATCAATCAAATTTAGCCTCTCGTCAAGTTGTCGGTTAGTCGTCAAAATTTGCTCGTATCTACCGCAACCATCGACCATAGCTCGCTTTTGCAAAAGAGCCGTTAAATTTATGCTCATATCCACTAACCCGACGCCCATAGGTAGCGCGAAGGGAAAAATCTCATTTCGTCCCGCTGAAATAATCACGCCCTGCCCTTTTGCGCGCTAAATTTGAGCTCAAATTTCACAGCCTAACCTCGATACCGTTTTGTCTGAGATAGGTTTTAAGCGCTTTAATCTCGATCTCTCTAAAATGAAAGATCGACGCCGCTAGGCATGCGTCCGCGCCCGCTAAAAATGCGTCCTTAAAGTGCTCCATTTTACCCGCGCCGCCGCTTGCGATGACGGGGATATCAAGCTCGCTAAAAATCCGCGTTAAATTTAACTCAAAGCCGTTTTTAACGCCGTCGCAGTCCATCGACGTGAGTAAAATTTCACCCGCACCGCGCTCTTGCGCCTCTTTCGCCCAAGCAAGCGCGTCTTTGCCGGTATCTAGCCTGCCGCCGTTTATAAACACGCTATAACCCTCGCCCATCCTCTTTGCGTCGATCGCGACTACGATGCATTGCGAGCCGAATTTATTCGCCGCTTCGTCTATCAAATTCGGATTTTTGATCGCGGCTGAGTTGAGGCTGATTTTATCGCAGCCGACGTTTAGCAGGCGAGAGATGTCATCGATCGTACGTATGCCGCCACCCACGGTCAGCGGGATAAAAAGCTCGCGCGCGACCCGCTCCACGACATCCACGATCGTATCGCGCCCCAGATGCGACGCCGTGATGTCGAGGAAGCACAGCTCGTCCGCGCCCTCCTCGTTGTAGCGTTTGGCGACTTCGACCGGATCGCCCGCATCAACGAGACCTACGAAATTTACGCCCTTTACCACTCGTCCGTCTTTGACGTCTAGGCATGGGATTATGCGTTTTGCAAAATGATTCATCGCTCTTCTTTAGCTAAAATTTGGCTTTATTTTAGCTAAATTTGACTTATCTAATCATTACATAAGATATTTTTGGGTAAAATCGGCGAAAATTTAAGGTAAATTTACGCCGATGCCGCAAACATCGGTGTGCTTTAGGTGGGTGAGTGACCGCCGTTAGAGGACGATAACTGCTTATCGTCCGTGCGGGAGCGAATGAGCGAAGCTTATCGCAAAGCGATGCGAGCGATGGGTTTGTTTGCAGCAGTGGCTTCGCTACTCTGCGGAGTTAAAATGGAAAATATTAAAGCAAAAAAATGCTTCGGACAAAATTTTTTACACGACGAAGCGACGCTAAACAAAATCATCCAAGCGATTCCCAAAGATATGCAAAATATCGTTGAGATTGGGCCTGGCTTAGGTGATTTGACATTTAGAATTTTGCGGATTTGCGGCGTAACTAGCTATGAGATAGATACCGAGCTTTTTGCGCTGCTGCAGAAAAAATTCGCAAACGAAATTCAAAACGGACGATTGAAACTTTTTTGCAAAGACGCGCTGGATCAGTGGAGCGAAGACGGCCTAAGCGATGAGCCGTATTTTTTAGCGGCAAACCTGCCCTACTATGTCGCTACTAAGATGATCCTAAATGCGATCGAAGACGAGAAATGTCGCGGCCTGGTCGTGATGATACAAAAGGAAGTCGCGCTCAAATTTAGCGCAAAAAGCGGCGATAGAGATTTTAGCTCTTTGGCGATTTTAGCCTCGCTTCAAGGCGGCTGCGAGCTACTTTTTGACGTGGATGCGAGTTGCTTTAACCCGCCGCCGAAGGTGACTTCTTCGGTTATAAAACTGCAAAAAAGTAAAAATTTAATAGGCGAAACGGGTATATTTGAGAGTAAATTTGAATACGAAAAATTTAAAACTTACCTCAAAATCGCCTTTAGCGCGCCTAGAAAAACGCTGATGAAAAATTTGAGTTCAAGCTATGAAAAGCTTGAAACCCAGCGAATTTTCAGTCTGCTAAATTTGAGCGTAAACATCCGTCCGCACGAGCTAAATGTCGATCTTTATCTAGAAGTATTTAAAAATTTAAAGGAAGATAATGAACGACAAGAACGAAGAAAAAGCGGTGGTTTCTCAGGGCAAGAGCAATAAAAAGCGCAGATTTCGCCCGAGAAATAAAAACAAACAAGAAAATTTAGATCAAAACGCGCAAAACGGCGAACAAAAAGCTAGCCAAAGCGTGATAGATAATTTCTTTTTAGAGCCTTTTGACGGCGCCGAACAGCATGCTCAAAGCGGCGAACATACTAACGCTAACAAACAAAACGGTAAAAGAAATCGCAGTAAAAATGGCAAACAAAACTCTCAAAATAGCGCGCAAAACGATAATAAAAACGCTAACAAGCAAGCCGCTAACGTCGAAAATCAAACAGCCGAAGCTAAGCCTAAAAAACAGAGAAAACCTAAGAAAAATTTACCCGCCAAGCTAAGCGGAAACGAGCAGTGGCAGCAAGATATCGCCGCGTCTATGGAGGCAAACAAAGCCGTCCACGAACTGCGCCTCGAGCCGATGAAATACCTAAACTCGACCGATCATAGGATCCGCATCACGCCTCTTGGCGGACTAGGCGAGATCGGTGGAAATATGACGATATTTGAGACCGACACGAGCGCGATCATCGTGGATATCGGTATGAGCTTTCCTAGCGAGAGTATGCACGGCGTGGATATCCTGATCCCCGACTTTGACTACGTGCGCAAGATAAAAGACAAGATAAAAGGCGTCGTCATCACGCACGCCCACGAGGATCATATCGGCGCGGTGCCATACTTTTATAAAGAGTTTAAATTTCCGATTTACGCCACGCCGCTACCGCTTGGTATGATAAATAACAAATTTGAAGAGCATGGGCTAAAGCAGGAGCGTTCGCTTTTCCGCTCGGTCGAAAAGCGCAAACCGTATTTGATCGGAGATTTTGAGGTCGAGTGGATACATATCACCCACTCTATCATCGACGCAAGCGCGCTAGCCATCACGACAAAGGCAGGCACCATCATCCACACGGGCGACTTTAAGATCGACCACACGCCGATCGACGGCTACCCAACAGACCTTGGCAGACTCGCATACTACGGCGAGCGCGGCGTACTGTGCCTCATGAGCGATAGCACGAATAGCTACCGAGAGGGCTTTACTAAAAGCGAAAGCAGCGTAGGTAAGACCTTTGACGCGATATTTTCCAAAGCCAAAGGCCGCGTGATAATGAGCACGTTTAGCTCCAACATCCACCGTGTCTATCAGGCGATCGACTGGGGACTAAAATATAACCGCAAGGTCTGCGTCATCGGCCGTAGCATGGAGCGCAACCTCTACACGGCGATGGAGCTTGGCTATATCAAACTCGATAAGAAAATTTTTATCGACGCTAACGAAGTCGGCAAATTTAAAGATAACGAAGTGCTGATAGTCACCACCGGCTCTCAGGGCGAGACGATGAGCGCGCTATACCGCATGGCTACCGACGAGCACAAATACATCAAAATAAAGCCGACCGATCAGATCATCATCAGCTCAAAGGCGATCCCTGGCAACGAAAGCAGCGTCTCTACGGTGCTAAATTTCCTCATCAAATCAGGCGCTAGCGTCGCGTATCAGGACTTTAGCGAGATACACGTGAGCGGTCACGCCGCACAAGAGGAGCAAAAGCTGATGCTGCGCCTAATAAAGCCTAAATTTTTCCTCCCGGTCCACGGCGAGTACAACCATATCGCAAAGCATAAAGAAACGGCCGTAGCATGTGGCGTGGATGAGCGAAACATCTATCTGATGAGCGACGGCGATCAGATGGAAATTTGCCAAAAGTACATGAAGCGCGCCAAGACGGTAAAAACGGGCAAGGTATTTATAGACAACCAAATCAACAAGCAAATTTCAGACGACGTCGTGATCGATAGGCAAAATTTGGCTGAAGCGGGCGTCGTGATGATCATCGCGCAAATTTCCCGCCACGGCGCTAAGCTCATAAACAAGCCTCGCGTTATCAGCTACGGGCTCGTGGGCGATAAGCAAGACGGCGAGTTTAGAAAAGAGATGGAGGGCGTGCTGGAGCAGTATCTAAGCAACGTCAAAGAGGAGCTTCTAAAAGACGGTAGGATGCTCGAGGGGCAGGTGCGTCAAGTCATCCGCAAGCATATATTTAGAAAAGTTAAAAAATATCCGACCATCGTGCCGATCATATACCTGATGTAAGGGCGCAAAATGAGCGAGATGATAAAAGTAGCCGCTAACGTGCTAAAGATGGAGGCTAACGAGCTAACAAGAAATGCCGAAATTTTAGACGGCGAATTTGAAAAAGCGGTCGAGATTTTATACCAAACCAAAGGCAAAGTCGTAGTCACAGGCGTAGGTAAGAGCGGACACGTCGGCGCCAAGATCGCCGCGACGCTTGCTAGCACTGGTACGCCTAGCTTTTTCATGCATCCGACCGAGGCGATGCACGGCGATCTGGGTATGATCGGCAAGGACGACACGCTACTAGCTATCAGCTTTAGCGGCGAGAGCGAGGAGCTAACCAAAATCCTGCCTCACGTGCAGCGTTTTGGCGTACCGATAGTTGCGATGGCGAGGGATAAATTTAGCACGCTTGGCAAATTTAGCGACGCGTTTGTGAAGCTTGACGTTAGCAAGGAGGCCTGCCCGCTGGACGCCGCGCCGACTAGCTCGACTACGCTAACGTTAGCCTTAGGCGATGCGTTAGCCGTTTGTTTGATGAAAAAGCGCGGATTTAAAAAAGAGGATTTTGCAAATTTTCATCCAGGCGGAAGTCTTGGCAAGAGATTATTTTTAAAGGTAAAAGACGTGATGCGAAGCGAAAATTTGCCGATAGTCCGCTGGAATGCGAGCCTAAAGCAGGCGATCGATACTATGACGCACGGCAAACTCGGCACCGTTCTCATCGTGGATAAAGACGGAGTTTTGGACGCTATTTTAAGCGACGGAGACCTTAGACGGGCGCTGATGAGAGAGGATTTTGATCTAAACGATGCCGCGATCAAATACGCGACGCTAAAACCAAAAGAGCTAAACGATAAAGAGATGTTAGCGATAGATGCGTTAGCTCTCATCGAGCGTTACAAGATACAGCTACTAGCCGTCGTAGAAAACGGCGTTCCGGTCGGTGTTTTACACATACACGACCTTGCAAATTTAGGACTATAAAATGCAAAAAAGCAGACTAAACAAATTTATATCGCATAACACGAGTTATTCGCGTAGAGAGGCTGACGAGCTCATAAAACAGGGTAAAGTTAGCGTAAACGGCCGCGCCGTTAGCGAGCTGGCTACTAGCGTTAGCGAAGAGGATAAAGTAAAGATAAACGGCCGCATAGTAAGGCTAAAAAAAGAATTTACCGTGATCGTTTATCACAAACAAAAAGGCGAGCTGGTTAGTAAAAAAGACGACCGCGGGCGCAAAACGATCTATGATAGTTTGGACCGACAGTTTGCTAAATTTGTTAGTATCGGGCGACTTGACTACGCTAGTGAGGGACTTCTTTTGCTAACGGACGCTCCGGCGATCGCAACTGCGCTAATGAACAGCGACGTAGAACGCGAATACTATCTGAAAGTAAAGGGCGATATAACGCCTGAAGTGATAACGGCGATGAACGAGGGCTTTTTCGCCGCCGACGCTACTAAGGGCGCGCATGCTAAAACCGCTATAAAATCGATGGAATTTAAGCCCTTTTTGGACTATAAAATTTTTGGCTCGAGCGGTGGCTTCACGAAGCTAAAAGTCGTGATAAACGAAGGACAAAACCGCGAGCTACGCAGGTTTTTCGGATATTTCGACCTTGAGGTAATGGATCTAAAACGCGTTAGTTTCGGTCGCGTCGATCTTGGTATGCTAAAACCCGGTAAATGGCGTTATTTTGAAAACGGCGAATACGAAGCGCTGAGGGATTTTTTGAAAGTTAATAATATTAGATATTAGTATGGTGGAGTTAAGCGGGATCGAACCGCCGACCTCTTGAATGCCATTCAAGCGCTCTCCCAGCTGAGCTATAACCCCAATCATTGAAAGGATTTTGGAATTATATCATTTTTATCTTACGAAATTTTGAAATTTGACGAAATAAAATAAAATTTTAAGCAAAAATCAGCTAGAATCTCAATTCTCAAACGAAATGCGGGAATAGCTCAGGGGTAGAGCACAACCTTGCCAAGGTTGGGGTCGCGAGTTCGAATCTCGTTTCCCGCTCCATCGGTTTTAAATTTAGGGAATTTTTGCCCGGGTGGCGGAATGGTAGACGCAAGGGACTTAAAATCCCTCGGTATTTTTTACCGTACCGGTTCAAGTCCGGTTTCGGGCACCATTGACTTTTAGGCGACATAGCCAAGTGGTAAGGCATGAGCCTGCAAAGCTTTGATCCCCGGTTCGAATCCGGGTGTCGCCTCCAAAAATTATAAGGAGAGAAAATGCGTTATTTACTAGTGCTATTATCTGCTACTTTGTTTATGGTTGGCTGTTCAAATACTTGGCGCGGAGCCAAAGAAGATACGAATAACGCCGTTGAATGGTCAAAGGAAAAAGTCAACAAAGGCGCTTCCTACGTTAAGGAAAAAACCGAATAAATTTGGCTATAATTAGCCAAAGTATTTTTACGGGAGATGGCTGAGCGGTCGAAAGCGGCGGTCTTGAAAACCGTTGAGGTGTGAAAGCCTCCTGGGGTTCGAATCCCTATCTCCCGGCCACTATTTTACTAAAATATATCTTTTTTGTTCTGCATTTTATTGTTCTTAGGTATTTTATGCCTTTATTTTTTAGAATTTAGGATAAATATATTTTGTTTTGCCAGATTTAGGTTTCTGTTGCATCGGTTTATTGCGGTAAGGTATACAACGACTTTTAGGTTAATAATAAATTTAAATCAAGAATTTTATGCATAAAATTTACGATGGAGAAATTCATGCGCCTTGCCTACGTTAAATTCTAGTATATAAAGACCTAAACAAAGAGTATTGTGCCGTCTTTAGCGTAACTATAGCTAACGATAAATATTATACTAAATGCGTATTTAGTGCTTTACCGTGGTCATCTTACCTAGCTCAATCCTCTAGCCCTTTAAAGCCTTGGGTATCTAAAATTAGTTTAGAATGGCTGATGAAGTTCTATGTCTTTTTGAAATTTGCTTCCGGTAAGCCACTTGTAACTACGCTCTGTAAAATTAGTTGGCTGATTTATCAAAGTCGCCGTATTTTAAACAACTCATAAATAGCATCGATATCTTAGACAAAAGCAAATACAACATTTGATACGCTACGGCCTTGAAAAGCTTGACTACGGTAGAATTTAATATGTCTAAAGTACTTATTTATGCTATTCAAGCCATCTTCGCATCGTGCAGATAGTATTTATATATGTCGCGTTAATGCGACATATTTTGGCTTGACGTTTTGAGTGGGTTTGCGGGTGCTTGGATTAACCAGGTTTAGAGTCAAGCGCTTACCCGTGCGTATTTTTATTAAATTTTCGTGCCAAATTTAGCTTCAAACGAAGATATTTTGAGTCATGTATTAATTTTGGCCACATTTCATGCGAGATTTGTACGGTGAAATTTGAAATCTACAAGGATGGATTGTGCGACCGGTGCGATATTTCGAACCGTTTTCGACTTAGTTTTAAGCACTACAATCGGCAAAAGAATAGAGACTAATTTAAGATTTATCCAACTAGAATGGACGATAAATTTAACGTAAAATATACGCGCTTATATTTGTGCGGTTAAACAAGTCACAATATAGTAAAATCCACCAACAGAATTAAAAATTTATGCAAAACAAGCGTAAGTCCTTGACGTAAATATTTTTAAATTTATCTTTAAATTTTGATTATCCAAGATATGAAATCCATCCAAATTTAAGTACCGGCGGTAAACGCTTGTAATTTTAGCGCGCGAAAATTAGATATACGCCAAAAAACGGTGAGCGATACGGATACGACAGCACGCATTATCCCTCAAAAAACCTGCGAGAAAAAAGAGCCAAATTTGCTATAAGCGCATAAAAACGGTCGCAAATTTGACGAACCGTAAAGCTTGATAGTTTAAACCGGCACAAGGTGATAAACAAAATCTAACGGCAAATAGTTAAAGTTCTGACAGATTTATATTAAATCGATATTTAGGGTTATATCCGATGGAAATTTAATCAAATTTACCGCAAATGTTTGTCGATGAGGCCCGTCACGATAGCGCGGATGCCTGCATGCACGCCGCCTAGCTCGCGCTCTATCTTTGCGATGAGTTCATTTTTAGCCCGCATCGCGCCATCAACGCCAAGAAGGTTGGTAAATGAGTTTTTCGCGCCGTCGTTATGCGTCGGTTTGCCCGCCGTTTCGGCGCTTTGCGTCGCGTCAATGATGTCGTCTGCGATCTGAAACGCCAGCCCCAGATCAAGCCCGATGTCGTATATGCGAGCAGCATCCGCCTCGTCTAGCCCCGCTACGACGCAGCCTGCCTGCAAGCTCGCCGCGATGAGGCGCGCGGTCTTGTGGATATGCAAAAATTTTAGCTCATCAAGCCCTAGCTTTTGATTTTCGAAATAGCAATCCACCGCCTGCCCAAGCGCCATGCCGTAGATACCTGCGTTACGGCTTAGGATCTCGACGCATTTTATGCGCGCGTCCGCGTCTAGCGGGGCCATTGCTATCTGATAAAAGGCGTGGGTATTTAGCGCGTCGCCCGCTAAAATCGCCGTCACTTCGTCAAATTTGACGTGCAAACTAGGCTGTCCGCGGCGCAGATCGGAGTCATCCATCGCAGGCAGATCGTCGTGGATGAGCGAGTAGCTGTGCATCGTCTCAAATGCCAGCGCGACGTGAAACGCCGCCTCTTTACGCTCGGGGCGCACCGCTGCCACGACGCCAGCGACTAGCATCGCGCGAAAGTGCTTGCCGCCCGATTTTAGCGTGTACGAAAGCGCCTCGTCAAAGCACGGATGAAAGCTAGGGTTGCTTGGCAAGTGCGCATTCAAAAACGCCTTAAACTCGGCCAAAAGCGCGTCCTGATCGGGGGCGTTAAGAGCGGTTTGGTTTGCATTCGGCTGCAAATTTGCGCCCGAAGTAAAACACGAGCCTTTTGCTGCGTTTAGCGAGATCAAATTTGATCGGTTTTTCGGGCTTTGAGTCGGATTTTCGGAGCTAGTTTTGACTTTTGTCGAGTTTAAAATTTGAGGCTGATTTTGAGGCGAGCTCGCGCGCAAGCTTTGCGCTTGATTTTGATCCGTCAGCAGCGCTCGCGACTTGCTTAAATTTAGCCCTTTTTCGTTAGCTGGATTAGACGTTCTTTGCGGCAAATTTGGGTCTGGAGCGTCATTTGTGTAAACCCACATCTTTTCGCCGCCAGGCGATATCTGCGCTAAATTTCGCTTTTGCTCGGCGCTAAATTTTTGAAATGTCGCCGGCTTTGCAAGCGACAAAAGAGGAGCCTGGTTTCGCGCAAGGTCTCCACCGTTTTCGCAGGCTAAATTTGAAACTTTTATTTCCGAAAAAGTTGCGCGCTTCAGATGGTTTTTGGACGATTTAAGAGCTTTGGTCTCGTTAAATTTACGCGGTAAAATCAGGCTGCGCGCGCTCGGTAAATTTTCGTCCGAATTTGCGCTAAAAACCCGCGTCAAACTTGAGCTTTGCGGCAAGGTTTTAAAGCGAGCGAAATTTGATTTTAAGGCTTTATCTTCCGCGTAAATTCGCGCGTTTAATCTTTCCTTCGAGTTTTTATGATTTTGCATTTTTTCTCCATTTTATTTTTGTTTGATAAAGGCAGATCCCAAATTGCTTTAACCGCCGAACAAATCCTTGCTTGCGCTAAATTTACTTATTTTGCAAGGCTACGTAACGCCTCTAAAAGCTGCGATTTTACGCCGCAAGCTAGCAAAGTCGTCCGTTTCGTAGCGAGCTAAATTTAACGGGCGGATCGCCTTGCCACTAGATTAAGCCGCGGCACAAAAAGCTTAAATTTACGCCCGAAAAAGCCGTCTTGCACTTAAAGCTCGGCGGTCGTAACGCGCGAAAATTAAACGCGCCCGAAAATAAGCTAACTTTGACGCAAGGATGCCTAGAGCGCCGCAAAGCCGAACGAATCTAGCGCGGAATCTTTTTTGCGAAACAAACAAAAACGGCCCAAAAAGCTAAATCTGCGTCCGAATCTAGCGCCGCAAAACAAGCAAATCTATCGCCGTAGCCGTCCAAAACGCCTAGAACCTACCGCGCGTTATAAAAAAAGTCAAAGCCGTCTCGCCTAAAAAGCAAGCGTTGTCCTCGATTTTTAGCTATGAGCGCAAGGGCTTCTTTGCGATTTTTCACGACTTTAGCACCTACTTGTATCAACTTGTCGCCGACTCTGAGGCCAAACCTCGCCGCATCCGACTCTCCGTCTACGCTCTTTACTCTTAGTTTTTCATCAAACGTCAGTCCATAGAGCTTTCGCACGCTAGAGGCATCCGTATTTGGCGCGGGCTGCGATTTTGGGGCTATTTTTGTGATATTTTCGTCCGTTTTAGGCGCGGCTTTTTGTTCTTTTTTTACCTCGTCTGAAACCGCGACGCTAAACTTTACGACGTCTTCGCCGCGCTTTATCTCAAATTTGAGTCGCTCGCCTTTTGCGGCGAACAAAATCCTCTCGTTTAGCTCGCGCAAGCTCTGCATTTTTTCGCCGTTTACGCTTAAAATTTCATCTCCCGCCATCAGCGCTGCGCCGCGTCCGAGCGGATCGACTCCTTTTACGTAGAGTCTGCCGTCTCGCTCCTCAAAAACTGCGCCCACGTCGCCGTAGTACACGTCTTTATACGCTGCAAAGTGCCGCAAATAGCGGCTTGGGACAAATTTATCCCCGCCCACGGCGATACCGCGCAGTTTGCAGCAGGGGCTTAGCACGGCGCCCGTGCCGTTTACGTCAAACGTGAGCGCATCCAGCTCGCCTAGCGCCTGCGCCTGCGCCTTTACGTGGCCGTAGACGGTCGCGTTTAGATCGCGCGTGACGCTGACCCAGTCGCTTTTTTTCGTCGCGTTATCCTCAGCCATCTTTACGGGCTCGAGCTTGGCGTCTGAGGCGACCAGATAGAGGCCAAGATACGGGTCAAATTTGACGTAGTTTTTTACGAGGATTTCGCCTTTAGGTACGGCGATTAAATTTGGCGTGATCGCGATGCCGCCGCTACCTGCGACGTTTACCATGGCTGGCATGTTTTTCTCAAAGCAAGCGTTAAAATCATCCTGCGTCGGGCGAGGCTCGGCTCTAAGCGATGCACCAAGAGCGCAAATCATAAAAACCGCAAAAATCGGAGAGCAAATTTTGCGGGCTAAATTCTCCGTCAAATTTAGAGTCAAATTCGTCGCCGTTTTGGCACCCAGACTAATTTTTTGTGAAATTTCGCGCGGATTTAAAGAAGCGTCAAATTTTACTGAACGGGTGCGCGAATTTGAGTCCAAATTTACGGCACGAGCGACATGAACGGCGTAAATTTGGCTCGCAGACGTAGCAGAATTTAAGCCTAAATTTACTGGTCCGTTTTGTTTATCGGCAGCGCAAATTCGCCCTCCCCTCAAAGGCAAATTCGCTAGCGCGAGCCCCAAAACCGCGTCCAAACGGCGTGAGAAAGCTGCGCGTTTCATTGCCCTAGTCCCATACCGGCAAAGCCGCCTAGCATCCTTGACGCGGCGTTTTTACGGTCGTCCTCGATCATCTTTAGCACGTCGTTTACGGCGCTAATAAGCAAGATCTGCAAGCTCTCCTTGTCCTCTAACAAGCTATCGTCGATGCTGATATCGAGCACCTCGCCCTTGCCGTTTGCCCTGACGCTGATGAGCCCGCCGCCGCTTTTTACGCTAAATTCGCGCTTTTGGCTCTCCCGCTCGATTTCTTGCGCTTTTTTTTGCGCCTCCTCGAGCATCTGTCCCATTTTTGAAAAATCGATCCCCTCAAACATAAACATCCTTTCAAATTTCGCGTTATTTTAGCCAATTTAAGCTAAATTTACTTTTTTGGGCTTTATAATGCAAGTTTCGTTCCCGCCTTTAAAACTCGCGGCGGATACGAGCACGGACTGGCAAATTTAAGCCCGAAAAGCCGTCAAATTTGAGGGTAATTTTTATCAAAAGGGGCTAAAATGGGCGACTGGGGTTACAAAGCGTACGAAAACGACGAGGCGGCGGACTGGTTTGCGAGATTTTGGGAGAGTAAAAATTTCGACCTAATAGAAAGTACGGCGGCGAATTTCGATCCGGGAAACGAAAATTACGATGAGATCAGGGCTGCCGCGCACGTTTTGGCTTGCTTTGGCTCGCCGTATGCGTGTCCGTCAGATTTTTTAGATAAATTGCAACCGACTATCCGGAAAGTCGTTTGGATCCTGGAAAATATGATCAACCCGCCTGACGAGGTATGGGATTTCCTTGAAATTTGGGAAAACTCGCCGGAAATCATAACCGAGGTTAAGCAGCAAATAGCGGAGCTAAAAGCGTACCTGGCTAGCTAGTAGGCGGCGGAGCAAATTTGTTTTATCTTAGCAAATTTACGGTTTTCCTCTGAGTCTAAAATTTGGCGTCCCCAGCTACTTTGCGGGTAAACCCGGCGCGCGGCGCAAAACCGCTAAGCCCAAACGACGCGCAAATACGGTATAATCAAGCTAAAATAGCGTCGCTAAAGGCTAAGGCGCCCAGGCAAAATAAAAAAGGAACGGCTTGTTAAAATTAAATAAAAATTTTATTTGCGATATAGACAGCGTTTATGTTATCAAAATCGCAGAAAATTTGTATTCGTTTGCGCAGCATCGCGGGAATTCGTTTTTTGAGTTTTTTAATATATTTTTTACAAAAACAGAACAAATAAAGACCATAAGTATAAATTTAAACGAAATAGACGTTTTATTTACGCAAAGTTGCGCGGCAAATAAATTTAAAGATTTTTTCGTAGCCGCAAGCGACTCCGTAGCACCGAACGCAAGACGGATAGAGAGCGTTTACCTGCACCCTTTTGCCTATCTTTTATCTGCCTCGCAAGACGGCGAAGCTATGCCTTTCGTTAGTCTTGTGCGGTTAAAGGATGTTTATAAATCATTAGACTACGAGATCGTTATACAAAGGCTGGACGAGGAGGAAAATTTACGCGAAATATATGCGCATAATTCATTCGGTATGGTCGGCGCGGCGCAAAAGCTGCAAGAAACCCTGCAAGACTACGCAGAAACGGGCGTTTTGTGGAGCCGCGAAAAGAGATTTCTTTTTCCGACCGTATCTAGCGAGAGGCTAAAGCGCCATGTCGGCAAAATCGGCAAGAAACCCGAAATAATACCATAAAGTCCGCGCGAGTCTCGTTTTTACGGGGTGTGGCGTGATTTTTCCAGATTTTTCGCCTTGCCTAGGATTGTGATCGCCTTTTGCTTGTATTTGTTCACGCATCTACAACAAATCGTGCAGCGCTCGCCGAATTTTGCTTTGCCGTGCGCGATTTTTATATTTTGCATCGGGCAAGACTTTGCGCACTCGCCGCATCCGCTACATCGCGCCGTATCTAGGCTCGGTTTGCGCTTAGCAAAGGGCGTTTTGTCCCAAATTTTCATCCAGAGTCGCTGCCTCAAAAGCTCCGCGATGCGGCATAGTATGCCTAGCCCCTCTTGCAGCGGATTACCCGCGGCAAATGCCTCCGAGGCGCGCTGCAGCTTGGCGTTTGCCTCTTTGATCAGGCGCTCGTTTTTCTGCGCCGAATAGCTAAAAATCGCCACATCAAGGATAAATGCGGGCATTCTGATGTGTGCGCCGCCCGTTATCCTTGCGCCCGCCCGTTTTAGGATCCTAGCCGCGCAGCCCGCTCCATCGCCGCTAAAAATCTCCATCGTAGCGATGATAAAGACGTTTTTACCGCAAAAATTCGCGCTGTTTTCGCAAATAAACTCGCGCACTATCTGCGGCAGGTCGCTAAAGTAAACAGGATAGGCGAAAACGACGTTGTCATGGCGCTTTAACAGCTCGCTGCAGGCCTCGTCCCAGGTCAAACCACGGGGATACCCCTGCCCAGGCGCTCTATAAATCTCTGCGTGCAATGCTTCGTGTTGCCAGTGGAGCTAAAATAAATCGCTATCATTTTGCGAATCCTTTTAAATTTAGGCGCAAAATTTTATCCATTTTCGCCAAATTTTACCGACCGCAGCAAATTTAACGCCAAACGGCGGCAAATTTGAACAAATTGACATTCGGCACGTTCGCCCTTCGCCTGTTTGCAAATGACCGTTGCCCCGCACTAGCCAAAATTTTACCCCAAATTTGACTCGTTGCCATAAAACGTAAATTTAAACGCCCCGCCGCAAAAACGGCAAATTTGGGCGTAAATTATTTTACGATCTCGTTTTGCTCGTTTACCTGCACTATTTCTGGTTCGAAATCTCTTGCTTTTTTGGCGCTCATCTGAGCATAGGCTACGATGATGACGACGTCGCCGACGCAGACTTTGCGCGCGGCCGCGCCGTTTAGGCAGATCTCGCCCTTTTTCTCGCCGCGGATCACGTATGTAGCGAAACGCTCGCCGTTATTAACGTTTAGGATCTCTACTTTTTGGTACTCGCAAAGCCCCGCAGCCTCGATGAGCTCGGGTCCGATCGTAATGGAGCCCACGTAGTTTAGGTTGGCGTCCGTGACGCGCGCGCGGTGGATTTTGCTTGATAAAATTTCGATTTTCATCGGTAGTCCTTTGTGTTTTTTGAGAAAATTATACTATAAATTTAGCCGCAAAAAGCAACTTTATATAGCCGCGGCGATTCGTTTTTGCTTGCTTGCCGCGATAAAATTCGGAGTTAAATTTGTGATCAAATTTGATTTTGGAGGCATTTGCGCGAGCGATAAAAGCTGCGATAAATTTGACGCTACTCGGCAGTAAAATAGAAATTTAGACGCAAACAAAGGCAAATTTTACTCAAATTCACCCTTGCTTAGTCGCCGTTTTGTTCGTAAATTTAGGCGCGTCCGTCCAAAAGTTCGCGCACGACCTCTTTGTCGCTAAACGGATATTTTACGCCTTTGATATCCTGATAGGTTTCGTCGCCCTTGCCTAAAATCACCAAAATTTCATCCTGCGAGAGGCTTTCAAGCGCGTATTTTATCGCCTCTTTGCGGTTTGCGATACATTTTACGCGCTCGTTCATCTCTAGGCCGCCGCAGATCTCGGCGATGATGCTTTCAGGCTCTTCGCTGCGGGGGTTGTCGCTGGTAACGACGAGTCTGTGCGCGTATTTTTGCGCAGTTGCGCCCATTTTTGGGCGTTTGGTGCGGTCTCTATCGCCGCCTGCGCCAAAAACTGCGACGATTTTGCGGTGGCGAAGCGCGTTTAGCACCTTTTCGATGCCGTCTGGAGTGTGTGCGAAATCCACGATCACGAGCGGTTCGCGACTCACGACCTCCATGCGCCCCTCTACGCCCTCAAATTCTGCCGCGGCGCGCGCGATCTCATCTGGCGGCCGATCCGTCAGCGTTGCGACGCAAGAGACGGCTGCGATGAGGTTGTAGAGGTTAAATTCGCCGTGCAAATTTGAACTTAGCGCCATTTGCCCGCGCGGGGTTTTTAGCATCGCGCGTATGCCGCCTTCTAGCGAGTACTCGCCGGGCGCAAAGTCCGCGTCAGCGTGAAGCGCATATGTTAAGGCGTTTGCAGGGTTAAATTTGATCCGGCCGCGGTCGTCTATGTTTATGAGCTTTGGCGCGTCGTCTGCGAAAAACTCGCTCTTTACGCGCGCGTACTCTTCAAGCGTACCGTGGTAGTCGAGGTGGTCTTGGGTCAAATTCGTAAAAATTTTCATCGCAAATTCCAGGCTCTCGATGCGTTTTTGCGCGATGGCGTGCGAGCTAACCTCCATCACGAAGTACTCGCAGCCGCGCTCGCTAGCGGCTTTTAAGTAGCTAAGCGTGCGTAAAATTTCGCTCGTCGTTAGCGCCTTGTCGTCTATGCGTTCGCCGTTTATAAAGGCGCCGCGAGTACCGCATAGACCGCATCCGTAGCCTAAATTTAGCAGCGTAGCGCAGATAGCCGCCGCGGTCGTGGTTTTGCCGTTCGTGCCCGTGATGCCGATGATTTTGATGTTCTCGTCGATGCCTAGCAGTCGTTTGCACTCGGTCAAATTTATGATTTTTGCGCCCTTTGCCAGGGCATCGGCTTCAAATTTAGCATTTGTCGCCGTTTTAACGAAATAACAACCCACCTCACATTCGTTCGAGTTGTCAGTGACGAAGCCTTCTTTAACGTAAATTTTCATTCTGCGCCCTTTCGTTGATTTCGCGAGCTAGCGCGCTTAGCCGTTCGTCGCCGGCAAACATCACGGCCGCGGTTTCGATGTAGTTTAGTCCCATTTCGATGAAGTCGTTTTTGATAAGATTTTGCAAAAACTCGAGGAAATCGTCGCGGTTGTCGATCATCACGCGCGTGGAAAACATAATGTCCTCAAAGACGCTTTTAAACCCACCGCGCCTAACCGCATCCATGAAGTCGGCGTAGCTAATGGCATTTTGCTCCTCGTGATCCTCGTCTTCGTCGATTTTTGCCTCAAGCGCGCCCAAAATTTCGTCCAAATCTGCAGGACTCATGCCTAATTTATCTTTTAGCTTAAATATCTCAAAAAGCGTCATCGCCTCGTCGCGGCGGGTTTTAGCAAGCGAGCAAAGCGTGATGAGAAAGAGTAGTCTTTCGTCCGGCTTTTTGTCGTAGGCGAGCGAAAAATAGCTCGCGGCGGCGTCAAATTCGCCCTTGTTAAACGCTCTTAGCCCCGCTTTTTTGTAGTCAGTCAAATTTAACTTCCTCGCCGATGGGGATATTTACGACGCTAAGTTCGGGATGGATATCCGTGCGTAACTGGCGCTCGATGCCGTATTTTAGCGTAGTAGTGCTAGCTGCGCAGCCGTGGCAGTGGCCGGTGAGGCGGACGTAAATTTTGCCGTTTTTGATACCTAGCAGCTCCATGCCTCCGCCGTCGTTTTCAAGCATCGGCATAACCTTTTGCAAGCTCGCTTTTACGGGCTTTAAAAGCTCTTCGTCGGTAAATGGAATCATTTTTCGCCTTTTAAATTTTTTTGGAGTATTATAGCAGATAAAATTTTAAATGCGCTACGCCGGCTCGTTTGAAATTTAACTCGTTCTAGCGCGAGCGGCGATTAAATTTAGCCTTTTTGCCGCATCTTTGTTTTTTTATGTTTAAAATTATATAATCGCTTAAATTTATTTAAGGAGAATCTATGAAAAAAACGGCCTTGTTGCTAGCCGCGCTTTTCGCGTGCGCTCTAGCCAAAGACTACGAATACGCGCTTGAAAGTACCTCGCAAAAGATATACGAAGAGCCGACTCTTAGCTACGTTACGCGCCAAATTTACGACGCCAAAGCGCGCAAAACGCAGGTCGTTACCGAGTCCGAGCTAAAAGACGGCGGCAAAAATAGATACAAAGAAGTAAGCTACTTCGGCAAGGACGGCGAGCTGGTTAAATTTTACGCCTATGATTATGACTTCAAGGCTGAAAAATGGCACAAGATAAACGAATATAAAGCAAGCCTTAAAAACGGAGTATCTACGCAGGAGACGACGGGCTACGTTCGAGGCGTTAAAAACGCTAGCAAAACAGTCTCAAAACGCACAAACGGCGTATATGAAGAGACCGGATACGAACTAAAAGCGGGCAAATGGCAAAAATCGTCTCTTGCTCGTGCTACTTATAACAGAAGCGGTCAAAACGAGCTAACCGTTTATAGCGTTTGGGACGGCGCGAAATGGCAGCCTAAAGAAAAAATGCTCTATCTCTACGATGCAAACGAGCAGCCTATAGGTTATGAAAGGTCGCTGTTTGAAAACGGCGCGTGGGTACCGTCTCAAAAAGAGATCATTGCAGGCGACGTTCGCGGTAAATACGAGCGCGTAAGCAGCGTCTACGTAGACGGCGCATGGCAAAACTCGCAGATGTCTAGGCACGAGGTCGCAAACGGCAAGGACGTGACGATAACTTCTGTCTGGGATAACGAGAAAAAAGAGTGGAAAAACAGCTACAAAGACGTGATCGTAGTTAGCGGTGCGGACTTTGAGACGGCGGCGTTTTCGTGGGATAACGAGAAAAAAGAGTGGAAGCAGGAGTTTTCTAGTCGCAACGTCTACGATAAGTCTGGCGAGCGTCTGCTTACGCAGCGATACGGCGCTAAAGACGGCGACAAAAAGCTAGTCTACGGCTACGATGCGCGCGGCGATAACGTGAGCGTAGACGTCTATGAGCTAGTTAGCGACGCAAACGGCAAAAGATGGGCGCAAAAAGAGCGTATCGAGGCGACTTTTGATAGCGATATACTAGCTGAGGATGTAGTATACGGCGGCTCGCTGATGTCCTTTGATATGCAAAGTAAGCATGCGATGACCGCTTATAAAAGATACGTTTTTGCGGGCGGCAAGGCTAAACTAGCCCAAGAGCGCGAATGGAGATACAAAAGGCTAAAATAAATTTAGTCGGCGTTTGGGCGTTAAATTTAGCCTTTGCTAAATTTAGGCTTTTGCCGCGCCTTGGGGCTATGATTTGCGCCCTAGCGCAAAGGTATCTAAAAAACTAAAATTTAGGAAACATATGCGAAATTTAGAGCAAATTTTAGCGTCGCTAGACGAGAGCGCGCAAAAGGTTTTGGTTTTAGGAGGCGCAAAGCACCCCGTTTGGGACGATGCGAACGAGGTTTTCGCGCTAGCTACGAGGCAAATTTTAGATAAAAGCCTAGGGCGACAAGAAGGCGCGGATTACGGCGGGACGGTTAAATTTTATGGTGCCGCGCCGATTGCTTTTATCGGCGTGCATACGCGCATCGTGCGAAGAAGCATAGGATTTTTACTCACGCAGCGTCATCTTTTGGTTAAATTTGACGCCTCGGCCGCAAACGCGGACGAAGTAGCCGCGGCATTTAGGCTCGGCGAGCATTCGCCTGACGAGCTGGAAAATCTCGCGTGGCAAGAGCTAGAAAAATGCAAATTTGAAATCGAGGACGATATGAAAACAGCGATGAAAAGGGCGCTAAAAGCGGTCTTGCAGGCAGTTTTTGAGGAGGGGGTTAAGGCCGAGGAGCGCACGATCGCGGATAAAATTTTGGAGCTTGAGCTGGGTGAAGCGCTAAAAACGCCGCTTGACGAGACGAAGCTGCTATCAAAATCGCTTAGCGCCTTTAAGCCCGTCTCGCCGATACTTTACAGCCTTGACCGCTCGCTTTTTGGTAAGCCTTACGGAGTGATACTAGACGAGCGCGGACTTATTAGCCGCGAGCTGATGGAAGAGCCCGTTTTTAGCTCGTGGGGCGAGATTAGGGGCGCGCAGATCGAAGTAAAAGAGGATGCCGTAATAATCGGCGAAAAAGAGCATAAGATACCTTTTGAGCTAAAAGAGAAAAAGGAAAATTTCGCCGAGTTTTTAAAATTTACGGCGCGAGCTAGGGCGTAAATTTAGCGCGTTTTTGATCGGATTTGCGCGTAAATTTAAGGAAAAATATGAAAAATTTGCTGTTAGGCGCGGTCGCCGTCTGGGCGTTTTGCGGTTGCGCAGAGCTAAAGCCTAGCGCGGACAAGGACGTCGCTTTGATCGATGTGCCCGAGGAAAACTGGACGAGATACGAGGATACGGACGGCGCGCTAACAGAGGTCGCGTTTTTCACGGCATTTTTCTCCGAGCGGTTTCGCGCGTCTTTTAAAAACGGCGAAAAGATCGGCTTTACGCTAACCAAGCAAGAGGGCAAAAAGCTACCCGTAATGCTGGGCGACATGTATAAGGCCGAGGACGGCGCATTTACGGTAGCTGGACTAGATGCAGTGGAGCGCGAGTGGAGCGGCGACGAGAAGCTGCGAAGGTCGAGGCGGATCAAAATTTACGAATTTAAAGAAGGCTCCGTTAAGGTAACGGATTATGGGGCAGAGGGCAGCGTCTGCGAGGCATTTTACGCTGGCAAAAAGATAAGCATGGCGAGCGTAGAAAGCCGCGACGGCGAGGACTCGCGTGAAATTTTGACCGTGCGAACGCAAGGCGAAATCTCGCTTGCAGGCATCAAGGTTTTTAGCTCGCAAGAAAACTCTTCGCCGCAAAATTTGCTCGCCTCGGACGAAAAAGGCTCGCGTGTCGCGCAAGTTAATGAGGCAACGCTAATCAAACAAGCCAAAACGCTAAAAAACATCGTCTGCGCAGGATTCGAGAGAAACTAAATTTGGACTTCGGCGAATGATTATAAAGTATGCGCGTCTAAAAGGCGATTAAATTTTATTTGTGTATAATTGCAAGCAAAAATCTTGCCGGTCTAGCGCGTCCGCAAAAGCGCGGTAAAGGCGAGCTAAACGGCAAGTAGAGCCAAAAAGGAGAAAAAAATGCTAAAAAAGATGGCGGATACGATAAGGTTTTTATGCGCGGACATGGTGCAGCAGGCAAACAGCGGGCATCCGGGAGCGCCGATGGGGCTAGCGGACGTCATGGTCGTGCTGGCTAAATTTCTAAATCACAATCCTAAAAATCCAAACTGGCTAAACCGCGACAGGCTCGTATTTAGCGGCGGTCACGCAAGTTCGCTCGTGTATAGCTTTTTGCATCTTAGCGGCTATGATCTTAGCCTTGATGATCTAAAAAACTTCCGCCAGCTAGGCTCTAAAACCCCCGGTCACCCGGAGATCCACACCAAAGGCGTCGAGGTCGCGACCGGACCTCTAGGACAGGGCGTAGCAAACGCGGTGGGCTTTGCTATGGCGGCAAAATACGCGGCCAATCTACTAAACGAACCGGAAAACGCCGTCATCGATCATAAAATTTACTGCCTCTGCGGCGATGGAGACTTGCAGGAGGGTATCAGCTACGAGGCCTGTGCGGTCGCGGGCAACCTGCGCCTAGACAACCTCGTGCTGATCTACGACTCAAACAACATCACGATCGAGGGCGACACGAGCATAGCTTGGAGCGAGGACGTGAAGGCGAGGTTTGAGGCTCAGGGCTGGGACGTCGCTCGCATCGACGGCCACGACTACGATCAGATCGAGTTTGCGCTCGAGCAGGTCGCCGAGAAGGAACGCCCGTATCTCATCATCGCAAACACCCGCATCGCAAAGGGCGCGGGCGAGCTAGAGGGCAGTCACCATAGCCACGGCGCGCCGCTTGGCGAGGAGATCATAAAGGCCGCTAAAATAGCGGCGGGCTTTGATCCTGAGCGTAAATTTGCTATCGACGAGGACGTGCTGATCCGCTTCCGCGCCGCGATAGAAAAGGGCGACCTAGCCGAAGCTCAGTGGAACAAAAAGGTAGAAAATCTAAGCGGCGAGAGTAAAAATATGCTAAACGCGCTGCTAAACCCTGATTTTAGCAAGATAGATTTCCCTGATTTTAGCGGTAAAAAGCTAGCCACGCGCGATAGCAACGGGATCATCATGAACGAGATCGCGCGCGCCCTACCGGGCTTTATCGGCGGCAGCGCGGATCTGGCGCCGTCAAACAAAACCGAGCTAAAGGGTATGGGCGACTTCCCTAACGGACGCAACATCCACTACGGCATCCGCGAGCACGCTATGGCCGCGATAAACAACGCGATCGCTAGATACGGGCTTTTCTTGCCGTTTAGCGCGACGTTTTTTATCTTTAGCGACTATCTAAAGCCGTCTGCGCGTATCGCTTCGCTGATGAGCGTTAGGCACTTTTTTATCTTTACGCACGACAGTATCGGCGTGGGCGAGGACGGCCCGACGCATCAGCCTATCGAGCAGCTCAGCACGCTTCGCGCGATGCCGAACTTTTACACCTTCCGTCCGGCCGACGGCAACGAAAACGCGCTTTGCTGGAAGGCGGCGTTAAATTTACGCGCTCCAAGCGCCTTCGTGCTAAGCCGCCAAGGCCTAGCTCCGCTTGAAAAAGGCGAATTTGGCAGCGTAGAAAACGGCGCATATCTGCTAAAACGCGCGCAAAACGCCAAAATTACGCTAATAGCTAGCGGCAGCGAAGTGGAGCTTTGCGTCAAGGCAGCTGAAATTTTAGCCGCTCGCGGTATCGGCGCGAACGTCGTATCCGCCCCGTGCTTTGACCTGCTTTGCGAGCAGCCGCGCGAGTATGTGGATAAAATTTTAGACCTGCAAACTAAAATCATCGCCGTCGAAGCCGCAAGCGCGCTAGAGTGGTATAAATTTGCGGATGAAATTTACTCGATGAAGAGCTTTGGCGAGAGCGGCAAGGCGGACGCATTGTTTGAATACTTCGGCTTTTCGCCTGAAAAGATCGCGGAGTTTGCGCAGGAAACGGCGAAGTAAATTCGACTTTCGGGGCGAGATTCGGTTTAAATTTTGCCCTGATTTTAATCAAATTTGGCGTTAAAATCGCCAAATTTTGGTTTGAACTTAAATTCGCCGAATTTAACGGCGAAAATCGCCTTGCCTGGTTAAATTCGAGCGGCGCAGACTGCGTAAATTTATTAAAGCTTGCTTATATAGGGAGCCAAATTCGGCGATTTGACCGATGTTTTTAAATTTAG
The DNA here is from genome assembly GCA_963527315.1 of uncultured Campylobacter sp. Classification (GTDB taxonomy): domain Bacteria; phylum Campylobacterota; class Campylobacteria; order Campylobacterales; family Campylobacteraceae; genus Campylobacter_A. Next base: position 63,760 of record CAURQE010000012.1, read on the forward strand.
TCCAAACGTTGCTTGGTTAAATAAATATTAATTTTAGGAGATAAATTTGAAACCCGAAGATATCGCTTTAAACGGGCTTTGCATGTTTGAGTTTTACATACCTCAAAGCGACAAGCCGATTTTGGCGGATTTATCGCTGCCGCTAGAGGAAGGCGCGCGCCCTTTGACGCAAGAGCTAAAGGTCAAAGTAGCTAGGCTCATAAACCTATCGGCAACATGGTATCCGCTCGCCGTAAAAAGAATAAAAGACGAATTTAACGGCGACGTTGATTTGCGGCTCGTCGGTCTAAATATCCTAACGGACGAAACGCAAAAAGAGTTTATCTTTGGTTTAAATTTCGACGTTTCCAAAGATGAAGAGCACGGCAGAGGATTACAAATGTCTTTTCCGAGCTTTGAAATAATCAAACACGGCGATGCGGAAGCGTCGATGTTTTTGGATTATTAAAGGGCGCCAAGCTAAGTGCGGCCTAGGCACGCCAATATCAAGGGCAAGCGACGTTAAAATTGATTAAATTTACATAGCAAGCCGCTACGAAAGACTAGACTGTGGACAAATACGAGATATTTATCTGTTTGATACTGATTTAAATATTATTATACTAATGATCGAAGATCTGAACGGAATTCTTTTAGACGGTAATAAATTCGGATTATTAGAGGATTGTTTAAAATCAAATACAAAAATAGAGTAAAAGTAGATTTAAAAATAAAACCTAAGGAAAAATTATGAATAAATTTGACTTATTGGCTCTATTTGAGACCGAAAACGGCGTGGCGTTTCCAAAGGCTTACAAAGAGATATTAGGCAGCTTTGAGAGCTATATTATCTACGATTACCGCGTAAATGAATTTGGAGTCCAAAAAACGAAGGATCTAAATTTTTACGGCATTTCAAGGCTCTTTGAAGATATAGATAAAACGCACAAGCTGTATCAGTTCATAGCGAGCGAAATTTCATCCTCGGTTATAGATCCTGATAAAACTTTTACCTTCGGCGGACTTAGCGACGGGGTGGAGTTATTTTTTGATTTAAGGGATATGTCTATCTGGAGATATTATTTAGACGATAGCAGCACCGCGCAGATAGAGCCTAGCTTTGAGGCGCTGATGAGCAAGTCTTCTTTCGTAACGCGCGACGGCGATTTGGCTTTGTATTAAAGCGATAAATAAAAAAGGAGAGCAATGGCGCTAAGGCAGAAATTTAATAAAATGCACGAATACGAAAGCCTGGTGCGAAATTTCGTCTGCGAATCCGATGACTACGAGGATAGACTGATCGCGGTCGTAACGGAGGCGTTTGATTTTTCTTTGCAAAATCTTCGCGCCGTAAACGATGCGTATAAAAACTACGAGATGTATTGGTTTGAAGTTTGCAACAGCGCGCTGTGCGGGGCGCTAGGCGCGCTACTGGATAAAGAAGAGAAGCTAAGAAAATCCCAAAAGCTCGCGCTGTTTTTTAAGGGGCTCATTTTTCAGGAAAAATATAGAAGCAACCGCATGGATTTTATCTTTATCCTACAAATCATGAAAAGAAAAAGCGACATCGCAGACGTCGCCGCGGATAAAGAGATCTGGCGAGCCGACGGATTTACCCAGTTTGGACTGGTAGAGGCTATATATAAGCTAAAAATTCCGGGCTTTAGCAGTGAGTTTTTGCAGATGAAAAAAATCGCCCAAAAAGACTCGGACAAGCAGATGCAAAGATATATCGGTAAATATCTGGAAAAAGAAAAATCGCGGCTAGAGGGTGCCAAATAGACGCGCAAGTCCTTTTATGCAAGGGCCGCGCGGGTAATTCCCGCCAAAATAGGCCGCGGGCGCCGTGAGACGCAACCCTAAATTTACCGCAAAGGCGCGTCGGCATAATTTAGCTTAGCCGCGCTTGCCGTAAAAATCTCAAAAACGCCGCGACGCAAAACGTGATTTTAAACACCCGCGCCGAAATTTAAGACGGCAAAATTTAACTCTAGCTAAGCAAGTTAGCGAAATAAATTAATCATAGTCATACCAGACTCAAATTTAGCCCGGGCTTTGTTAGCCGTGGCTATTTTAGTGGCAGATAAATTTTATCTAATCAGCTGGCTATGACACACCGAATTTTGCGTTTTTGCTAGCTGCCGCTTTATCCGACTAGGCCGGACATTTAGGCAAACGAGCAAATTTATATTGCCGTTTAAAGCTCAGAAGGCATAAACTCGCCCTACTTTTGCGCTTTTATCTCTTCTAGCGCGCTTTTTATCCGAACCGATTCGCGCTCGCAAAATTTTTCGTCGCTGTTTTGCTTGATCAAAGCCTCTTGCCCCGCTTGCGCCTTTTGCAGCTCGCTAAATTTAAGCTCAAACAGCCTAAAGGCTTGCGGATCGTTTTCTAGCTGTTTGGATTTTATTTCGTAAAGCTCGTTTAGGTAGATTTTGCTTTGCTTCACGTACTCCTCGCACGCGTTTTGAGTGCCCAAAGCTAGCGCGCTAAGAGCGCAAAATATTAATATTTTTCTCATCGTCGTCCTTTAAATTTTGCCTGATTATACTCTTTTTTAGGGTTTAAATTTTATAATTTCTAAAAATTTAAAGGCGAAAAATGAGACGAAAAGATAGAGAACTAACCGCGCAAGAAGGCCTTGAGATCATCGATGCATGCGAATACGGCACGATTTCTTGCATTACGGACGAGGGCGAAATTTTTAGCGTGCCTATTTCGGTCGTGCGCGAGGAAGGGAGCGTGTTTTTGCACGGCGCGCCCGCAGGCTCTAAGGCAAAGCTGCTAAATGACGGCAGAAACGTGACGCTGGTTTGCGTGAGCTATGCGCGGGTGCCGATTTTGACGGACGAGCAGCTAGACGCGATAAAAGACGACGGCAAAGCGCTTGGCGCGAAGGTTTTTACGACAGAATACAAATCCGCTATCGCAGAGACTAAAGCTTATATCGTGACGGACGAGGCGGCGAGACTGCGCGCGCTACGCCTGCTTAGCGAAAAATACACGCCAAAGTATATGCGAACTTTTGACGTTGCCGCGGCTCACGGGCTAAAGGCGATGAATATCTACGAGCTAAAAATCGCGAGCATAACGGCAAAGGCGAAGATTATTCGCGACTAACCCGCGCCAAATCGGCTAAATTTCAGCCTTAAATTTGCGTTTTGGGCTTAAAACGGAGCAAATTTTGTAAAACCGCTTTTCAAATCAAAGTGAATTTATGCTTAAAATCAAAGTGGAGTAAAAAACCGCTTTTTTCACTTTGATTTCTAACGTAAATTTTACCCCTTTTAAACCGCCTTTTAAAAGCCCTTTAAATCATTTAATTTTCTCGATCCTAAACACCTGATCCCGCATAGTCTCGTAGCTTTTGGCTTTCTCGTAGTTTTCTATCCAGCTATCTACCCACTTGGGTGTTTCGCCCTTAGAGTTCCAGTTTACTACACCGTTATACACTGCCCCGACCATGGTTGCAAATTCTTTTTTGCTTAAATTTAGCTCCGCAAGCTTAGATTCAAATGTTTTTATATTCATGTATACTCCTTTAGTTTTTTTGTATTTTAGCATATAATTCATAATTTTATAACTTTTTTGGCTAAAAAGTTAAAATAAAATGTATAAAACTATTGACAATGATTAAAAAATAATGTATAATTACGGCATAAAAGATATAAAAAAGTGTAGATAGCTTGATTATATCAGGGGCGCGACGAGACAATCCGCTAAGATCACATCTCGTCGCTAGGTGCTCCCGAATGGGAGCCTTTATTATACCAAATTAATAAAGGATCTAAAATGCAAAAGACATACTACAACAAAGGCGAGGCAAATGCCATCCTCTCAGGCATAGCAAGTTGGCGCAATCAAGGCATATATGGACGCTGCATATGCGGCGGAAGCTTTCCGTCAAACACTACGCTAGAGAGAATACAAGCGTTTGTGGATACTATTTTGTCCACGGAAGACAGAGAGGCCGTCAGGTTAAGCGATAATGATAAAAAGCTTTTTACATGGTTTGCTCAAAATTTAGAAAATGCAGACAAAAGGGCAGAGTATAAAAGGGCTCTTGATATGGACGTCGATATAAACGAGCTTGAACGCGTGATAAGGGGTAAATAATGGAAAATCTAGCCCTTTTATCAAACGAAGAGTTGCTTGAGATCATATCTCAAGCAAAGGCTATCATAGAGAGTCGCAAGTCGGACAAACAATTCGTCGTCAAGACGTTTGAGAGCATAGACCCTAGGAAAAACGGCCACGCGTATATGGCTAGGCTGAGCTTTGCGGACGGTAAAGTCAGCAGAGAATTTATCGATTGCAACGGAAAAAACTGGGATAGTAAGCATAAGTATTATGATACTTCTTTTACGTTTCGCGCAAAAGAGGGAGATAAATTTGAAGCCAGGCTTGACGACGGAAGCTGGAAGGGCGACTCAAAGGTTTGGTATATGGTCATCAAAGACGAGAGCGGCGAGCTAGAGCTAAAGCCGTATAAATCTCTTGCGAGCGTGCAGGAGGCCTAAAGGACAAGCTATGACGCTTTCAAATATAGCAAACGACTACCTCGAAAATCTCGGGCAAATCAGCCTCGAGCGGTATAGAATACAAAAAAGCAGCTTCTCTCACACGGAGAAGCTGCCAAAAGACGTAGAAAAGATCACGTCGGCCGATACTCAAAAATGGGTTGCGGCCATGCAAAAAAACCTAGCGCCGAGCACTATCAAGCGCGTAGTGCTTTGTTGGAGCAGAGCCTGCGAGCAAGCCATTGAAAAAGGAAGTATCGAGAAAAACCCTTTTTCGAAAGTAAAACGGCCAAAGATAGCCTCTTCAAAGATAGATCCCTTCGCGAAAGACGAGATAGAAACTATGCTGTCAAAAGCTACAGGCAGGCTTGAGAGCTACCTAGCCTTTGCGTTCTATACGGGCGCTAGATGCTGCGAAATTTTGGCTCTAAAGTGGGACGATATAGATTTGGATAGTATGACGATTCGTATAAACAAAAGCCTTGTGGACGGCCTGGTCAAAAACCAAACAAAAACGGGCGAAGATAGGACTATACCTATATTTGAGCCGCTGATGCCCTATATCAAAGAGCTAGCGCTACAAAGAGAGAGCGACTGGGTGTTTTCGGAAAAGAAAGATCATCTATTCGGTTCTACTTCGATGTTTGGAAACGACAAGTGGCGCAAATTTCTGGCCGACTGCGAAGTGCCGTATAGAAGCGCAAGACACACGAGGCATACTTTTGCCACGCACATGGTAGAGCGCGCCGCAAGGGGCGAAATCCCTTTGAAATGGGTTTCCCAAATACTAGGGCACGCAAACCTCGACATGACGATCAAGGTTTATGCAAGGTTCATCAAAGACGAGCACCTTAAAATAGATCGAAATTTGAGTGTTTTTTAATTAATTAAACGCCCTTTAACGGGCGTTTAAGCCTACCTAAAATCATTAAAAATCTCCACTTCCAAATCCTTCCCCTGAATAAAACTAAGCAATGCCTCTAGCGTTTTTACGCTCTCAAACACGCCCTCGTCGTTCGCCCATTTCCCGACTAGGATGCAGCCCTCGGTATGCTTTGGATAGTTGCCGGCGTGGATCTCTATGTAGCGATCTTTCGGTACTTGCTCATTGTGTAGCACCGGCACCACGCGGTTAAATTTTGGCGAGCGATGCCAAGCCACCTGATAAAGTCCCGCCGGTATGCGCCTATCTTTGCCCCTTGCGGTGGTATCTGGTCCTGCGGACTCTAGCGTATATCCCGTCATCAGCACGGTATTTACGCCTACTAGCTCAAATTTGCCGATAGTGCCGTCTTCGATGTCTTTATATCTGCGTATCGTAAGTTTCATTTTTCGTCCTTTCTTTAAATTTCACTCTTTCTTTATGCTCGCCTTTTTTGCCGATGTTAAAGCTCTCTACCGGGCGATGATAGCCCATGACGCGGGTATACACCACGCATTTGGTACGCTTTGCTCGTAAGCTCTCTAGTATCTCGTCGTCTCTCATTTAAGCTCCTCTTCGTATTTGCTTTCGCTCTTTGCCCAGCCGCCGCTATCTCCGCCTAGGCTTTCTATCTTCTTGTTTGCGGCCTTGTCGATCTTGCGTCTGACCCAGTCTCCGCCCATAAAGGCGATGATGCCGCCTATAGCAAGAGAAAAGGGCGTGGCGTGCGAAATGAAAAACACTATCTCATACGTCGCCCAGCATAAAAACGCAGACGTTGCGGCCGCGGCAAAAAAGGCTTTTTTTGTTCTATTCTTTCTCGGTCTGCCGTTCTCGTCGAGCAGTCCAAGCACAGCTCCGATGAGACCTACGACCATCACCCAAAATATATACCAGTATTCTTTGTCTATAAAACTCATCTGGCGACCCCGAATATGCAAGCCAGGATGAGCGCGCAGGCTATCTCGATCAGCCTTTTTTTGGTGAGTCTAAAGCTTTTAAATTTCCTCATGACTAGCTCGCTCATGGCTTTTCTCCTACGCATATCAAAAGCAGCCTTTCGACCTCTTCGTGGTAGGCTGCTACGGCTCCGGCAGTCGATGGATCACTCTCGTCAAAGCTTGGCTTTGGCGGTAGCTCCACGTCGCAGCGCACGGGCTTAGTCACGTCTTGGTACTGGGTGCGGGCGATGATTTGGGGCTCTTTGCCGGCGCAACCGCAAAGTATGATCGCCGCGGCGCAGCCAGCCGCAAATTTGACTACTTTGTTTTTCATTTTCCTAGCCCCCTAAATAGCCTTTCATAATAGGCCAAGTTTTCCTCACAGCTGCTATCTCTCGGCGGAGGTTCCATCTTCTCGTATTTGGCTTGTATCTCTTTTCTAAGCCCCGCCTGGCTTTGACGGATCTTTTTCATATCTAGAGCTATACTCTCGATAGCCTCGTTTTGAGCGGAGATCTTGGAGTTGCACTCAGAGAGGTTTGCCGCATAAATTTGGCTTTCCGCCTCTTTTAGCGCTAGCTTGGTCTGCTCTTTTTCCAGCTTGTCTTTGACGTCTTGCGTTTCGGCTTTTGCGCTACTTAGCGCGCCGTTAAGCCGCCATATCTCAATCCCTGCGCCGCCTAGAGCTATCAGCATAGCGACGCCGACGGAAACTAGAAATTTCACGTTTAGAAACCACATTTCACGCTCCTTTTAACAGTTTTATTGCGGCGGTGATGATGAGGACGGCTGCCGCGATCAGTACGAATTTCTTTGTCGATGCGTTCATTCTTTGACCTTTCTCATCGGGTGAAACGCCCACACGGTTTTAAGCACTTTTTTGTCCTCGCCCTCTGTGTATTCGTGCCAATTTTCGGGATTTGCGCCGGCTATGTCCATCAGTTTCCAGCCGACATAGATTCTCGCGTAAAACCGCTTGCTCCATCTGATCGTGCGGTAGTATCCAAAACGCTCGCGTCCGTCTTTGAGTCTGCACTCCACCTTGCACCACGAGCTTACTTTGCCGCCGTTTGACGCGACGGACGGATCTCCGAACGTTTTGATAGAGGCGGGGTCTATTTGGCTTGTTTTGACGCCGAGATATTTGACGCAAAAAAACCCGATGCGGTTTCGCAAGAGCCAGCAAAGGCGCGCGAAATACGTGCGGTTTTTAGGCGGCGGGAAGTGATCCCGTCTCCATCCGCCGTCGCCGTTGATTGCGGCGCTTTGCCCGTCGTAATAGTCGTCCGCATCCTCAAACCAGCGAAAGCAGCGCGGCAGATGATCGTCGCTCTCTTTGACGAATAGAAGCGCGATCGGCACTACGAAAAAGGCAAGTATCTCAAGCGGAAGCTCGATGATGAAATTTTTGGCTACTTGTAGCCATTGTTTTAGGGTGGGTTTCATTTTTACTCCTCGTTATTAAAAATTCCATACGGCAATATAGCCTCATAAAAGGTCCGCGGCTTGCCGTCGGCAGGCAATCGCGGTACGTATGCTATCCTTATGCCTTGCTCGGTTTCTTCTGCGCATAGAACGCCTACGGGGAGCCTTACGATTTTACCTTTTCCGGTAATATCGTACATGCGCGTATAGGTTTGGTCTGTACCGATATAAACATTGATTAAAAATCTAGTTCTCTGGGCTAGAAATAGTTTTTCATTGCTTTGCGGCATTATCGGTATAGGTAGTCGCTCTTTGTTTTTGTATAGAGCATAGCCACGTACGCTGCCATCCTCAAATGTCTCTAGATAGTATAGATCATCGTCTTTCTTATAATACTTGGTCCCTCTGTCATAGTAGTGAGAGCTGATGGGAGCGAGACTAATATACGAATCATGATAAGGAACCTGAGATATGTCTATAGGCCTTTTTGAAGCATTGCCGCCCTCGACTACGATTTTGTAGGCTTTAACCGTTTTTGCCGAATCATTCATTTCGATTAAGTAGTCCTGCATTATTACTACCGTACTATACGCGTAGTCAAGGTTTATGTAATTACCTCCGTTTACTCCTTTGATTTTTAACCCGGAATAGTGCCTTGTGACGGCGAATTTTGGATCTATAAAATGCATTCTTTCCATTTTATCAAGACTGTCCCCCATACTGCTATTTGTTTCGACCCACTCCTCGGTTTTTGTGTTGTATACATAAAAAAATGAGGATCTCCTAAAATAAAGCAGATCTCCGATTTTATACAAAAATAAAACTTCGGCGCTTGGGTACGGGGCGAGGTCTTGATGTCTTTTTAATATATTCTTGCGGTTTGGATTTTTTATTTCGTCCGATATGATAGTTCTGCCTGACCCCATTGCGCCTATATAAAAATATTTTCCGTTATCCACGTGCAAAACAAGATCGCTGCCTTCCACAAAAGAGTAGACCGAATTGCTCGTATCGTCTATTTTTACGGCTACGCCGTCTGCCGTAACGTCTTGCAAGAAATTAACCATAAAATCGAGATTATTTTGTTTTTTGACTACTTTCGTCTTAAATTCATTAAATTTCTCAATAGATAAATAGGTCGTATCGTGGTTGTGATCCGTCTTTGAAAAATCGCTATCGATCTTTTTACTCGAATAGGTTAAATTCGTTCTTGTCTGAGTATCGTCGATGAAACCCGTCGCGACTATTTTTTTCATCTCTTCAAGCGCGCCTAGCGAGCCTGATAGCTCCTCTTTGGTTTCCGCTACCGCTTGCGCTCTCTCTTTGGCTTCTTGCGCGCTCGTCGCGGCTGCGGTTTTTGCTTCGCTTGCCGCTTGCGCGCTACTTTCGGCCTCGTTTGCGCTTCTTGCCGCCGCTTCTTTTGCTTCGCTAGCAGCTTGTGCGGAAGTCTGCGCGGCCTGCTTTGAGGCGTCCGCATTCTCTTTGAGAGTTCGCACGGTTTGCAAGCTCTCTTCTACCTCCGCCGCTAGCTCGTTGGTTTCGGTTACGAAAGCGGGCAACGCGCCTACGAATGCGTCGGCTCGGTCGTCGAAATTTTGAGGCTCGGCCGTAGTAGGCGGCTGAGGCAACTTAGTTATTTGTTTCATTTCCTCTCCTTTAAATTTAGATTATTCCCTCTACGTTGATCGAGAGCGAGCTATACTGCTCGCCCGTGATCTTGATCCTAAAATCATTGAGAAAGCCAAAGACTAGCAGGCTCTTGAAGCCTTTGTCTTTCTCGTCGCCTATAAAGGTCGTAAGCTCCCCGCATAGGTTTTTTAGCGTATCTCTCGCGCGGTCTATCTGCGGGGTGGGCAGCGCCACGGCTAGGCTCATATAGTTTGCCGTGCGCCCTTTTGCTATAAAGACGTCTCCGTAAGCGGTCTTTTGCTTTCTGCTGTAGTCGTTTACGCCAAACTCGGCTTCAAGCTCGGTATACCCAAGAAACACCCGTTGCCCGGCCGAAAAATGGCCTAAATTTGCCCCCAAACGGTTTGGGGTGATCTCTATTTCAAACTCTCCGAAGTATTTGTCCGTGTATAACACTACGTCTTTTTTGTAGTCTTGGCCGAATTCAAAAAAATACTCCCACCAGCTACGGCTCCCGGCGTTTAGCAGGCGTTTATGGGCTATGAGGGCACCGGCTTTTCGGATAAAAATTTCGCTGCCGTCGACGTTAAAAAAAGAAAAGCAATTCACTCGCTTTTTGCCCGTATCTATTTTAAATTTCAGCGGCTGCCCGTCCTTTTTCCTCGTTTGCGTTCCGATGTACCTATCAAACATCGCTTTTTCGTTGATGGCCCCCATGTGGGCGAAATTTGCTATGTCCTTGCTTGGCTCAGTCTGGATATTCGTCATCGCCTTTGCGGCCTTGTATTTTTCGCCCTCGTATATGATCTCCTCGCCAAGCTCGACGTTCATACCTTTTGAAAAGGTCCTTATCGTATCTGCTGGCGCATTGGTCTCTTTGAGGGTTAAATCCACTTTTTCTACTACGGTCATGCTATGCTCCTTACGTTTACGGCTCCGTTTTCTACGGTTTGCCTTGCGTTCATCGTCATTTCTCTCACGTCTCTGCCTATGTTTGCGGCTATTTGTTCTACCCGCTCTAGCCTCTTTGCCAGCGCCTCAAAGGCACCGCCCATATCTACCTTGATGCCGCGGCCGTCAAGCGGAATGACCGCTTCGTCGTAGCCGGCTTCTCCTATGAGCGCTCTTGTAGGCCTGGTCACGATGCCTCCGTCCGCAAACGGTTTGTAGCCCCGCTTCTTGCTCCATTCGATGAAGTCTTGTTTTGAGGTGCCGCCCGTAGCGGCTCTTGCCGTAGCTTCTATCTGCGCCCTTAGTTGCTGTTTTGAAAGGCCTTCTAGCTGAGCTTTGCGTTTCCACGCGTCCAGCCCGCCTTGCTCTACGCTGCGGCCTAGCACGTCCAGATAAATTTGATTGATGTCTTTATCCAAGCTTGAGCTTATGATCGCGCCGTTTGCGGTGGTAGCTCCGTTTGATACGTTTGCGGGCGGCGCGCCTTTGTATTCGGGCGCGGCTTTGCCGGCTATGATCGCATCTCTAACGGCTTGCAGATATGCAACTACGGGGCTATCTTTGCCGAGCAGATCGTGCAGGGCGTGGATTTGGTTTTGGCTATCAAGCTCTAGCGCCTCTTTTTGTTTTTTTAGCGCGTCGAGCTGCTGCGAATAGGTATCGTTTGCGCTATTTAGCAGTTTGTCAAGCTTTTTGATTTGCTCCAAAAGGTCGCCCAAATTTACGTCGCCGCCTATACCCTCTACTTCGTTTGCTAGTTTGAGCATTTCGTATCGGTAGTCTTGGTAGGTGGCCGCGTTATCCCTTAAATTTTGCTCTTGTTTGGCTACGGCGCTATTTAGCTCGTCGTATGCTTTGCTATCGTATTGGCCCGCGCTAAACGCCGCTTTTGCTTTTTGCAGCGCTAGGGCGTAGTTTATACCGGCGGTTTGATTGTCTATGACGTTTTCGCGGATTTTGCTCGCCATAGAGGCTAGCTTTTCTATCGCGCTTTTTTGCAAATTTAGGACGGCGAGTTGCTGTTTTTGCGCTTCGAGCATCTTTCTTGCTTGCTCGGCCAGGTCTAGGGCTTTGATCTGTTTGACGATTTCTTCAAGGCCCGTTAGGGACTTCAACCATACGTCGTGCCCGCCGTTTTGGTTTCTGTGGTTGTTGTACTCGGTGACGGCTTCTAAGAGTTGTTTTCTCATTTCGACGTTGCCAGTAGAGAGAAACTCTTGCATCTGCGCCGCGCTCATACGGTAGAAATACTCCGCCCAAACCCTAGGATCGTTCGTGTTTCCAAGCTTTGAGACGCGGCTCATCTCATCCGCGCCCAGATCGCCCTCTATGCTTCCTGCTAGAGCGCGAAATTTGGTGTAGATGTTTTGCAAAGTTAGCACGTTCGTATCGCGACCGACCGCCGTAAAAAAGCCCGCCTGCGTCTGAGCTATGCTTTGCGTGAAGCTGACTAGAGCTTTGGTGTATTCATCCTGCGCTTTTTTCGCCGCTTCGTAGGCTTTGACTAGGCCGTTTAGGCTGTCTACGTTGCTTTTTGTGAAGTCTGACGCGATAGCTTTGCGGTATGCCTGCGCCATACGCGCTACGCTAAGGTCTGCTATGCTTCCCATTTCTTTTGGTATATCAAGCTTCAAAGCTTCTGCCGCGTCCGTAAAGCTCTCAAAGGCTTGGCGCATTGAGATTTCTACCTGCTTGATAGGATTTCTTACGCTGAGGAGCTCAAGGCTCTTGTAGCTATCCGCGATCGCTCCTAGGCTCTCGCTCATAAGCTCGATGACCTTTTTATTCGCTTTCTTCGCCTGCTCCTCCCAGTCTTTCCACATACGGGAAAACTCGGGATTATCGACTAGCCTTTGGTTTTTGTTGCTCTCGTCTTTGCTCAAATTTAGCAGGTCGTCTATCTTTCGCGAGCTTTTTAGGCCAAAGATATTTCCGTCGCTAGCCTTGCCAAACTCGTCTCTCATACCTCGCGCCATATCGTCGATCGCGCCAAGGCCTGCTTTGTTCATAGTTTTACTGATAGCGTCGTCAAGCGGTTTGGTTATGCGATTGATGATGCTTGAGGGGCTAAATTTCATAGCCTTTTCAAATACGCCGCTCACCTTGCCTAGCAGACCTTTTCGCTTTTTGCCGCCGCTCTCTGTTACTTCCGCCCACATCTGCTCGGCTTGCCCGGTCATAGATCGAAGTATTGCTTTGGCAAAGCCCTCGTTTGCTAGGCTTTCGCCGCTATACTTGCCCGTTTTTAGGGTTAGGCTCGCCAAAGCTCCGGCGCGGCTAGCCATTCTGTTTATAGAGCGAAGCTGCGCGCCGATCTCTCTCATAGAGGCGTCGTCTAGGTCGCTCATTTCAGTCCAGCTTTTCTTTGAGAACCAGCCTTTCTTTTGCATATCGATGTAGGAACGGATGTTTTGGTTGCTTAGCGTATCACCCGCGGTTATGTCTTGCAGTACGGATATTCCGCTACCGGTCGCTTTTTTCTTGCCGAATGCTCCGCCGATGAGAGCTCCGGCTACCGCGCCGATAACGGCACCCCAAGGACCCATAGAAGATCCCGCTTTCATGCCGGCTATCAGACCGCCCGCAGCGCCTCCGAGCGCTCCGCCCGTGCTAGCGTAAGTGTTGGCTTTGAAAAGCTTGTCCCCGAGATAGCCTATGCCGTATCCAAGAGCCGCTCCGCCAAACGCAGAGCCTGCCATATACGGAGCAGTGCCGGCGCCGCTAAACTGCGTAGCCGTTAGAGCGCCTTTTACACCCGTCCCGAAACCGTACACGCCTTGGCCTAGCCCCGCATATCCGTGCATAGATAGCCAAGAAGCCGCGTTTAATGCGGGCGTGCTGGTAAAACTAGATATAAAGCCCGTATAGCCGCTAGTAAGCAAAGAGTATGCGCTTTGCAAATTTGAAACCGAGCTAAGCAAGCTCGTCGTGCTTTTGTCTAGAGCGTCCGCGCCTCTTAAAATTTGTCCGGTGCTGCTAAGCTCTACGGTGGTGCCGCCGACCGATCCTATCCAGCCGCCGCTATCGTTTTTGGCTAGACCTAGATTTGAGGCGATGGACGCGAGATTTGAGCCGCCGCCAAGCAATGCCCCGAAACCGCCCGAAATGCCCTGCGACAAGACGCGAGCATACGGAGAAATCATATCGCGAAATAGGTTTGTGCCGATGTCTTTTAGCGCGGTTTTTAGGCTTTTCGTCTTGCCTATGAAATAGTTAAAAAAGCCGTCGTCCACGGTCTTTTGCATTGATGAAACCGTATCCGCCCAGCTGTTTTTTATATCCTTAAACGCCGCTTTTGAGTGTTTGACGTACGGCTCGAGGTATTTTTTCTTTTGAATTTCAAGGTATTTTTTAGCGTCCTCTTCGTTTAGCTCTAGCTTTTTGATTTTTTCTTTGGTCTTGGCGCTTTCTATACTCCACGCTTTTTCGTATTCTCCGATAGCCTCATAGTACTCTTTTTGCGCGGCCTCTTTTTCGTTTAGAAAATCTTTGTATTCCTTGATTGCCTTATTGGCTTCCTCGGTTTGCAGGGCGTCAAATAGCTTTTGCTTTGCCGCGGCCGCGTCTTGTCTGCTGACGCCGTTTTTGATCCAATCTCTTTCTTTTTGATTGATGTCGTCTAGCTTTTTTTCATATTCGCTCATACCTATGCGCGCTATCTCGCGGTATGCGGAGTTTACGTCGCCCAGGCTTTTTACATCTTGTTTGTTAAATTCGGCTATCTGTTTGGCCGTTTTTTCGCGCATAACTTGCAAGGCCTCGAGCGTATCGAGCCTCTTTTTTTCTTTCTCGGGATCGGCTATAGGATTTTGCAAATTTTTTATGAGGCCGTCGATCTCGGCTAGCTCCGTTTTTAGACGTCCTAGCGTAGTCACGTTTTTGGCTTTTTCGCCGGCTTTATCCAAAGCCGCGCTTACGGCGTCGATTTTGTTTTGCAACAAGGAGTCGGTTTTTGATTCGCCAGAGCCCGCGCCGCCTTTGCCTCTGCCGTTTAGCACGTCCTCGACCTCGCCGTAGGCCGCGCCTAGATCAAGGATGTTGTTTTGAAGTTCGTCTAGTTTGGCTCTGTTTTCGACGAGGGCGTCTTTACTCATAAAAATGAAGCCGTTTGCGATCTTGTCTTGCAGCTTGCCGGCCTCTTTTTTGGTGGCGTCTAGCTCTCTGCGGATCTCGACTAGACGAAATTCAAGCTGGTTTTTAGTTAGCTTGCTAAGCTCTTCGCTTGTAGTATTTAGGATCTGGTTTAGTTTTTCGGCGCTAGCCCTTGCCCCGTCCATGCCGTCTTTAAGCGCCATAAACGCTTCAACCGCGCCAAAGATGATAGCTGTAGGCAAAAAGCCCTTAAATGCCGCTTTTAGCGCCGTAATACCGGTCCCAAGTGCAGACGTAAGCGTAATAGTAGCGGTTAAGGACGACGAAAAGATCGCCATAGCAGCTCTTGATATACCAAGCACGGCGTTAAAAGCCGCCGTACCAATCTTGGCTGCTACAAACGCTCCGGCAAGCAGGCCTAGGTGTTTTCCGGCGGTCGCGATATACCCCGCCCACTCTATGATCGTAGCTTTGTTCTCTTTTACGAAATTTGAAAAAGAGGCGATGCCAGAAGTCAGTACGTCAAACATCGGCTTAGTTAGCTCTCTAGTGAGCTCGGTGAGTTCGTTTTTTAGCGATCCCAAAGCCACTTCGTAGCCCTTAGCCGCCTCGGCGCTTAGCTCTTTATATTTGGCTAGCTTTTCTATGATTACGTCGTAGACCTTGCCCTCAGAGCTCGCCCTTTTTAACTCTTCATTTGTGAGGCCCACTATCTTCATAAATGAGCCCATCTCGGAAGCCGCTACTACCGTGCCGGTTGCTAGGCTATCCATCATAGGCGTTAGATCGCTTAGGTTTTTGCCTACGGCCTGGGCTGCTAGAGCTATGCTATCCATAGCCTGCACGGCTTTGTTTCTGCTGCCTTGTCCTGCGCTAGTGGCGTAAAACATATTGAAAGCGCCGGTAATTTCCTCAAGCGTAAATTTGGTTTTAGCGTTGGTCTCATTGAGCTTTTTGAGTATGCCTTCGCTTTCTTTCATGCTCATATTCCATTTAGCATGAGCGTCGAGGGTTTTACCCAGCATGCTTACGTTTGAAGAATTGGCCGCGATGAGCCCCGTGAGCTGGATTTTAAGGTTTTCAAAGCTTCGGTTTGCTTCGATACCCGAAGCCGCGAAAGATTTAAAAGCGGACGTAAGCGCAGCTACGCCGCCCACGGCAAGCACCATTTTGCCAAGAGAGTCGCGAAGAGTATTTGCGGCGCTATTAGCTCCGGTTATGCTGCGCCCCAGCTCGTTTACGTCGCCTCTTGCGGTACGCAAGCTATGAGTTTGCCCGTCTATGGTGATGGTTATGCTTACGTCGCTATTAGCCATGTTTTTTGCTCTACTCTCTTTTATTCATTGCGGCAAGATAGCGTTTTGAAATGTCAAACATCCATAAAAAATCGATCTTAAAACGCTTGCAAAAAGCCTTTAAAACGATTACCTCGCATTCAAAATATCCGCCGTTAAAGTCTCGCCTAACTACGCTTGCCATTTGTTGCCCATGAAGCATCAAAGCCTCATAATAATCAAGCCCGAACTCGTCCGGGCTCATTTTTGCTTCAACGCAGGCAAGCATCCTCTCTACTTTTTTACGCGCTCAGCCTCGATAGCGGCGTCAATGGCGCCCATAACCGATAGATAGCTTAGGCCTTTATTCTCGATTTCGGCTTTGAATTTCTCCAGATCCTCGCCGCCTAGAGTTAGATCAAATCGCTTTTTGGCTGCGACGTCAAGATCGATAGAAGCGTTAGCTAGTTCTTTTTGCTCCGCGCGCTTTGCGTCTATCTGCTCAATCAGTACAAGCACTTCTTGTAGCGTTTTGGCTTTTTTGTCGCCGCTTTGGGTAGAGGCTATACCGTTTTTGATCTCCTTTTTCTCTTCAAGCGAAGCTATCTCGCTTTTGAGCGCGTCGCTAGCGTCTATTTGCTTTTTTAGCTCGGCAAATTCTCCTACTAGGTCTCTTGCTTCGCTCTTTTTGAGCTCCCTATACTCGAGCTTGAATTTGTTTTCGTCGATGTTTATCTCAAACGGAAAGCGTGTTTTCATTGTTTTTTCCTTTTTAAATTTTGTTTATTAAGGGCGTTTTACCCATGCAAAAAACTAGGGCGAAGTATCGCAATCTTAGGCGAGGCGCGTTAAGGGCGCGAATGAGGCGCACTTGTGGTGCGTCGCAGTGAAGCGACCGAAAACGCAACAAAGCATAAGGCGGCGAGACAAGCCCATAGCGGTTTATTCCCCATCCATAAAGCTAAATAGCTCTTCCCCCGGAGCCTTTAACACCTTGCCCTTGAGACTTAGCTTGGCGAAATCGGTCCCGCTTACGCTCACGTCGCCCTCAAAGCTGAGATTAACTAGCGGGATGACTAAAATTTGAGCCTTGTCTGTGGCTAGGTTTTTGCCCTCGACGATGATTTTGCCCAGAGAGTTGGCTAGTTTTTGCGGCGCTATTCTTTTGAATTTTGCGGGATATATCCTCGGGGCGCACTTGTCTGTCGTGAAGCTACCCGCCGCCATGTTTTCGGTAGCGGTGTAGATTTTGTTGTCTTTGAGTACTGGATCGCCGATTCGTATTTGCTCGGTGTCGGCCTTGATTATTTTTCCGTTGAAAAATTTGCCGGCTGCGGCATACGTTACGTCTTCGACCACGCCCTTAAAACAAAGCGCCAAATTTGCGATATTTACATCGCCTATTTCGGTGCTGAAACTATATTCCGCTTTCGTTTCAAGCTCCATCACCGTTTCGCCTAGGCTCTCGTCGTTACTTAACAACTCTTTTTTCTCGATGGTTCTATTTAGACTTACGCTTTGCTGATATCCAAGGGTTATACTTTCGCTCGCGCCTTGAGGCGTGAAGCTTACCGTGGCTACGGCCAGTCTTGCTACTTTTTCTTGTGCCATTTTTTTGTCTCCTTTTTAAAATTCGTCTATTTCGGGCGATATTTGGATTTTAAGCACCACTCTAGCTATGTATAGAGTGTTGCTTACAAACGCCGTTTTTACGCTCGATAGTATTTTTTGCGGAGCGTTAGCCGCTCCAAACTGAAACACCGCAAGCCTTAACTCGTCAAGCTTTTCAAGCAGGCCGTCTTTGTCCGCATTTAGAGAATGTCTAGCTACGGCGATGCTAAATATCGCCGTATCGGATAGATCGTCATTGCTCTCCAGCCCGTCAAAGACCAGGTAGTCGCCCGCCTGATCTATTGCCTCGTATCCGCAAATCTCTATTAGGCCAAAGCGCTCTTTTAGGCTTTGCGCCGTTTTGTGTAGGTTTTGCATCACACGACCTCATAAATTAGGCCGTCCGGCTTACTTTGCCCGGAAAGCGGCGAGTTCTTGATCTCGTTTAGCGCGTTTTTTAGCATTATTACGTCCTCTTCTTTTAGCTCGATTTTTAGGTATATTTTTAGCCTTATCATCGAAAAGTCCATAATCGCCCAGCTTTTGACCTCTTTGCCCGCACACTCTTCTTGCGCCTCTTTGGTTACGACGTCTACGGCCTCTGGCGTTACTTCGTTAGGGTTTTTTAGGACGCTTTTTGCCCTTTTGGTTAGAGCGTCCTTAAATGCGGCATCAAAGATCATCTTAGATGCCGTCTCCGTCGCTATCTGCGTCGTTTTCCTCGGAAAGTACGGCCCATTTACCGACGGCTAGCTGATAGTCGTTGTAGACCTCGAATTTGTATTTGAGGCAGCTCTCTTCCACGTCGTACCATCGAGTCCTTCTTATATCAAGGCCTACGCTCATGATGAGATTTTTTAGAGGCGTCATTAAAAATTTGCCCTTAGGTACGAAACTGGCTACCTCAAGCGGTACGCCAAGGATATGGTTTGCACCGGAGTTGAGCAGTATCGAAAGTCCGCCGCTTCTGCCGCCGATTTCTTGCTGATAAGCAAGATAATCGCTTTGAGAAATGAGAATCACGCTTTGGGTTAGCACGTCTTCGTTTGAAGCCTTGACTACTGCGCTAAGCTTGTCGATCATTTTGCTGGTTTTTTTATGCTCCAGCTTAGTTACCTGTGAATTTTCTTTGGCAAGCGTAAACCAGCCTTTATTGAGGTTTTCAAATTTTTCTTGATCGTAGTCGTCTTTCGCGCCTATCATGCCGAGGTTTTGAAGATCGTTTGAAAACGCCTTATCAAACTCGGCAAATGTTTCAGTCTCGAATTTCGGATTATCGGCGTTATCTTCAAGCGTGTCTTGGGTTATGCTAGCCCATAGTTGCACGACTTTATTATCAAGCTTTACCGAGCCTATGCCAAGCTTTTCTCTTTGGGCGCTAGTAGGTTTATTTCCCGGATTAACCCTCACTAAAATCCCGCTAGCCAGGCTCCAAATATCAAAGGTCTTTTGAAGCTTTTTGGTCTTATCTATAGTGATTTTTTGCAAAAACTGATTTTTTTCAATGATCGTAGAGATCATTTTTCTAGATTGTTCCGGGGTTAAATGTCCGTCGGCGTACATATCCGCCGCACTCATATTTCCCCTTGCTTTTGCGATGTCTTGCAGTCTTTTCATAATACCCCCTCTATCTCGTCTGTTTTAGTTACGTCTTCGTTTTGTTTGCTGGATTTTGCGACCTTTTCGAGCTCGTCGATACGTTTTTCAAGCGCGCTTAGGCTCTCGTCCATTTTCTTAAATCCCTCTTCAATCGCTTTTTGTATCTTGGCGTCTTGATTTGGAACGTCGTTTTTATTCATGTTTTCTCCTTTTTGGTTCGTAAATTTTTCAAATAGAGCGTTAAAGCCTTTGGTGATGGCGTCGGCGATACCGTTTTTAGATTCGCTTTTTTCCATATCCTCGCGCACTCCGGTTCCGGCCATAGAAAGACCCGCTATCTCGCCTTTTTTAACGGCGTCTTTAAGTTCATCGCTCTCAAGCTTGATGGCTACCGCCCAGCTTCCCTCTTTTTCGTTAGGAAAAAGCGCGTCGCCCTTGCGTAGTATCCAGCTTTCGGCAACGTATGCGCCGTCGGGCTTGAAATTGTGGTCGCGGTCTACGTTGCCGCCGTTTAGCCCTTTCATAAACGCGTATGCCGCCTTTTCGATCTCGGCCGCGTCGGCAAAATCGCCCTGGGTGTCTACTTCGCCCGGCGAATAGACGATGCCGTACACGATACCTTTCTCGTCGTCTCTCTTAGCGAATACGACGTCTTTTTCATAGTTCGTTTGCGCGTCGGAGCTTTTATAAATGATGTTCTTTTTATTAGCTCCGGCTTTTACGAGCGAAATATGAGTGATGTTTAAATTTTTTAGCCTCTTGCTCATCGCCTCTCCTTGTCGTGGTTTGATACGGCAATTTTATGGATTTTTAAAAAAAGTTATTTCGCCGATGCCCGCTATATAGTATTTGAAGCAAAAATATTCTTTGTAAAATTACGAAAAACGCAAAAAGAGGAAAAATGAACGAACATATTTTTAAATCTAGCGTGGATAGCACGCAAGTAGCTCACGACGAAGAAAGCGGCGGACTAATAGAGCCTTTTATAAGTTTTGAAAATCTGCTTGCGCTTCACTACGCAAACGTATATCATCGCCGCGCAATCAAGATCAAGGCCGGAATGCTTAGCCAAATAGAAATAGAGGAAAGCGAAATAGCTAAATTTCTACCGCCGGGCGTTTCGGCAAAGTCTTTTTTGTTTGAGTTTTGCTACAACCTTGAGCTTTACGGCAATGCTCCGGTAGAAAAAGCCGGCACCGCAAGCAGGTACTATCTATACAACATCCCCGCCGTCGAATGGCGCACGAATTTAGCCAGAGAGATGTTTCAGCTTAGCAGAACCGGCCAAAAACAAAAGCTGGACGGTTATTATCTCAAATACTACTCCCCAAGCTCTAGATTTTACGGGGAGCCCGATTATCTTGCTACGATGCTTGGAATTCTCACCAACAAAGAGGCCGACAACTACAACTATGCCTTTTTTCAAAACGGCGCCAGACCCGATCTTGCCATAGTCCACGAAAATAACGAGCCAAGTCAGGAGCAAATTGCCACCTACAAAAGCTTTTTTAGCTCGAGTTTTAAAGGTAGCGGTAACGCTCACAAGACGCTACTAGCCTACACGGGCGGCGGAGTCGGCGATAAAGAGGGAAAAATCAGATTTGAAAAGCTGGGCGGAGTTGAAGACATAAGTTTTGAGAAGCTCAAAAAGGTAACTAGAGACGAGATAGCCGCCGCCCACGGTATACCGCCTAGGCTGCTTGGCATTATGGATGCGGGCGGACTTGGCGGAGGCGGCGAGCTAATCGGACAGCTTCAACAATTCAACGAGATAGAGATCAAACCAAAGATCGAGCTTATCGAGGGCTTTTTTGAAAGCGTAGGCATCAAAGTAGTGCTAAAAGCCGTAGACGTCACGAATTTTAAGGACGACGGCGCGATAGTGACCGAGCTTGTAGGCAGAGGCATTATAACTGTAGACGAGGCAAGAAGTATTTTAGGGTGGCAAAAGAATTTATAAACACCCCTTTAAACGCTTTTAAAAGGTGTTTAAAAACGTTTAAAAGACTTTGACCTAACCCAGAGTATTAAAAACAATTTTAAAGGGCTGAAAATGGCTTATACGAAAGAATTTAAAGAAGAGTGTATAAATTTGCTAGCTAGTGGGGTGAGCTGCGTTTTGGTGGCGCAGCAGATGAAAGTATCGCGCCCAACGCTAACCAAGTGGGCGAATGAAGCAAAAAAGTATGAAGCGAGCATAGAAAACGCCATAAATTCTTTGCACGGAAAAATCGAGGCGCTAAGCTCAAAGCAAGATATATCTAGCGAAGAGACTGCGATGTTAGCCGATCTAGTGGTGGCGCTAAATAAGCTAACGGGCGAAGACAAAAAGAAAAAAGAGGCCAAGGCTTACGTGCGCCCGCCCGTAAATTTGGACAAAGCGGCAAGCGAGCTAAGGCAAAGCATACTAAAAGAGGGCGGATTATTTGCATATCAGGCTAAATTTATGAGCTCCGACGCTCAGTTTAGGATAGTGCTAAAATCTCGTCAAATCGGCTTTAGCTACGTTGCCGCGGCAGACGCGCTAGTAGGAGCCGTAGGCGGCCGTAATCAGCTGTTTTTGTCGGCATCTGAAGAGCAAGCGCTTATCTTGATGAGATATATGCGTTTTTGGGCGCAAAAATTCGGTATACCTCTCGCCAAAGATAGCGAAACCGAGATCACGCTTGAAAACGGTGCGATTATTAAGGCTTTGGCGCATAATTTCCGCACGGTGCAAGGCTTTACGGGCGATATTTGGATGGACGAGTTTGCCTGGTATCCAAACTCGAAAAAGATTTGGCACGCCTTCGTGCCTAGTATAGGCGCGGTCAAGGGGCGCCTAACGATACTATCTACTCCGTTTGAGGAGCGCTCGCTATTTCACGAGCTATTTACGGACGAGTCAAAATACAAGATGTTCGAGCGTTTTAGGGTTAGCATTTACGACGCGATGGCCGACGGGCTGGAGTTTGACCTTGAGACCATGCGGGCGCTATTTGATGCCGATACCTGGGCTAGCGCTTACGAGTGCGTATTTATCGATGATGAAAATAGCCTGCTTTCGATCAACCTTATCAAGTCTTGCGTAGATAGCAAATTCGGGTACTACCAGCCTACGAGCGAAACCCCGCTTCTTTGCGGCTACGATATAGGCCGCGTAAGCGACCGCTCGAGCCTTGCTTGCGTCAAAAGCGTAGAAAATACCTATGAAGTAGCGATGATGGAGATCTACGCAAAAGCCAAATTTAAAGAGCAAGAGGACGTCTTGAGCGCACACATGCGCACCTATCCGCTTGCCGTGCTAAATATCGATAAGACCGGCATCGGTCTAAATTTGGCCGAAACCATGCATACGAAATTCAAAAGCAGAGTAAGCGGCGTGTATTTTACCGCTCCCGTCAAGGAAGAAATGGCGCTAAATTTGAAAAAGCTATTTGAAGACAAGCGTATCAAGATACCAAACGATCCGCTGCTTATCGCCGATCTTCACGCGATTAAACGCATGGCCGGAGTAAAAAGCTTCAAATACGACGCAAAAAGAAACGAATACGGACACGCCGATAGGTTTTGGGCATTGGCTCTAGCGTGCAGAAACATTCAAGCGGTTATCAAACGAAAGGGCGGAGGGGCGATTATAATATAATCCAAGCGAAGCCGGGCGGCTCCGCTCTTAGCGAAATTTAGCGCGCGGCGCCTCTTTTCGGAACGTATTGCGATTATATCTTTTTTGATTAAATTTAGCGTTATTTTCGCTTTTTCTTAGCTTTTCTAAAATCCCAAGGAGCTTGCGGATCTTTTTGCCGCCAAAGTCCGGCTTTGTTTTTCATAGCCTTTGATTGCTGCGCGGCATAAATTTTGGAGTATTTGACGAAAGCCCAGGCGTAACCCTCTTCGACCGTTTTGGCATTTATATCCGCGCCATCTAGATAGATTATGCCTAAAACCCTACCGTATCTATCTTGCCCGCTACTTTTTACTTCCACGATCCTGCCCGCTATTAGACTTGAAAGATACTGTTTTGAAGCTTTGCCGAAGTCTTGTTTGGTTTCTGGTGCATCTATGCCGTAGAGCCTTACTTTTATACTCTCTTTGTTTGGCGTTAGCACGGTTATCGTGTCGCCGTCGCTTACCTTGACAACTTTAGCGGAAAAGCCAAAAAGTAGATTACAAGCCAGGAAAAGCACCGCGATAGCTTTCAAATTTAGCTCCTGCGCAAAGAGGCTCTTATATCTCTTGCTACCTCTTCGCCTAGCTTTTGGGCTAGTGAGCGCTTAGCCGCCGCGAAGTCTTGCGAGTCAAAAAAGTCCTCTGCGGCGTTTAGAAGATACGGATTTGCTTTCGTGCCCGGGTGGTTTACCTTTTTACCGAACATTTGCCCGGTCTTTACGTTTGCTAGGGCTTTCATCTTTTTGGGTTTTATGACGTGGGGAGCGGTACCGTCGTGAACGAATTTTGCGTATGGGGCAAGCCTTGTGTTTCCTACCTCTATTTCAAAGTTTTCGATACGGTCGTCAAATACTTGAATGTCTTTTTTGAGGTTGCCCGTTTTTATAGGAGCTATGTATTTTGCTTTTAGGACGATACCTTGACCTATACGAAAAAGGAAGTTTTTTAAATGTCTTTTAAAATTCATTTAAATGTCTTTTGAGCGTATTTTAATGCGTCTACAAAAGTGCCACTAAAGCGCTCTTTAAATTTATCATGTATAAGAACTTCAAACTCGCAGGTTTCTTGCATCAACTCATCATTTTTGGCTATTTTTATAGTTTCGTCATCGATAGATATATCAAAAAAACCCATAATCAGTCCATCTTTTACGCAAAGAGTAGCAAACATGTATTTTTTGTTGCGTTTTTTGTCGTAGTCTTTGTTACCCCAAAGCTCATAACCCTTGGCGTATATACCCCATTCTGCGGTATCTACGTATAAAATAAACTCTCTCATTCTTGCCACCATCTTTTTATGATCTCTTGTTTTAATGTTACACTTTGTTTCTTAAAATACTCTTTTATATCATCGTGTTTATACGCCGTTACCAGCCTTACGCCGTCAAATACCAGAAAATATCCGTTTTGGCTTATGGCGTTCATCTTGTTAGCTTCACCTTTTTTGGGAGCGATGGCGACTATCGAATTTAGTGCCTTTATAATGTCTTGCCTTAAATTACCGTCTTTTTGTAGCCTATATTTTAGTCCGTGTTCGCCGTTTGCTGCTTTGCTGTCTAGTATTCTCTCCACTCCGGTCTTGTCGATATGCCTTAAGACTTCGTCCTTGCCGGGCGCTTGCGTAGCTTTCATCTTAACGCCCTCGATCTCGTATTCGTCTACCCAAACAGGTACTACTTCGGTGCGGCAGCGGAAATGATATGGCGGAAGTCCGAAGCTTGCATCCATCTTATCGCTTCTACCTAGATAAGGCTCGTTTCTCCACGTAGCGGCCGCTTTTTTAGCCGCCATGCTTTTTGCTGCGGTGATAGCGTTTGCTTGTCTTTCTAGATGCTCTGCCGGTATCACTCGCCCGTTCATAGAGCGGCATATGTCTGAGGTCTTAGAGTCCATTATGGCCACCACCTTATAAAAAGGCGCATCGTACTTTCTTGCCTGATTTACTCTGGCTATGTTTTGGCTCTGGGATATGATGTGATCGCTCACCCCTTCAAAATAGCTCATGTCCATTTTTAGCTCGTTTGAGAATTCCTCTTTTAGCTTGGCAGCCATCTGGGCGCGCGGGATCTCGCCCTCAAAGACTTTTTGGGTGATGTCCATCAGTCTTGATTGAAATTTATCGTTAAATTCGCTCCTCATCCAGTAGAAGTTATTACGCATAGATTCGATAGCTTGCATATCCACCCTGTCGAAGGCTATGCCGATGCTCACTCCTTGAAGGGATAGTTTTTTGTAGGTCTCTTCCAAATTTAAAGGATTTACGTTTATACCCAGGGCTGAAATTTTGGAGTCTACGAGCTGTTTTAGGGTGTCTTTATCCATATCGTAGTTTTGGCTGATGAATATGAGGAGATTGGCAAGCTGCTCTTCTAGCTGCTTGCCGACTAGCTTTGAGTGCTGCTTTATAAACTCGTCTATGATCTCTTCAGGGGTCTTGCTTTTGTCGGCCTTAGATTTTAAAAGATGATGCAGCAGCGTATCTCTATTCATCGAACAAGCTCCTCATTTCGCCTTTTTTGGCGGTATCTTTAGCGTATATCTTCCAATATTCGTCAAAAAATACAGCCTCTATAGTAGGAAAGCTTTTGCCGCATTTTTCGCACATGCGGTAGCGTTTATTCTGCAAACTTTTGATGGTCGTCATTACTCTTGTTTTTTCGTTTCCGCAATACGGACAAAACACGCCAAAACCTCCCAAATTTTATATTTCTAGGCCGATTTTAGCGCATATTTTTAAAATTTTAAAGTCTTTTTAGCCTCTAGCCTTGGCTCTTTGCGTCTTGATCACGGCCTCAAGCCCCGTGATTATCTTGTTCGCTCGTTTTTTATCGAGCATATATAGCTTAGGCACCAGGCAGCCCGTTTGCCTATAAAAAAATCTAAGCCTAGCAGGCTCGTCCCAGCCCAGTTCGTTTATCAAAATTTCTATTTTTTTGATCTGTTTTTGCGTGATTTTATCGGGCTTTGCTAGGTTTCGGCCCGCGAAGTCGGGCGTAAAATTTAGCCTATCCTCGCACTTGCCGCGCAAGATATTTACGGCCGTGTTTAGCTCGTTTATGCTTAGCTCCTTGCTGCTTTTTACGCCAAATCTAAGATCTAGCCAGTCTTGCCACGCTTCGTTACGCTTTATCTCGCGATATAGCGGGTTGGTGTGGATGATGGTTAGCAGCTGCTTTCTATAGAGGTCTTGATTTTTGGTCATTTTTACTCCCCTCTTAAAAGTTCCGGGTTTTTGTAGATATTGCCGACAATCTCATAGCTAAGCATCGTGGCTTGATTTAGGTGTGGGCGTCCCGGCTTTTCTTTTATTGGCCTTGCGATAAAACCAAAGCTTGCGTCGTGCCACTTGATTATATAGTCGGTTTTATCTTTGTTGCTGTGGTGACGGATGACGTCGTCCTCGTAAATTTTTACGCCGTTTCTATCTTTTGAGCCGATGTATTGCATGAGCTTAACTTCGCGAGTATGAAAATATACCCTAAGCGCCCTTTCGTTTTTTCTTTTTATGACCGTTGCCGTTTTAAAAGGAAAATTTATCTCTTCTACGATATACATCTCTCTTTCGATTTCGTCCCAAACCCTATATTCAATCTCTCTCATTTTTACTCCTCGCCGCAAAAATATATCTATGGTATTTCATATCGCGTCTCCGGCATACACGCTCTTGCCGCTTTCTAGGTCGGCGATTATATGTTTTCTTATTTGTTCAAAGCCTAGCCTTATGGACGGGGTTTTGGCTCTGTTTTCAAAGCTGCCGTTTGAGAGCTCCTCATAGGGCTTCTTTTCTTCTTGCATAGCTTGCGTATCGCGCGGCAAGCGGTATATGACCTCGCAGCTTATGTCGCGAAAGATTATGCCCGCTTCTTTAATCGCGGCAAGGTTATCCGCCCAAAACTCTCTTAGCCTAGCCTTGATATTCTCTTTGTTTAGCTCAAAGGTTTGCTTTGCGGCGGGGTGCGAAAAGACGAAATGCAAATTTATACCATTAATCTTCGCCCATTTTAAAAGCTTAACGTCGATTATACCGTTTATGCCGTATTTGGCTAGCCTTTGGACGAGCTGGTATTTTGCGATACCGGGAGCAGCCTCCATCATTTGCTCTCCAGCAGATTTTTTTGAAGCTTGGCTTCGGGCATTCCCTCGGCTATCTTTTGGATGTTTAGTATCTCTTTTATCTCTTCGG